>CAINCZ010000060.1 GCA_903847195.1 uncultured Acidobacteriota bacterium | reverse complement strand
TACTCATCTACGTTCTCGTGGTCGGCTGGTTCGGGTCATTCCGCACGCCGCTGGTCATCATGGCTCCGATCCCGCTGACCCTGGTGGGTATTCTCCCGGCCCACGCGATGATGGGGGCGTTCTTCACCGCCACATCCATGATCGGCTTCATCGCCGGAGCGGGAATCATCGTGCGCAACTCGATCATCCTGGTGGATTTCATCGAATTGCGGCGACGGCAGGGCATGGCGCTCGAGCAGGCGGTGATCGATGCCGGAGCCGTGCGCTTCCGGCCCATGCTGCTTACGGCGGCCGCCGTAGTCGTGGGTGCGTCGGTCATCTTGTTCGATCCCATATTCCAGGGCTTGGCGCTGTCGTTGATGGCTGGCGAAGTGGCTTCGACGGTGCTGTCGCGCATGGCCGTTCCGGTGCTGTACTACATGAGCGAGCGCCGCGGGGCAGCTAAGCCTGCCGTGCCTGCCGTCCAGGCACAGGTGTAACGCGGAGCGAATTTCCGCATTTTACCCAGCGAAGAAGCAAATTTGCTTCGGAGGATGTTATGACCGTGGAACGCGCGTTGCGGCTGATGGCGGGAGTCTTCGTGCTGGGGTCGCTGGCATTGGGGTACTGGCACTCGCCGTATTGGTACCTGCTGACCGCTTTCGTCGGACTGAACCTGTTGCAATCGGGTTTCACCAACTGGTGTCCGGCGATGACTATCTTCCGCAAGCTTGGCTTGCGGTGAGTACCCTGCGATGAGGGTCGAGGAGTCCGGCTCTTCCGGTGACAAATGAAGACCGTGCTACAGGTCGAATACACGCCATCCATGCTCGAGCTTCGCGAGGATGTCTTGATGGCAAGAGGCTATTCAGTCCTATCTGCGCTTGGTTCGGCGAGCGTGAACAAACTCAAACTGACAACCTCGCTGGTGGATGTGGTGGTGATAGGACACGGGGCGGCATGGGAAGAGCGGAAGGAACTTATTAGCTACGTTCGCCAGCTCTTGCCGCGAGTTCCGATCTTGGCACTTCTCCGAATGGACGACACACCATTTACGGACGCCACCTTCAATTTGCGTGCCGATGATCCTCCAGAGTGGGCCGGCACCGTAGACATGCTGTTCTCATTGGCGAACTGACGGTAGCGGGCGCGGCTCAACAGCTGTGGCGGCACCCCCTCCGTTGAAGGCTCCTCCAGCACGTCAGAGGGCAAGGAACGTTGCCCAGCCGTGCGCCAGTTCACTTCCCTCCGAGTTGCTGATGGTGGCTTCGGTGCGGACTCTGCGGCGGTCGCGGGAGACCAGCCAACCAGAAATCACCAGCGCCTGCCCGGCGATGGCCGGACGCCGGAAGCGCACTCGAAGATCGCAGGTCAGGGCCTGAATGCCGGCGCCAATTACCGCCTTGGCCATGGCCTCGTCCAGCACTGTGCTGACAAGGCCTCCGTGAACGATACCGCGCAGTCCCTCGCAGAACTCCTCGGGCACCCAGGCGGCGGAGACGCGGTTGTCAGTGCCAGTGGAGAAGCAGAGTTTCAGTCCGCGGGGATTGTCTTCGCCGCAGCCAAAACAGGTAGGCTGCGGTTCGGCCAACAGTTTCTTTACGTCAGGCGAGGCCAACGGATCCTCCTGTTATAAAGTGCGTTCGCGTCCGGATCGATTCACTCCGCCGTGGCTGTTGGTCGCACGCGCGGGGGAATGGCGCGACGGGCAGGCATTGGCCCGGTAGCCAGAACCAGCCGGGCTTCCGCGGCGAACCGCTCCATTGATTGTGCCAGGAATCCGAGCACTCCGACCCAGTTCTGCAGGTGCTTCTCGCCCGCCGGCGTCAGCCGATAGACGCGACGCGCGCGGCCCAAAGACGGAGTCTGCCAGTGCGAGATAACGTTGCCGTTGCACTCCAGAGCGCGAAGCGTGCGGTAAAGAGCGGCTCGCTCGATCAGGCCGTCGGTAATAGCATGGCGGTCAAGCTCATTGCTAAGGTCGTAGCCGTAGGACTGACCCTTCTTCTTGAGCAACATCAGAATGACCGGCTCAACAAAGCGGTACATGTGGCCTAAGGCACAGGTGCAGGGCTCGTCCCATTCGTGGCGGCAACGCTTTCTACGCACGATTGCTCCTTCGCTGTGTGCATGCAGCAGCGCCCTACGAGCATCCGCAGAAGCCGGAGGGCGCTGCCTGCAACTCTCCACGGGCGAACAGGCCCACGGCCTCCTCAGCGGTTCCTTGAGTGCGTACAATCACGGGGCGGATTCCGCTGGCCGTAAGCGCTTGTGCCGCGCCGGCACCCATGCCACCGCAGAGCACTACCTCGCAGCCATCGAGCAGACCAACGAGGCCGGCGTGGCTGTGGCCGCCGTGGCCGGGCTGGTGCTGCGAATGGTCGCACTGTCCCTGGGCGTGTGCGCTGTGGTTATTGTCCCGGAGTTCGCAAGAACTTACGTTCTTGCCTTCGACATCAAAGACCAGAAATCCGGCGCTTCTGCCAAAGTGCATGGAAACGTGTACGCCGTCATCGGTTGCAACTGCAACTTTCATATTCGTAATCTCCCGTTGTCTGATCGGCTTCTCTGCTTACGCTCGCGGCACACAAATGCGTGATGGTGAATAAATTGCGCTCCTTGATCGCGCAACGCGTTTAAGCAAGCGCAAAGCGGTCTGCTTCAAGGATATCGGTGCGTTCCGCTGGCCGCCAAAATCCTCAGCAGGACTCTCAGCGCCTTTGGCCTGTCCGGGCCCCCAGCCCAAAGCGCACGAATTCCGGAACTGGGTTCGCAGACGCCCTGCCTTCGGCCGGTGCGCGGCCCCGCGCCACGCGGTCCGGTCCCATCGAATTGCTGCATAGCGTTCTACCTGCCTGTCTGTCTGTTACACTTCCATGCTGCTGTATATAGCATATAGATGTGATTTACATTGGTAGCGTACGATCATAGCCAGATATTTGCAATGACGAACTGTGCTGGCCACTGATGGTAGTCGGCTAACAGGGAGGAATAGGGCGAAGGCAAACCGGCAATCGTCGTTCCGGCCTTGATCCCGCCGCGTAACTGGGTGCACGTAACACTCCCAATCTGAAACTCGCCCGGAGAAGTGCCAGGCTGAAACAGGAAAAGTGAAGCACGAAGTTCATCTAATTGGGAATGAGGAACGCTGCTATGCTATGCGCGACCGGAGCGCGAAGGTGGCGCTGGCAGGCCATTTCCTGCCACTGCCTCGACTAGGGCGGCTCCGAAATGCCTGGTGGAAAGGACTTCCCGATGCATGAGATCAAAGGCCTGGCTTTCGTTCTATTGCTGTTGTTGTGCGTGGCGGCGAGCCTGCCGGCGCAGGTGGTGGAGCAGCATTTACTGGAGGACGTGAAGGCGCACCCCTCGTGCAGCTACTGCGGCATGGACCGGCAGCAGTTCTCGCGCAGCCGGGTGCTGATTCGCTACGGGGACGGCAGCACGATGGCGGCGTGCAGTCTGCACTGTGCGGCGGTTGACCTGGCCGTGGCGATCGATAAGAACCCGCAGACGATTCAGGTGGCCGATTTCGTCACGGGCAAGCTGATTGACGCCGAGTCGGCGACCTGGGTAATCGGCGGCAGCAAGCCAGGCGTGATGACGAAGCGGGCAAAGTGGGCCTTTGAGAACAAGGCGGACGGCGATGCCTTCATTAAGCAAAACGGCGGGACGCCGGCCGGCTTCGACGACGCAATGAAGGCGACGTATGAGGACATGTATGCGGATACGAAGATGATTCGCGAGCGGCGGAAGATGCACCGACGCCCGATGTCGGGCATGCAGGGACCGATGCCGTCGCACAGTCACCAGTAAGAGCGACCAAGGAACAAGGAGCGAGGGATGAGGCGTGTGCTGATTGCGGCGGTGGTGCTGGCGCTGCTCGTGCCGGTGGTGGCCGGGGAGCGCGGGCCGGTGAAACCGCAGGTGCGGGACAAATGCCCGGTCTGCGGCATGTTCGTGCAGAAGTACCCGGACTTTCTCGCTGAGGTCGTGTTCAAGGACGGATCGTATGCGGTCTTTGACGGCACCAAGGACATGTTCAAGTACTATTTCGACCTCGCGAAGTATAATCCGGCGAAGCGGACGGGCGATATCGATGCGATCTACGTAACCGACTATTACGAACTGAAACTGGTGGACGCCACGAAGGCCTTTTACGTGGACGGGAGCAATGTGTTTGGGCCGATGGGGAAAGAGTTGATCTCGTTTGAGAAGGAAGCCGACGCCAGGCAGTTCGCGGCCGACCATAATGGGCGCGCGGTGCAGCGCTTTGAGCGGGTACTGCCGGAACTGATCCGGAGTCTGGACTGATGGAGATGAGGAAGTCGCAGACGTTTCTGCTGTTTCTCGCTGGGTGCTGCGTGCTGGTGGCGCTGATGTATGCGCACGCCGGATGGCGGCAACGGGCGGATGCGGCGGAACTGGAGACGCGGGCGCGGGTGGCAGGCTACCACGGGCTGACGGACCTGTGCCTGTTCACCGACGCGCGCTACACGCGGAATCCGAGCATGGCGGACTTCAACACGGCGTTCCAGGACTCGCCTCTGTCGCTGGAGCATTTTCCTTCGGGATCGGTGCTGGGCATACCGCCGCATTTGAAGCACAGAGGGGCAAAGTAAGGACGGAGCGCCGCTAACCGCATGAGCTTCCTGAACCGTCAATCCAACATACTCGACTTCACGCTGTCGTCGCTGCTGCGTCGCAAGGGCAAGAACCTTGCACTCACGATCGTATACAGCTTCGTGGTATTCCTTGTCGCCTCGGTGGTGTTCTTCGTGCTGTCGCTCAAGCGCGAGGCGACGCTGGCGCTGCGCGATTCGCCGGAGATTATTGTGCAGCGGATGATGGCGGGCCGCCACGATCTGATCCCGGTCGTCTACGCGGAGAAGTTGCGCGGCATCCGCGGCGTGCAGCGGGCAAAGCCCCGGCTCTGGGGCTACTATTACGACCCGACGAGCGGCGCCAACTACACGGTGATCGCGAGCGACGACCTGAAAGAGAGCCCGGGCGAGGTGGCGCTGGGCGCGGGCGTGGCGCGCACCATGGGATCGTTTGAGGGGAAGGTACCCTTCAAGGCGCACGATGGTTCGTTCGTCAACCTGAAGGTGAAGGCAGTAGTGGCGAGCGAGTCGGAACTGGTCAGTTCGGATCTGGTGCTGATGAACGAGGGCGACTTCCGCATGCTCTTCAATTATCCGTCGGAGTCGGCGACCGACATCGTGCTGTCG
>CAINCZ010000059.1 GCA_903847195.1 uncultured Acidobacteriota bacterium | reverse complement strand
GACAAGGAGTAACGATGAAACTGGAGCAGATCAAGCGAATCGCGGTGGTGGGGAGCGGGCTGATGGGGCCTGGGGTGGCGTTGGATTTTGCCAAGGCGGGGTATCCGGTGGTGCTGAACGCGCGGCGGGAGGCATCGCTCGAGCAGGCGCGGGAGGTGATGGCCGCCGGGCTCAAGACGCTGGTGAAGCACGAACTGGTGAAGGCCGATCAGGTCGAGGCCATCAAGGCGCGGGTGACGTACACGACCGTGCTGGCCGAGGCGGCGCGGGACGCCAACTTCGTGGTGGAGTGCATCAACGAGAAGAAGGATCTGAAGCAGGCGCTGTTCGAGCAGCTGGACGGGATCTGCGCGCCGGGGACGATCTTCGCCAGCAACACGTCGTACCTGAACATCTTCGAGCTGGTGCCGGACAGCCGGATCGCCGACACGGTGGTGGCGCACTGGTTCGCGCCGCCGCACATTCTGCCGCTGGTGGAAGTGGTGCGGGAGGCGAAGACGTCGGAGGAGACAGCCCAGGCGGTGATTGCGCTGTTGCAGAAGATCGGCAAGACGCCGGTGCTGATGAACCGCTACGTGCCGGGGCACGCGATCAACCGGTTCCTGCGGATCATGGGGCGCGAGGCGTTCTTCCTGCTGGACAACGGCTACATCACGGCGGACCAGCTGGACCTGGCGATCAAGGCCAGCATCGCGCCGCGCATGTGCACGCTGGGCGTGGTGCAGCGCTACGACTTTACGGGGCTGGACTTGAGCGCGGGGAATCTGCGGATGCCGAACTATCCGGAGCCGCCGCTGGACAACGCGCCGAAGAGCCTGGTGGACCTGGTGGCGGCGGGCCACCTGGGAGTGAAGTCGGGATCGGGGTTCTTCGATTATTCGGACAAGACGCTGTCCGAGGCGCTGGACAAGCGGGACGACGACCTGATCCGGGCGCTGAAGGGCGTGGAGTTCGCGCTGAAAGATCCGCCGAAGCTGGCGGGCAAGTAAGGCCAAGCAGAGTGTTTGAGTACGCAACACAGGAGAATGGAACAGATGCCAATCGCATTGCCGAACAACAAAGTGATCATCACGGTGGCGCAGACGGGCGCGATCACCATGAAGAAGCAGAATCCGCACGTGCCGGAACAGCCGGACGAAATCGCGGCGTCGGCGCTGGCCTGCTACAACGAGGGCGCGGCGATCGTGCACATTCACGCGCGGGACCAGCAGGGCGAGAACTCGCCGGACATCGACATCTTCAAGGACATTCACCAGCGGATCCGGGCGGCTTGCCCGATCGTGATCCAGGACAGCACGGGCGGCGGACCGAACCTGACGCAGATGGAGCGGATCAACTGCCTGGAGGCGGGACCGGAGATGGCGTCGCTGAACATGGGGACGCTGATGCGGATCGCGGGACAGTGGAAGGGCATTCCGTGGTCGAACATGCCGGAAGAGATCGAGCTGTACGCGGGCAAGATGCGGGAGAAGGGGATCAAGCCGGAGATGGAAGTGTACTCGCACGCCATGCTGCGGGACGTGCAGAACCTGATCGACAAGGGGCTGATCGAGAAGCCGTACTACATCGACCTGGTGCTGGGGATGCGGTACCAGGGCGCGTGCGAAGGGACGCCGAAGGTGCTGCTGTCGATGATCGACATGCTGCCGCCGGACACGATCTTCAACGTGGCGGCGGTGGGCACGGCGCAGCTGCCGCTGACGACGCTGTCGATGCTGCTGGGCGGGTGCGTGCGCGTGGGTCTGGAAGACAACGTGTACTACGGCAAGGGCGACCTGGCGTCGAACGCGCGGCTGGTGGCGCGGACGGTGCGGATTGCGCGCGAGCTGGGCAAGGAACCGGCGACGCCGGAAGAGGCGCGCGCGATCCTGGGGCTGAAGCCGCTGGCGTAGGCGAAGGCAAAGGCAAAACCCCCACCCTAACGCGCCAAAATCAGGCGCGCGAGGGTGGGGCAGCCGATTTTGCGGATACTCGCAAGAAGTCGAGATCCACAAATACTCATAAGAAGTCGGGCAGTTCTTAATTGTTTTCATAGAGAGCGAAAACGGGAGGCGGCAATGCAGGACATCTTCAGGCTGGACGGGAAAGTGGCCCTGGTCGGGGGCGGAGCGGGCGGCATCGGCGAATCGCTGGCGCAGGGATTGAGCCGGTACGGGGCGAAGGTGGTGATCGCGAGCCGCCGGCAGGAGGCGGTGGACGCGGCGGCGGCGCGGATCAAGGCCGAGACCGGCAACGAGACGTGGGCGGTGACCTGCGACGTGACGAACGAGGCCAGCGTGGCCGAGATGGTGGCGAAGGTGGTGGCGAAGTTCGGCACGATCGACATCCTGGTGAACTCGCAGGGGATGAACATCAAGCGGGATGCGTTCGAGTATCCGCTGGAAGACTGGCAGGCGCTGATGAACGCCAACATCAACGGGACGATGTTGATGTCGAAGCACGTGGGACGGGTGATGAAGGAGAAGAAGGAAGGCAAGATCATCAACCTGTCGTCGGTGCGGGAGCAGCGCGGGTTTACGGGGGGGAACGTGGGCTACTGCGCGACGAAGGGCGCGGTGGGAGCGATGACGCGTTGCCTGGCGATCGAGTGGGCGCCTTACAACATCAAGGTGAACGCCCTGGGGCCGGCGCTGATTATCACGGCGGGGACGATCCACATCAAGAACAACCCGGAGCTGGCGAAGAAGTACGCGGCGCAGATCCCGCTGGGACGGCTGGCGGATCCGAGCGACCTGGTGGGAGCCTGCGTGTTTCTGGCCTCCCCGGCCTCGGACTTCATCACCGGCCAGACGCTGTTCGTCGACGGCGGCGTGACGGCGCAGTAGGAGAGGCAAG
>CAINCZ010000058.1 GCA_903847195.1 uncultured Acidobacteriota bacterium | reverse complement strand
GCGCAGGAAGGTGGACTTGCCTCCCATGTTCGGTCCGGTGAGCAGCAGGATGGTGTCGGTGGTCGCGTTCTGGAAGAGGTCGTTGGGGACGAAGCGGTCATTCGACCCGGTCATTTCGGGCAATTCAACGACGGCATGGCGTCCGGCGAGGATTTCGAGGTCGCCCGAGTCTTCGAACTGCGGGCGGCAGTAGTTGCGCAGCGCGGCCAGGTGGGCGAAGCAGGCGAGCACATCGACTTCGGCCAGCGCCTGCGCGGTCTGGCGGATGCGCCGTGACTCGGCAGCGACCTGGGCGCGCAGTTCGCCGAAGATGCGGCGTTCGATGGCCTCGATCTTCTCCTGCGCGTCGAGGATCTTGACTTCGTATTCTTTCAACTCCGGGGTGGTGAAGCGTTCGGCGTTGACCAGCGTCTGCTTGCGGTCGTAGTCGGGCGGGACCGCCGCGAGGTTGGACCGGGAAATCTCGATGTAATAGCCAAAGACATTGTTGAAGCGAACCTTGAGCGATCCGATGCCCGTGCGACGGCGTTCGCGCTCTTCGATCTGCGCGACGTACTGCTTGCCGCCGCGGCTGAGTTCGCGGAGTTCGTCGAGCGCGGGGTCCACGCCAATGCGGATGGTGCCGCCATCGGCGAGCGAGACGGGAGGTTCGGGGGCGATGGTCGCCTCGATGCGTTCGGCTACGTCGCCCAACTCGTCGATCGCCTGGTGCAGCGAGGCGATCCGCTCGGCGGCGAGGCGGGCGAGGCTGGC
Organism: uncultured Acidobacteriota bacterium; assembly: GCA_903847195.1. The sequence continues at coordinate 31,641 of CAINCZ010000058.1, read as the reverse complement.
GCGGATTCCCGGCAGCTTGCGCAGGGAGGCAGACAGGGCGAGCAGGTCGCGGGCTCCGGCGGTCTCAAGGGTCACGCGGCTGAGCAGGCGCTCCACGTCTAGCACGCCGGCCATGGCGGAGCGCAGGTCGTCGCGCACGATCATGGCGCTCTGCAAGGCGGCGACGGCGTCCAGCCGCTGCTCGATGACGGATTTCTCGATGGAGGGCCGCAGCATCCAGGAGCGCAGCAGGCGCTTGCCCATGGGGGTGACGGCGTGGTCGATGGCGCGAAACAGCGTGGCGGCGTCGCCCGAAGTGGTGAAGAGCGGCTCGATCAGCTCGAGGTTGCGGACGGTGACCGCGTCCAGCACGAGGCAGTGCTGCTGCTCGTAGTAGCCGATGCGGTCAACGTGATCGAGCGAGCCGCGCTGCGTGGTGCGGACGTAATGCAGGATGGCTCCGGCGGCGCAGGCGGCGGCCGTGCGTCCGGCAAGTCCGAAGCCCTCGAGCGAAAGCACGCCGAAGTGGTTTTCCAGCTGGGGCACTGCGTAGTCGGCAGCAAAGACCCAGTTGTCGATGGGCGTGGCCGTCCACCCGCTGCCGTCGCGCACGGGCGAGCGGCTCTCTCCTGCGGCTTCAAACAGCGGAGCCGTGGAGCCGTATAGGACTTCGCGCGGGCGCAGGCGTTCGAGTTCGTCGCGGCCGCGGCGTTCGGCGTCGGGTCCGGTGAACTCGGTGGCGCGAAACTCGCCGGTCGAAAGATCAAGGGCTGCCACGCCGACGACTTCCTGTCCGCCGGTGCCGGTGCGGGCCACGGCGGCAAGGAAGTTGTTTTCTTCCGAGCCAAGGGCGGCATCGATGGAGGTCCCCGGGGTGAGGACGCGGGTTACTTCGCGGCGCACCAGCATGGTGGTCTTGCCGGGGACTTCCATCTGGTCGCAGATGGCGACGCGGAAGCCTTTGCGGATCAGCTTGGCGATGTAGTTGTCGGCTGCATGGTATGGGACGCCGCACATGGGCACGGCGACGCCGCGCTCCTTGTTGCGGGAGGTGAGCGTGATTTGCAGCTCGCGGGCGGCTACCACGGCATCTTCAAAGAACAGCTCGTAAAAATCGCCCAGGCGAAAGAAGAGCAACGCGTCGGGATGCTCTTTCTTGATCGCGGTGTACTGCCGCATCAGCGGTGTGGTGGAATCGGTCACCTAGACAGTTTCAGGTTTCCGGCCGTTACTTTCCAGCATTTTCCGTGCGACTTTTTGCAGGCACGGCGGCTTGCAAGCGGGAGAGCAAGCTGCAACACTATGGCCCATGGAATTGCGCAAGGATCCGATCACCCGCTCCTGGGTCGTCACCGGCGACGACCCCCCGGCCCCGCCCCGCGAGGAGGGCGGCTGCCGCTTCTGCCCAACGGCGGATGCGACCCTGCAAGTGATCGGCTCGCTGCCAGCGATTGTGCCGGGAGAGGCCTTTTCGGCGCGCGCGGTGGTGCATCCGGCGCCGCTTTATCACGTGGAGGGCGATCCGGGACGGCGGGGCAACGGCATCTATGACCAGATGAATCCGGTTGGAGCGCACGAGGTCCTGGTGGAGAATCCGGTGCATGACCGGCAACTCTGGGACGCAAGCGACGACGAGGTTTCGCAGTTTCTGCTGCTGGCCGCGCAACGCGTGATCGATCTGAAGCGCGACGAGCGGTTCAAGTACGTCAGCCTTTTCAAGGACTATGGCCGGGTGGCGGGGCAGGAGTTTGAGCATCCCACGTCGCAGGCGGTGGCCACGACGTTTGTGCCGCGGCGGGTGCTGTACGAACTGCGTGCCGGGCGCGAGTATTTCGCCAACAAGGAGCGCTGCGTTTTTTGCGACATCCTGATGCAGGAGGAGAAGCAGGCCAAGCGGATCGTGGAGACCCGTGGCGACTTTGTCGCGTTTTGTCCCTACGCGCCACGCGTGCCGTATGAGACTTGGCTGATATCGCGGGCGCATGAGTCGAGCTTCGAGCGCTTTGCTCTGGCCCGTCAGGGGTCGCTGCGCGATCTGGCCGCGCTGTTGCGGCATACGCTCAACCGCATCCGAGCCGTCTCGGATGGTTTCCACCTGGTGCTGCACACCTCGCCGAACACGCTGCACCGTTCGCAGACGCTCGGTTACTGGAAGACGATTGACGACGACTACCACTGGCACATCGAGATACTGCCGATTGTCTCCAGCAAGGTGAAGTCGTACACCGTGAAAGAGGTTTATTTCACGCCGGTAACTCCCGAGACCGCTGCCGCCCGCCTGCGCGAGGCTCATGCGGAATGAGCACGCGGCGGCTGAAACACTACGCCGCTCAGAGCGGATATGTATACGACTACTATTTTGTGGGGCAGCGGGAGCCGGTGACCTCAGCCTCCGATGGGGCAGTTGGCGAGTACATCTTCGACGTAACCCCGGACCGCAAGACGACATACGCTGTGAGCGTCTTCCTCTGTGCTGACGCGCTGGAAGCTTGGGCGGCCCGGCACGGACGCACGCTGAGCGCGCAGGAGCAGTACGCGGCTGCCAAGATGTGCCTGCTGGCCGCGCTCGACGAAGTCGCCGATATCGCCTCGCACCCGCGGCGGTTCCTGCTGAATGCGGAAAATATTGAGAGTCTGCTCGAGCCGCTCGGTCTTGACTAGCGCTGGTGTTGTTGAATAGCACGTGCCATCTACTTTCCCAGGTTAGCGCCGAAAAGCGCGGCGCAGAACCTGGGGCACCCGGCAATCCAGAAATGCGATCCCCAAAAAATAGGCCCCCATGCCGAAGCACGGGGGCCAGTATGGCGAATTCCGTCGGTTACGCCTTGCGGGTCAGCGATAGTTTGCTGCTTTCCGGCGCCAGGAAGGCAGCGGTGAAGCCGGCAATGGCGATTATCACGAAGTAGATGAAAACCGGCTTGAAGTTCATGTCCTTACCCATCAGGCTGGTGGCGATCAGCGGGGCCAGACCGCCGCCGAGGGCCGAGCCGAAGTGCTTGCTCACCGAGGCTCCGGTGTAACGGACTTCGGTGGGGAACAGTTCCGAGGTGAAGGAAGGTTCCTGCGAGAAGATCAGCGGGTGAATAAAGCCCGCCGCCAGCATGATCGCCAGCCCGAGCAGCAGGTTGTCCTTCATCTGGAGGATCAGGAAGAACGGATAGATGTAGACCGCGCAGAGCGCAATGCCGAGCATCAGGAAGGGGCGGCGCCCGATGCGGTCGGAGAGGTGTCCGTAGAGCGGCACCGTGAGCATGGCGATGCAATTGGCGATGGTGAGGAAGGCCGTCAGCTTGCTTTGGGACATCCCCATGCGCTTGGTGGCCAGGGCGATGGAGAAGATGCACGTCAGATAAAGGAACGCGCTCTGCGACATCACCGCCAGCATGGCGCACAGCATCGACTTCTTATAGTTCTTCAGGACCAGCGCAAGCGGCGCCCGGGGTTTTTCCTTCGGCTTCGCCTTGGCGAAGATGACGGACTCATCCACGCTATAACGGGTGTAGATACCCAGGATGATCAGCAAAACGCTCGATAGGAACGGAATTCGCCACACCCAGGCCCCGAAGAGTTCGCGGCCGCAGTAGCCGGTGAGGATGCTGACGACCAGCGAAGCCAGTACGGTGCCCATCGGCGCTCCGATCTGCACGCAGGCCGCCCAGAAGCCGCGCTTGGCCGTCGGTGCGCTCTCAATGCTGAGCACCGCGGCGCCGCCTGTCTGGCCGCCGATCGCGAATCCCTGGCAGATGCGGAGGAAGATCAGCATGGTAGGCGCCCAGATGCCGATTGAGGCGTAGCTGGGAAGCACGCCCATCAGCATGGTGGCAATGCCCATCATCAGCAGCGTGTATACCAGCACCGTCTTGCGCCCAATGCGGTCGCCGAAGTGCCCGAAGACGATGCTGCCGAGCGGGCGCGCGAGGAAGCCGACAGCAAAGGTGGCAAACACCACCATGGCGCCGACATGCGCGTCCATTTTCGGGAAGAACAGTTTGTCGAAGACGATCGGCGCAATCAGGGCATAGAGGAACATGTCATAGTTCTCCAGCCCCGTGCCGAGCGCCCCGGCGAACACGATGCGCCGGTAATGCGTTGAAAAAGCCTCGTCTACCTTGGCCGTTGCCGGCGGTGCCACGTTATCTGCCATCATCTCTTCCTTAGTATGGAATTCTCAGGGCCTTAGGTTTGCGACGTGCCGCGGAATACTTCAACCGCCTTCGCCCGGCGGCGGGCGAAGTCCTCGAAGAACTGCTGGCCACTCATGTGCTTGCTCATGTCGTAAGTTTCGCGGTGGATCTTGCCCTCTAGCGGCTGGCGTGCGCCCGGGCCGGGCTTGCGGTAGGGATAGCCCACCGGGATGATCGAGTGGACCATGACGAGGTCGGGGATGCCCAAAATGCGCTTGATGCCGTCTTCGACATGGATGGTGACCCACATGCTACCGAGGTCGAGGGCGCGCGCGGCCAGGTGAATGTTGGTGCTGGCGTTGGACAGTCCATCGGTCAGGTGCGTCTTGTGGCGGCCCATGGTATGGGCGCACATGACGGTGGGCCACTGCTTGCGTCCGTCGCCGCAGACGACAATCAGGGCTGGGGCCTCGCTCCAGCGCCACATCTTGTCTTCCTTCGCGAGTTGCTCCTCGATCGTGCCGGAGTGCTGGAAGTTCGGGTGGCGGAACTCAGGAGCGCGCATTTGTTCCATCCAGAAGACGAAATCCTTGTGCACGGTCAGGTAATCGTCGTAGAGCGCGTTCTTGAGGTCGGGCTGGGTAACGACGATGAATTCCCAGGGCTGCGCGTTGTTGCCCGACATGGCCCATTTGCCGGCTTCGAGCAGCTTCTCGATGGCGCCTTCCGGCAACGGATCCGGCTTCAGTTTGCGGCAGCTCCGCCGCGTGCTCACTACTTCCATGAAACTGGCGAAGAGATCGTTTTCCATGCGTATGCCTCCTCAGCAATGATTGCGACGCTATTTCACACAACTTTCCCTACGCGCCACTTCCGCAGCCGGATTCTACCCGGGCGACGCAGCTGGCATCGTCTGACAAGTCCTGAATGTGAGTCATGGAAGTGTATGGCGAGGAGAGGATGGGGGCTAATTCAAAATTGATATGAGGGTTGATTCAAGGAGGTATTGCATTGGCGGCGGGATACGGCGATGAGCGTGGCCCGTTCGGATACTCTCCCAATTGTTGCCGGTTACGGCTATACTGTCGGCCTTTCAGTAAGCGGCCCATAATCACATGTGCAACTGTCGACAGCGCGTCTTGTATTGCCTGCTGGGCGCGGTTGTGCTCGTGGTGGCGGTCTGGTGCTGCACGTATTCCTTTGCCCACGACCCGAAGGGGCTTGGATACGTCCTTTGGAAGAGTGGCGTTTATCCCCTGAATCCCGATCGCGCACTGGATGTAATGGTGGGCGATGGCGACCGGAATAAGCTCGTGTTTGGTATGACCGAAGCGGAACTCCGCCGGAAATTTGGGTATCTCATCACCCCGGCGGAGGCCTCATCCTACCTGCGATGGTGTCTTCAGACGAGTCCATGGCGCGACAGCAGGGTGCTGTTCCTGCGCCGAAGCCCATGGATGGTGGAGTTCGAAGGGGCACGAGCAAGCAGACTCATCTTGATGAAGGGCTACTGAGCCATTCACCGTATCGCGATCATGTTCTGCTCCAGTTGCCCAACCTCGGCCAGCATGGCGCGCTTTTCCTTGGCGGGCAGGAAACTGGCATGGAAGCTGTTGCGGGCCAGTTGGAAGATGTGCTCCGTGGTCAACTCCTGCGCCCGCGCCACACCCAGCAGGTTGCGCTTGATGTATCCGCCGAAATAGGCGGGATCGTCGGAGTTCACCAGCACGCAGACGTCCTGATCCAGCAAATGGCGCAGCGGGTGGTCCTTGAGGTTCGGAGTCACCTTGAGCCGCCGGTTGCTGAACGGGCACATGGTAAGCGGAACCCGCTTGCGCGCGAGGTGATCGATCAGCATCGGGTCATCGATCGAGCGCACGCCGTGATCGACGCGCTCCACCTTCAGCATCTCCAGCGCCTGCCAGACGTAGTCGACCGGACCCTCTTCGCCCGCGTGGGCCACCAAGCGGTAACCATATTCGCGGGCCTTGGCAAAGACCGCCGCAAAGAGGCGCGGCGGATAGTCGCGCTCGGAGGAATCGAGTCCGATGCCGACGATCTTGTCGCGGTAGGGAACCGACGCCTCCAGCACCGCCATCGCATCATCGGGCGGCAGATGCCGCAGGAAGCACATGATCAGCAGCGACGAGATGTTGAACTTCGCCCGCGCTTCGGTCATTGCACGGTGGATGCCGTTGACCACGGTGCCGAACGCTACCTCGTTTTCAAGGTGCGTCTGCGGGTCGAAGAAAATCTCGGCGTGGCGCACGTTCTGCCGCGCGGCGCGCGCCAGGTACGCCATGGTCAACTCGTAGAAATCGAGTTCGGTGACGAGCACCTTGCAGCCGACGTAGTAGAGGGCGAGGAAGTCGTCGAGGTTGCGAAAGCGGTAGGCCTTCTTCAACTCCTCCTGGTTGCGATAGTGCAGCTTGATCTTGTTGCGACGGGCGAAGCGAACCATCATCCACGGGGCCAGCGTGCCCTCAATGTGCAGGTGTTGTTCGCTGACAGGAATTTGCCGGCAGAGTTGAGCAAGGTCGAGCGGGGAGGACTTGCGAGCGGAAGTCATAAGTTTGGTTAACAGCTGACTCCGTATTTAATTTAGTCGGGCCGGTTAGCCCGAACGGTGAATAGTACTTGGTGGAGGGGGTGCTGCCAATCCCCAAAATGAGGAAATCGGAAAGCGAACCATGGGCCGGTACACTTGAGGAATCGTCTGCTGCGGCCGCCGCTGGCGCTCTCCCTTCCAGCAGCCCGGAAGTGTATAATGAATCTTGGACTTAGCTCCGGCCGGGGGTGCGCGGGAGCGCTTCTTTTATGCCTTTACTTTGGCTGCGTGTGGCGGTGGTCTGTTACGCCGCCGGACTTTTTTATGCGCTGACGTTGCTGACCCGCCGCGCCGAGGCGTGGCAGCGCTTTGTTGTGCCGGTCGTCAGCCTGGGCATGGTCTTTCACTTCGTCTCGCTTTGCGAGGCCGCCGTCATTGAGCATCTCAGCTTTGCTTCCGTCCACTACTCGGAATCGCTGCTGGCTTTCGTAATCATGTTTGTCTTTATGGTGGCGAGGATAAAATACCGGACGACTTCGCCCGGGCTGTTCATCTTTCCGCTGGTATTCCTGCTGACGTTCGCCTCGGCGATTGCGCGCGCTCCGATCGACTTCACGAACCCCACCCTGCGAAGTGGCTGGGTGTTCATCCACATCGTCCTGATCTTCACCGGTTACGCGGCGCTGTTTCTCAGTTTCGGCGTGAGTCTGCTCTATCTGCTGCAGGCCCGGAAACTGAAGGCCAAGTTGAAGGCCCGCGATACCGGAGGCTTTACTTCGCGCCTGCCCGCGCTGGAGACGCTCGACGACATTGGATACAAGTCGCTGCTGCTCGGATTTCCCTTCATGACGTTCGGCCTCATCGCCGGGTCCGCGCTGGCTCAGGCGAAGTTCGGGCCGGTCTATTTCCGCGACCCGAAGGTGGCGCTTTCGCTGTTGCTGTGGATCGTGTACGTGGTGTTGCTATACACCCGATGGAACAGCGGTTGGCGTGGCCGGCGCGCCGCTTTCCTGGCTGCCTGCGCTTTCCTGGTGGCCTTGAGCGCATGGGCAGCCAACTTTTTCAGCGATGTTCACAAATTCGTTTCCCCATGAACTTTCTGCTGACAGGAGTCAATCACCGGACCGCGCCCATCGAAGTGCGCGAGCGCTTCGCCATTTCCGAAGCGCGCTTGCCCGAGGCCCTGCAACGCATGGTCCGGGAGGCGGGCATTGAAGAGGCGCTGATCCTGTCCACCTGCAACCGCGTCGAGTTCCTGGTGCGTTCCACGAATGGGGCGGCTGACCTGACGCCGTTTCTCGCCGCATATTTCGAGCAGCCGGCCGAGACTTTTAAGCAGTACCTCTACGAATACCGTGAGCAGGAGGCCGTGCGGCACATATTCCGCGTGGCCGCCAGCCTGGATTCCATGATCATCGGTGAGCCACAGATTCTCGGCCAGGTGAAGGAAGCTTATGCCACCGCGCGCGCGGTCGGCACGGTGAGTTCGCAACTCGACGCCTTGCTGACGCGAGCTTTTGCGGTGGCGAAGAAGGTGCGCAGCGAAACTGCGGTAGGCACCTCGGCGGTCTCGGTGGCTTCGGTCGCCGTCGATCTGGCGAAGAAGATATTCGGCTCGCTCAAGGGCCGCGTCGTTTACCTGGTCGGGGCGGGGAAGATGTGCGAGTTGGCTGCACGGCATCTGCTGGCGCACGGCGCCGCGTCGATTCTGGTTGCCAATCGCACGTTTGAGCGCGCCGCCAGGCTGGCGGAGAAGTTCAACGGGCGTGCACTGCCATTTGAGAATCTGTATGACACCGTCGATCAGGCCGATATTGTCATCAGTTCGACCGGCGCGCCACACGCGATTTTCCGGCGCGAGCATGCCGAGCGCTTCCTGCATAAGCGCCGCAACCGCCCGATGTTCTTCATTGACATTGCCGTACCGCGCGATGTCGATCCGGCGGTCAATGACTTGGATGGCGCCTTCGTTTATGACATCGACGACCTGCAGCAGGTCGTGAGCTCGAATCTCTCCGACCGCGGCGACGAGGCGCGCCATGCCCACGCGATGATCGACGAGGAGGTCGAGCGTTTTTCCGCGCGTCTGCAAGCGGCGGATGTGGTGCCCACGATCGTCTCGCTGCAAGAGCATTTTGAAACGATTCGACAGGCGGAAATCGACCGTGTGCGCGGACGCCTGGGCGCGATGACGCCTGAGCAGGAAATGGCGATTGAGGCTCTTTCGCGCGGCATTATCAAGAAGATCATGCATACTCCCATCGTCACGCTCAAGACCGCGGCCCGCGAACGCTCGGAGGCGACCACCGTAGTGGATGTGGTGCGCCGCTTGTTTAACCTGCAACAGCAGCGGCCGACGGCGGCCGATCTGGAGGCGGACGAGTTGGAGACCGGCGACGACAGCGAACCCGGAACGGGGGCGACACGGCGATGATACTGCGCATCGGTTCTCGCGGCTCACAACTCGCCCTTTGGCAGGCCCGCCATATCACCGCGATGCTTGAGGCCCGCGGCCACCAGGTGGAACTTGAGATCATCAAGACGACCGGCGACAAGATACTCGACGTGTCGCTGGCCAAGGTCGGCACCAAAGGCATGTTCACCAAGGAGATCGAAGAGGCGCTGGCCGCCGGCACGGTCGATCTTGCCGTGCACAGCTTGAAAGACCTGCCGACCGAACTGGCTCCCGGCTTTCGCCTGGCAGCCGTTACGCGGCGCGAACATCCGAACGACGTTTTCCTGTCGGTGAAGCACAACTCTGTCGCGGAGCTGCCGAAGTGCGCGCGTGTCGGCACCAGCAGCCTGCGGCGGCAGGCGCAGCTCTTGGCGCTGCGCCGGGACCTCGACATTCAGCCGCTGCGCGGTAACGTCGATACCCGCATGCGCAAGCTGGAAGAGGGCCAGTACGACGCGATCATTCTGGCCGCTGCCGGGCTGAACCGGCTGGGGCGAACCGAACTCGTGCGGCAGGTTCTGCCGGTTGATCTTATGTGTCCTGCGGCCGGACAGGGCGCGCTCGGCATTGAGACCCGCGACGGCGACGATGCGATTATCGCCGCGCTCGCTTTCCTCGACGATTACGATGCCCGGCGCACCACCACGGCGGAGCGCGCGCTGCTCAACGGCCTCGGCGGCGGTTGCCAGGTGCCGATCGGTGCCTTTGCCGAAGCCGAGGGCTCGCGTATCACACTGCACGCGGTGGTAGCGCGGCCGGATGGATCGCTCGTGCTGCGCGCCAGTTCCAGCGGCTCGGATCCGGAGCATTTAGGGCAGGCCGTGGCGAAGGGACTGCTCCAGAGCGGAGCCGACGCGATTCTCGACGAAGTGTACGGAGATGGCGGGTGTCCGCAGCAGCCGTGAACGGTGCTGACTCCAAGGCGAAGGCGAACGACGTGGCCGCCGGTTCGGGCGCGAGTGCGCCGCTGGCGGGACGGCGCGTTATCGTAAGCCGCGCCCGCGAGCAGGCCGGGAAACTCTCGGTCGAATTACGCGCACTCGGGGCTGTCGTCGAAGAAATTCCGTTCATCGAAATCCGCCCGCCGGCCTCCTTTGCACCGCTCGACGAGGCCCTGCGAAATCACACTGGCTATGACTGGCTGATTCTGACGAGCGTCAACGGCGTGCATGCGCTGGCCGCGCGCATGGCGGAGCTGAAGCTCGCGGCAGCGGAGCTGCTGCACCTGAAGCTGGCCGCGATCGGTCCGGCCACGCGCAAAGCCGCCGAGGAACTTGGCTTGCGCGTCGATGTGATGCCCGAGACCTACGTCGCTGAAGCGGTTGTCGGAAGCCTACGCGATCAGGTGAGAGGCAAGCGGGTGTTGCTGGTACGCGCCAAGGTGGCGCGCGACGTGATCCCGGTGGAATTGCGCGGGGCCGGGGCCGACGTCGAGGTTCGCGAGGCCTACGAGACGGTGACGCCCGAGCGCTCGCGTGAAATCCTGTTGGCGGTACTGAACAGTCGTGAACGCCCCGACCTGATTACCTTCACTTCATCCTCGACGGTGAAGAACTTTCTGGCTCTTCTGCATCCCGGCGCAGGCTCTGCCGACGCTACCATTCTCAAACTGTTGGAAGGGGTTTGCCTGGCATCGATCGGGCCGGTGACATCGGCGACGCTGAGGGAACTGGGATTGCCAGTACACTTGGAAGCCGCACAGTACACTATCCCCGGGCTGGTGCAGGCAATTGTGAAGTATCTGCATCCCACCGGATAGCGCCATAATGCGTTGAATATAGGTCACGAATCCTGCTGTCTGTGTTCAATTCTCCCGGACGCTGCTTCATGGAACCAGCCGATGCGAAGACCGGCGAAGTGCTGTCGTCTGGTGGATTTCGCCTTGAAGTTTCCGCCGGTTCGCTTACCGCGACATATTGCCCACCAAATCTGCGCCGGACACTTGCGTGCTACGCCGTCGGATTCTGCCTGGCTGCCGCCCTCGATCATTCTTGGCCGGGGCTGGTTGTTATCGCGGTCGTATTGGGGCTTAGCCTGCACTGGAAGTACTGGGGCACGGTACACAATGTGAGGCTCACCCCGCAACGGCTCGAAATATTGGAAACGGTGCGTGGGAAGGTGACAGCGACGACCGACTATTCAATCGAGCAGGTCAAGCGTTTGCGGTTCGCCGCTGTGAGTTTCAGAGGACGTACGGCAGGGCTGGTGTTTGAGGCTGCCGGAAAAAAAGTGACGGCGCTTCATGGTCTGCGAAGTCCGGAGGCGCGACGCATCCTAAAAGATGCGCAGCGGTTGGGTTTCGAGACGGAATACGATCCGGGGACAGCGATGATGGTTGAGATGGACCTAGCCAGCCGCAAGTCGCGAATTGGCAGGTGGCTGTTGGGGTGAGCGATGAGCTTGCGTTGCGGCAACCCGAATTGGGTGGAAATCTCCGAACAAAATAAAAGGGCCGTGACCTTGGTTATGCTCTAGCTGCCAACTCGCGAGATCAGCAGCGTGGATGCATGTACCGTCACAGCCCTTGATCGGCCACCGCTTTCGCGGTCCGGACCCCGACTGCGCCTTGTGAGCACCGTCGGTTTTTTCGGGTCCGGGAGCACCCTAGGGTCACCCCGAGGTGCGGGACCGTTCAGCCTACTTCCGGCCGGCCACCTTGTTAGAAGACCAACCGTTTTCGACCGTCGACGCGATGGACTTTAGCGCAGGGCGGGCAAATGTCAATAACCATGAATGGTGCAACTGTGCGAATTGTGCAGGGCTTTTCCCGAGTGTCGCTAATTCATTGGCAGACGAATCGCTTGCGGAGGGGCGCGGGCGGTGGGGCCGTTGCTTATTCACAAAATTTGCACAGAACCGCAATGATGTATCGTAAGATTCCGGGAAGGGACAACGGGCTTGACCTTTGCTCCCGACTTCGCGCATGGTGTCAGATGTGGGAGAAGTAATGGAACTGGTCGCATACGTCGATGGCGGGTCCCATGGCAGTCCGGGGCCATCCGGGATCGGCGTGGTGTTGGAAGGATGTGGCTCGAAGCGGCTCCGGATTTCCAAGTGGATCGGCCGGCAGGACAATAATGTGGCCGAGTACGCGGCGCTGATGGAGGCGCTGCAATACGCCATCCGGTTGCGCGCCCGGTCGCTGCTGGTTTACACCGATTCGCTGGTGGTAGTCCGGCAGATGAACGGTGATTATGTCTGCCGCAGCCAGCGTCTGGCGGCCTTGAACTTCACCTGCCGCAAGTTGGCCCGGTCGCTGCGTTTTTCCATCGCCCATATTCCCCGGGACCGTAACCGGGAGGCGAATTCGCTGGCCAATAAGGCCGTGCGCCAGGCGGGACTGGATAGCATCGCCGCCGATTGAATCACCCCAGTCGGGCATGAATTTTCCGCGAATAGCGAGTTGATACGCTAGCGCTTGATTGAGGAGAGCATTGCCAAAGCAAACGAAAACCTGCCGTCATGCAGCGGAGTACCCATGCACGTGCGCCATGGGGCATCTGTACCGGTTCGTTGAGCCGGTGGTGCTGCTGCTGCTCAAGAAGAAGGGGCAGTCTTACGGATACGACCTGGGGCGCGATCTGCGTGAGTACGCGATGACTGACGCCGAGGTGGAGCGGGCGGCGTTGTACCGCACGTTGCGCAATCTGGAGGCGAACGGCAACGTGGTTTCGAAGTGGAAGGTTGAGACCAACGGCCCCGCGCGCCGGGTTTACAAACTGACGGCAAAGGGCGAGAAGCATCTGGCGGAGTGGACGACGGTGCTGGAGCATATGGCGGATGCGATGGGGCGCTTCGTGGCCGAGGCGGCGGTGCTGGTCCGTAGCCCGCGCAAGACCAAGAAGGCGCCGAAGGCAAGTTAGCCAAAAAAGTATTGGGAGTTCAGCCCAGGGCGGCAGCCCTGGGCTTTTGTTTTGCCCGCCGGCCGGGATGCAAACCGGTTCCGCACCCCGGCGACGCCGTCCTGTGGGCTAAGAGGCGGGGCGCTTCACCGTGCATATACGACATTCATTACAATTGCAATCAGCATTCATCTAATCTATACATGGTTCGGATGAAACCGGGCTGCGGGCAGCGGTGGCGTCGACCAACCGGGCGGGGAGGACGCGATGATTGAGCAGATATCGGGCGATTTTCTACAGTGGGTTCGCGGGTTCTATTACGTGGCCGAGCGGGGTGGAGTGACGCAGGCCGCGGCCGCCATGGGGCGCGAGCAACCCACAATTACGCACCAGATCAAGCGGTTGGAAAAGGAACTCGGGGTTACGCTGTTTGACCGCGCTTCGGGACGAATGAAACTGACGCCGGAGGGCAAGGTCCTGCTGGAGAAGGCGATCTCGCTGTTTGAGATTGTACGCGAGATCAAGAGCGAATTCCGGCAGCAGGAGTTCCGCGGGCGAATTGCGCTTTCAGCGAGCCACGGAATCATCGATACGTTCCTGCCCAGCTATGTCGCCCGTTTTCGCGAAGACTACCCTCTGGTGGATTTCCACATGATGGGCAGCGTCTATGAGACGGTGTTCGAGCGGGTGGAGTCAACGGAGGCCGACTTCGGAGTTGCCTACCTGGACTCGGTGCCGGAGACGTTGGATTGCCACGACCTGTTCGACTCCGGAGTGGTGCTGATTGCGGGCAAGAACAGCGACTTCTTCCCCGGCAAGACACCGACGCTGAAGCAGGTGGCCGATACTCCGCTGATTCTCTTCTCGCGGACGGGCGCGGTGGAACCCTTCATTGAGCGCCGGTTCGCCGAAGACAACCTGCGGCCGCGCGTGGTGATGACGCACAACAACCCGGTCTCGGTGAAGAAGTACGTAACCCTCGGACTGGGAGCGGCGCTGCTAAGCGGTTTCTCGATCTCGGACGACGATCGCAAGTCGTTACGGATTTTCAACCTGGACCGCTACTTTCCGAGGCGGCGATATGGACTGGTGCTGCGCAAGCGCAAGTACCTGGCGCCGTATGTGAAGGCGTTCATCCGCAGCATCAAACCTGATATCCAGTTCAACTAACTGCGCTTGCGCTAGCGGTCTGAGTTCGGAAGGAACTGCAAATTCAGGGGAGCGCGGGCCGGGAGGGAAGGCCGAAAACCTCCGGATGTTGGCATAGATGATGTCAATTGCATCATTGCAATAATTGATTTGATGAATGGCGGGATTCTGCGTACCTTTGGTGCTGTTTTTCGCGATCTGTATCCGGTTAGAATTTCCTACGCGTTTCAGGCGGCGAGCGAGTGTGCGGGGAGGCGCGGGTCGAGGATGGGCCTGCGTTCGGCCTGAGACCGGGGACGGCGGGTTGAAGTTGCGTAAAGCCCTTTGAGCGCGGCACGCGGGTTCTCAAAGGAAAAGGAACAACCACCAAATCGAATTGGATGAGGCAGAGTTTTCCATGAAAACAAGCAGAGTCGTGAAAGCTGGGATCGCTTTACTGGTGCTGTTGGCCGGCAGTGTGGCGGCCTTCGCCCAGGTCGGGGTGTCGAACCTGCCCGATACGGACGAGCAGCGCATTGCCGACATGATCCAAGCGTACAAGATATGCGTGAACGAAGGCATTCTCGATAGCTACGGACATATCAGCGTTCGTTCGAAGACGAATCCCAACCACTTCTATATGCCGCGCGCGATGCCGCCATCGCTGGTAACGCGCAAGGACATCGTGGAACTGGATCTGAACAGCGTGCCGGTCGACCAGAAGGCTCCGCGCACCAACGGTGAGCGCTACATTCACGGCGAGATCTATAAAGTGCGGCCCGATGTGCAGTCGGTGATCCACGCGCATACGCAGGCGGTGATTCCGTTTAGTCTGGCCGGCGTGACGATGCATCCGGTGGTGGCTCAGGCCGGGTTCCTGTTCCCGGATACGCCGCTATTCGACTCGCGTCTCGTCCAGCCTGCCGATGCTAAAGAAAGAGGCATGCTGGTGCGCACGGCGCCGCTCGGCGCCTCGCTGGCGAAAACACTGGGCCAGTCTCCGGTCGTGCTGATGCGCGGGCACGGCATGACGATCGTGGCCGATTCAGCGCGGCGCGTGGCATTCCAGGCGGTTTACACGCAGATCAACGCCAACATGCAGTTCCAGGCGATGCTGCTGAATCGTAACGTCAACGCGATGGACGCACAGGAGTTGAAGTACAACCCAACGGAGAACTTCGACGTCGAGCGTCCGTGGGATAACTTCGTGAGCAGGGTTGAAGGGAAGCGGTAGAGGGCTTCCGTCAGAGTTTGGCAATCGGTTGTCCGTTCCAATTGTCGCAAAGACGTGTTTCCTCCTTCAACTGCCTCCGGTCTATAGACCGGAGGCGTTTTTGTTTCTGGGCAAAATCGCAGAATGCGCAACCGGAGTCGAGAAAATGGCGGCGGAGGCGGGGGTTTATGGGGTCGCTGATATACGCAGTGAATCAACAAGGTGAAGCAAAATGAAATAGACAGACGCTGCGGGCTTTCATACAGTGAACGTGCAACCTGGCTTAGGCTGCGTGTCCTCCGATTGCTGCCTCCAGCAGCTGCATGCTGGAGGCGTTTTTTTGTCCAGTCGGTTCTTATGCCGGTGCGAACGGTCCTCGAACCCGTCCCTCGATCTGGTCCAGGTCATAAATCAGGCAGTGCTGCCAGGGTGCAATAGGCCGCGTGGGCCTATTCACATCGACTTTTCGCGGGGCCTGTTCCATGGCACTCATGTTCTGCTCGAGTTGCCTCTGGCCATGCTGCTCCGGGAGCGTTTTTACCAAGGCGGGCGGCGGCCAGTCCCGCAAAGAGATTGATACAAATGAAATATCAGTAGAATGGGGCAAAATGAAATAGACACGAGCCGCTGCTGCTCTTAAAGTCAGCCGGGTGGTTCCGGCTTACCGCAAGGGGCCGTGGTGTGTCTGCGGGGTGCAAGGGTGTCCCCAGGCGTATAGAATTCAGCTGGTCTAAATAATTAAACGAAGGAGACTTCTCGATGAAGGTATTAATTACCGGTGGTATGGGTGTCATGGGCGCCGAGACGAGCCGCAAGTTTGTGAAGGAGGGCTTTCGCCCGGTGATCTTCGCCCGAACTCGGAAGGAGTCCCTGATCCGCGACATCGTCGACAAGGTGGATATTGAGTTGGGCGACGTGACGGATCTGCCGAGCCTGCTGCACGCGATCAAGAAGCATGAGGTGACGCACATCGTGCACGTGGCGGCACTGGTCAGCGGGTATTGCGCGGCGAACCCGCCGCAGGCCGTGCAGGTGAACTGCGTCGGCACGGTAAACGTGCTGGAAGCGGCTCGCCTCTTCAACATCAAGCGCGTGGTGTACACGAGCGCCAAGGGGACCTACGGCCCGTTGAAGGACGAGTACGGATATCCGACGTACAAGCCGATCAGCGAGGAGCATTCGCGGAACCCGCAGCGCATGTACGACGGGACCAAGTACCTGGGCGAGAACGCGTGCAACTACTATGCGGAAGCGTTCGGGCTGGACACGGTGTCGCTGCTGTTCGGCACGACCTACGCGCCGGGCAAGGGTGCGCTCGGGGTACACGGGCTCATCGGGCGGATCATCGAGCAGCCGGTGCACGGCAAGCCGTTCCGGCTGGAAAAGGGCGGCGACGAGCGGGACGACTTCGTTTACAACAAGGATTCGGCGCAGGGCATTTTCCTGGCGACGGTGACCGAGAAGCTGCATCACCGGGTATACAACATCGCCACCGGCGTGGGCGCCACGATCAAGGACTTCGCGACCGCGGTGAGGAAGGTGATCCCGACGGCGGACATCGAGGTGGGCGACGGCCTGGCGTTCTTCGAAAAGCCTTACATGTACGGGATCTTCGACATCTCGCGCGCCAGGGCCGATCTGGGCTACAAGCCGCAGTACCTGGTGGAGCAGGGCGTGGCCGACTACATCGAGTCGATGCGGCGGATGGGCATCTAATCCGGCTTTGCGGCCTGGCGAACGAACAAGAGGCGATATGAGAGAGAAGCTGGAACTGCACCGGTTGTCGCTGACTGAGCGCGACCGGCGCTGGAAGAACACGCGCGACGAGATGCGGAAGCGGGGGCTGGACGCGCTGGTGCTGTGGGGCTGGCCGGCCGTCTGGGACTTCTGCATTGCCAACTCGCGCTACCTGTGCCCGGTCGGCGGCAACTCGGAGTTCAACGTGCTCGTCTTTCCCCTGGAAGGCGAGCCGACGTGCTTCGTGCAGATGCCGACTTTTGTAGAAGGGTGGAAGCGATCGCAGGAGTGGGTTCCTGACATCCGGCCCCGGGTGGGAAC
This sequence comes from uncultured Acidobacteriota bacterium, assembly GCA_903847195.1. The sequence goes on along the minus strand of CAINCZ010000058.1, from coordinate 14,294 downwards.
CTGGGCTGAGAGCGTCGCGGGCCGCATCCGCGAGATGGGGTTGCAGAAGAGCAGGATCGGGATGGACGGAACCGCCGGCCCGCTCGATCCTGACGGCTGGGTGCCCTACAGCGTCTACGTGCAGACGAAGGAGCAGGTTCCTGAGGCCACCTTCGTCGAACTGGTCGACATGATGGAGAAGCTGCGGGCGGTCAAGAGCGCTGAGGAAATTGCGGTGCTCGATAAGGCCGCAGCCGTAGGTGACATGATGCTGGCCACCTGCGCCGAACGGGCGAGGCCGGGCGTGCGGGAGTCAGAAGTATACGGGCAGATGATGGCGACGATGCTGGCGGAAGGCTGCGAGCCGCCTACGCTGTTCATGTGGAACTGCGACAAGCATCCGTTCCCGCATCCGTTCCGCGTGCCGACAACCCGGCGCATGGAAGCCGGGGACGTCATCATCTGTGAGATGCACCCGAAGTTCGGGGGCTATTTCACCCACGTTGAGCGCACCTACAGCCTGGGCGATCCGGACCCGCATCAGTTGCGGATGTACGACGGCTGCATCGACGTCTATAACAAGGGGCTGGAACTGTTCGGGCCGGGCCGGAAGATCTCCGAGTGCATGGAGACGCTCCGGGCCTACCTCAAACAGCAGCCATTCAGCGTCTGCGAGACGGGCATCCACGGGCACGGCCTGGCGTCGCTGGAGTATCCGCGGTACCGGCTCCATGGCAAGAACAAGGACGGCGAGGTGATCAAGGCGACGGGCGACGAATTCCTGCCCGGGATGGTGTTCGCCTACATCGTCGATCTGTTCGATGCGACCTGGCAGAAGGATCCGACCGGAGTCTGTTTTGCCGAGACAATAGTGATTACCGAGACGGGCGTCCGGCGGATGCACAAGTATCCAATGGACTTCCAGATCCTGAAAAACTGAGGGTAGGAGCCGCCGGCCGCATCCATTCCCGGGATGTGGCCGGCGGTTGGCCTCAAGCACGAGTCGAGGCCGCAAACGCGGCTGCGCGGCGTGCGGTTCCAGCCGATTCCCAATTCGGCCAGCCAGCGGTTTTCCACCGAAACCCCTATCCTTATCGGTAGTTTCAGGTTTGAATCCCGCCTGCATCGTGATATTTTGACTAACAACTTCGTGATACAGTGCGTGACTCAGTGGAGGGTTTCTTTTCATGCTGAACCTTTCACTCCTCCGATCGTTCATCATGGTCGCCGAGGAGTTGAACTTCCGCAAGGCGGCGCAGCGTCTGAACATTACGCAGCCGCCCCTCAGCCGGCAGATCCGGCTGCTGGAAGAAGAGATCGGCGTTGCCCTGCTGATTCGCAACCGGCAGTCGGTGAATTTGACGGATGCGGGGTCGCTGCTGCTGGAGCAAGCGCGCGACCTGCTGGTGCATGCCTCCGACGCGGTGGAACTGGTGCGGCAGAAAGGAACTGGACTGGCGGCGGCGGTGAGGGTCGGGGTGTCGATGAACCTGGCCAAGAGCATCCACCGGGTCGGCCTTGAGCACGCCAAGCGGTATCCGAACTCACGGCTGTTTTACCGCGAGATGGCGTCGAGCCTGCAGAACGAGTCGCTGCGGCGAAGGGAGATCGACGTGGGCTTCGTGCGGCCGCCGGTGGCGCCGAGCTTCGTGGTAAGCGACCTGCTCTTCAGGCAGAAGTTCATGGTGGTTCTAGCGAAGCGGAGTCCGGTGGCGCGGAGCAAGAAGATCAAACTGAGCCAGATCGCAGACCAGAACCTGCTGCTATTCCCGCGCAAAAACTCGCGGGGTGTGCACGACAAGATTCTGGACATGTATCGTGCGGCAGGGATCGTGCCAAAGGTTGTTTACACAACTTCGTCGCCGCAGAACGCCGGCAGTATGGACGTAGCCGCGGGAAAAGGCATTTATATCCTGCCGGGCGTATTGCGGCTGGACGACGACTTGGCGGTGGTGCCCCTGGATGAACCGAATGCGACAATGGAAGTGCATGTGGCCTGGCGGAAGCGCGAGAAATCGCCCCACATCCTGAATTTTGTCGATACTGCGCGCAGCGTTTTCAAGAATACCCACCCGGATGAAGCGTGACCATACCCTGTGCCGTCGATGGAGGGGGGGCGCCATAGGTTCGCCCGCAGGGTTGGGGCGCCGTCCCCGGGTAGGGAAACAAGTTCTTCCATGCAACGTAAGCTGGTTCGCGTGCTGTTTTAACGTTGCCTCTGCCGTGGCTAACCGCCAAGGGCGCAAGCCCCAAGGGGTTGCCGCGCGGGGGCACCTCAGCGCTGATATGACAACTGTATCAGCAGGTTTGACGGATTTGAATTGGACTCCGGGGGCGTGTTTCCAACATACTCCGGGGGACTCTGAAAGCTCTCTGCCGTTGTTGACGCGAGGACTCCGGGCACACGGAGACGCGTCAGGTAGTCGCGGCAGTGCAGGCGAATTGCGAGAATGATCGACGCCGGACCATTCACCAAACTGGAGGCAATATGATGAAGTGGAAATTGGCCCTGTTGACGGTTCTGTTGACCGTGGCCATGGTTGCAATCGCGCAAAGCGGTCCCGCCGTTACGGCGGACGCAGGACAACCCGCGGCTGACCTCAGCGCAGCGGATAATCAGGCGAAGCCGGCACCGGCAAAGCCTGCCGCCCCGTCGGCGGCCAAAAAGCCGGAACAGAAGCCCCTCGGCATCTCGTTTGGCGTTAACGAGCGGTTCCGAGTTAATGCATACAACAATACCGACAACAACTGGAAAGCGAACGACGAAGTCCGCGACTATCGCTTCCGCACCCAGGTGTGGATGAACGTGCCGTTCGGCCGCAACGTGGACGCCTTCGTCCAGATGTCGAACGAGACCGTGAAGAAGCTGATTAACCTCTCGGCTCCCTACAACGGCAAGGCTTCGCCGATGGTTGCCGGCGAAATCTGGTTCGATCAGGCGTACGTGAAGTTCAAGAAGCTGCCGATCGAAGGCCTTAATCTGCAGGTCGGCCGCTGGAACCTGGGCTACGGCGATGGCTGGTTCCTGGGTGACGGAACGGCATCCAACGGCGGACGCGATTATTTCTTCACCGCGTTCGACATGGGCTACCAGTTCAAGAACACCAAGCAGAGCTTCAACGTCATCGGAATCATGAACCCGCGCTGGGATGACCAGTTTCCGGTGTTCAACGGCCGTAACCCGAAGGTGGTCGGTCAGGGCGGTTGCCTCACGTCCGGTGCGACGCTCCCGAGCTGCGCATTGCCTTACGCCAACACTTTCCCCAGCAGTCTGAACGACGTTGATACGCTTGGCCTGGTTGGTTACTACAAGAACCGCACCAGCAAGAAGCGCGATATCGACATCTACTACGCGTACAGCAAGGAATACAACTTCGGCCAGTGGCCGACCTGGAACCCCGCTGTCTATACGAATGCATACGTAGCCGCCCACCCGACGGCCAAGACGAACAGCTCGGCTTATCTGTACCAGCCGGACCGTCATCTGAGCACGATCGGCGAGCGCATGGTGTTCAAGTTCAGCCGTGACATCGTCCTGAACGAGGAATTCGCCTACCAGTTCGGCAAACAGGACACGATGAAGGACAACCTGGGCGCCGGCCTCTACCCGCAGATCGACGTCCGCGCGTGGGGTTCTTACGGTCACTTGACCAAGTACAATCCGAAGACCTGGTCGAAGCCCTACCTGCGCTTCAAGTGGTGGCTCGCTTCCGGTGCCGATCCGAAGGACAGCAAGACCGACGCCAACTTCGATCCGAACCTGGGCGCCCGCTACAACATGAACCCGGGCAGCAACTTCGATCCTCAGTACGGTTATTCGGCCCCGATGTGGTGGAACTTCCTGACCCAGAACCAGGTCAACGAAATCACCAACAGCGCATTCTACCCGGCCAACATGATCGCCATCGGTCCGGAAGTCGGCTTCTCCCCGTTTAAGTCCCTCCAGCTGATCGGCGACTTCAAGTGGGTCGGTGCTTTCAACAAATGGGCTGTGAACCCCGCCCACTTCGGTCTGGCTTCATCCCTGCTGCCGGCGCGTTTTGTTGGCGCCACGGGCACGACCCGCCTCAAGCAGGTCGGCGCGAATCTGAAGTGGACGTCGAAGTTTGGCCTCAGCGAGACCATGATGTATGAGTACGTGTGGTTCGGCGACTTCTACGGCGCCGCTTACCGCGCTCCCGCGTTCTTCTTCCGCAACGAAATCAACTACCGTTGGAGCGGATTCATTCCGTTCACGAAGAAGTCGCAAGCTAAGTAAGCACTGTAGTTAAGTAGACGCCGTTTGTTGCATGGAGGAATAGATGGCACGTATTCCAGAAGTAGTATTTGAGAACCTTACCCCGGAGCAACAGCGCGTGTACAAGGATATCGCCGGACCCCGTCTGGTGTTCGGCGGTCCTTGGCAAGTCTGGATCAAGAGTCCGGAACTTGCAGAGGCGCTGAATAAGATCGGCGACATCCTGCGGGTGCGCGGCAAACTGCCGAAGCGCCTGCAGGAGTTGATGATCCTGGTCATTGCCCGGGAGTGGGACTGCGATTACATGTGGTTCGTCCACGAAGCCGATGCCATTAAGCAGGGGCTCACGATGGAAACGGTAGACGCCATTCGCAACCACCAGACCCCTGTGCTGGTTAAGGAAGACGAAAAGGTGGTCTACGCATTCGTGAAGGAGCTCTTCACCAACAAGTGCGTCAGCCAGGAGACGTTCGACAAGGCCACGGCGACGTTTGGTGAAGACGTAGTGATGGAGATGGTCACCAACTGCGGACGATACAACCAGTCGGCGATCGTCGTCAGCACCTACGAAATTCTCGCACCCGGCGGCAAGCGCCCGATGTTCGAGACCAAGAAAGCAAAGGGCTGCTGCCGGTAGCGGCATCGAAAGGAATAGCAATGGCAGAAAACACACCGCAAGTCGCATTTGAAAAGCGCGATCCGAAAGTTCGCCGGGTCGTTACTGGCCATAATAAAGAGGGCAAGTCGTGCGTGTGGATCGACGGGTTCGCAACGAACCACAAGTATCCTAATCCGCGCATGATCTCGACCCTGCTGTGGTGCGGCGAGTCCGTCCCCGTCGACTTTCTGGGCGAAGAGGATATGGGAAACCGCATCCTGGGTACGGCGCCGCCGGCCGGTGGCTTCCGCTTCATGTTCTCGGAGTTGGGACCGGGAGACAAGACGAAGCCTAAGCCGCCGATGCACAAGACGGATAGCATGGACTTTAAGATCGTCATCACGGGCGAAGTCACCTGCTACCTGGACGAGGGGGAAGTCATCCTGAAGCCGGGCGACATCTGCATTGGCCGTGGCACGAACCATGCATGGTTCAACCACGGCACGGAGCCCTGCCGTTCCGTGACGATGCTGGTCGATGGCAAGCCGAAGCGGGAAGGTTCCGTTTCCGGCCATGCCCAGATGCGCGAGCCGTAAGCATCATGTCTTGCGAGGGGGCGAGCTGAACAGCTCGCCCCTTTTTTGCGAGCGAAGTTGAGGAGAACATGGCCGAGCGAAACGATGTGAGCGACCGCGTCACCATCAACGTTACCGACCTGATTGACAAGAACCCCGTCGGGGGATTTCAAGTTCGAGTAATCATCCTTTGCGCGTTTGTCCTGTTCTTTGACGGATACGACATCGCCGCCCTCAGCAGCACGGTGCCTCTCCTGGCGGAGCACGTTCACGTAAAGGTCAGCGCCATCGCGCCGGTATTTGCTGCCGGGTTTATGGGAGTAATGATCGGGTCCCTTCTGCTTGGCTCGATTGCAGATCGCATTGGACGTAAGGGTATGGTGGTTGTGTCTACGTTCATCTGCGGGTTCTGCACGCTGCTGACGCCCAACGTATATTCGCTGCAGGCATTGATCTTTGTACGTTTCCTGACCGGCCTCGGAATCGGTGGCGCGATGCCGAATGCGATCGCGATTGTTTCGGAGTACTCTCCGACGCGTTCGCGGGCCTTCCTGACGACCGCCGCGTTTACCGGGGTTCCCATCGGCGGAGCAGCGGCGCACTTCCTGGGCGCGTATTTTCTGAAGTCGCCATGGGGATGGCAGTGGACCTTTTACTTTGGCGCGTTTCTGCCCATCTTGCTGGCCCTGATCCTGATTGCGGCCCTGCCCGAGTCGATCCGTTACATGGTGACGAGGGGCGATGCAGCTGAGCGAATTGCGCGAATTCTGAAAAAGATGTACGGCAAGTTCAGTGAAGCCGAGACAGCGGTGTTGAGTTTTAGGCTGTCAGAGGATCCACGCAAGAAAAAGGTTCCGCTCTCGCAGTTGGTGACGGAGGGACGCGCGCCACTGACGATCCTGTCATGGGTTGCGAACTTCTCGACGCTGATCGTCGGCCTGCTGATTGCAAGCTGGTATCCGACGGTGCTGCGGGCGAACGGGGTGCCGCTCGACATAGGGCTGAAGGTTTCGGCCTTGTTCTCGGTCGGCGCTGTCTGTGGCACGCCGACGTTGGGCCGGTTGATGGACCGCTTCAATCCCAGGGCGGTGCTGATGTGCGGCTACATCGGCGCGCTGCTGTTTGTCAGCTCCTTCGGTTTTGTAGGCTCACACCTGGTTGTGCTGTCTATCGTCACGTTCTGCGCTGGTTTCTGCGTTTATGGTTCGCAGGCCGGCGTGATTGCTCTGGCTGCCTCTTTTTACCCAACTGCGCTGCGCGCCAGCGGCCTCGGGTGGGTGCTGGGAATCGGGCGGCTGGGTTCGATTGTGGGCCCGGTAGCGGGTGGCATGATGGTGGCTCGGCATTGGCCGCTGAAGGACATGTTTCTGGCCGCGGCGTTTCCGGCGTTGATCGCCGGCGTATGCGTGTTGATCATGGACCGGTTGATCAAGGGCCGCGTTCGCAGGGGCGAGATGGTGGAAGCGAAGGTGCAGTTGGTAGGGAAATAGACGGCCGGCAATAATGGCCCGAAGATGCGGCCCTGAACAGCAGACGCTGTTCAGGGCCGCTGCTCTTGCCGGGGTTGGTGTGGTAGTACTGGGATGTGACTAACTCCAGCGTGACTCGGCCCGCCGGTGCGCGGCAACGAAAGGCCTCCAGGGCCAACCTGTTTGCGTCGCAAGAGGTTGCGGCCCGCTACGAGAGGGTGCGTCCGTTTTTTCACGACCGCGTAGCCGGGCAAATACGAGCCTTCAGCGGTCTTGCGTCCTTTCGCCACGCCCTCGACGTAGGCTGTGGAACCGGCCAATCGACGGTCGCGCTGGCTGAGATAGCCGAGCAGGTCATTGGCATCGATGCCTCATCGGAAATGATCGAGCGCGCGGCAGCGCGGCCCAACCTGCACTACCAGGTGGGCGTGGCCGAGGAACTGCCTTTTGCGGCCGGCGAGTTCGATCTGGTTTCTGTCGGATCGGCAATGCACTGGTTCGACCAGCGCCGGTTTTACGCCGAGTGCCGGCGCGTACTATTGCCCGGCGGTCTGCTTGCGGTTTACAACGATCACTTTACGACCCACATGGAAGGCGTCGCCGCCTTCCATCGCTGGATGCGAGTCGGCTTTGGGAACCGTTACCCGGCACTGCGGGGTATGAAGGACATCGACCAGCCGTGCGCCATTGCCGCCGGCTTCGAGATCTCGCAAGCTTCGTCGTTCAACCACCAGGTATCGTTTTTCCGGGATGATCTCATCACCTACCTGCTGACCCGCAGTACCACGCTGGCAGCCATTCATGCCGGCAAGGCGACGGCTGCGAGCATCGCAGCCTGGTTACAGGACGAACTGCGCCCGTTCCTGCCCGATGGGGTCGCCGGCAAGTTTATCTTCAAGTGCAATTTATGGCTGCTGCGTTGCTCTCCGTCCATTGCTTCTCGCGGGGAGTGAGCGTCGCTGCCGGCGATGGCCTATCAATCGTATCGCCCGTACCGCTCGACCGCGTCGAACATGGCCTTCACGTTCTCGTGATTGGCATTCATGGGCATGGTGCAGCCGTTGCTGAAGAGGAAGCCGCCGCCCTTGCCGACTACGTCGATCAGCTTTTTGCAGTACGCGGTCGTGTCGGAGGCGCTGCCTGCCGTAAGCAAAGCAGGCGGCACGTCACCGGCCAGGCAGACATGGTCCTTGAGGATTTCCTTGGCGCGGAAGAGGTCGGTCTCGCCGTCGGTCTCGATGATGCACTTGCCCTTCGGCAGTTCGAGAAAGTATTCGAGCGAGCGTCCCCAGTCGGTATCAAGGTGAAAGACCGGGGTGAGGCCCTTGGCGATCAACTGCAACGCACCGTCTTTCAGGAATGGCCAGCTGAACTTGCTGAAGTGCTTCGCATTCAGGAAGCTCGGGGTGCAGCGGCAGCCCACGATGAATACGCGCGGGGTGCCGCTGTTGCGGCACTCCTTCATCGCCATATCGAGGCCCGCTTTCTGCAGAATCCACAGAACTTCGATCAGTTCATCGCCCATGCGGAACATGTCATGGGTGAAGGCGGACATGGAGCGCGTCATGGACAGCATTTCAAAACCTATGGCCAACACGCCGCCGTAATAGAAGCTCTGGCCGCGGTCGAGGCTGGACTGCTTCTCGCGCCGCTGTAGCTGCTTGTAGCGGTGCTCCCAGAGCAGGTAGTGGATCAGGCCTTTGTTGGGACGGACCTTCCTGGTGACCTTCATCATGTACTTTGTCGGGCCGCTGTTCTTGATGGCCTTTACGTCTTCCTGCGAGACGAGTTCCTCTTCGAGCACCTGGTACATCTCGTCTTCCGACAACTCGTCGCCTGGAAGTGCGACCTTCTGGAACCAGCGGTTGCGCAGCGTGGGGCCGTAGCCGAGGCCGCTGAAGCTGGAGCGGTTGCAGTCCCAGACCGGGTAAGCGGCCTTCAACTTGTCCATGCACTGGAGCACCAGGTCGAAGTCGTTGATGAACCTGGCTTGGGTGACCCCGGCAAAGCGCGCGGCGTAGCTGTAGATCATGGGCGCGCAGACGATGCGGTCGACCGGCTGGAGTGCGATGGTGGCCTGTAGCCGTTGCTCGGGTGTCATTGGAGCAACGGTGGCAGACGCTTCAGAAGAAGTGGCGCTGGATGTCACGAGCGATCTCCTGGGTATGCAGTCCTGTCGGTGGCACACGGTGATGCCACGCGACGTCGCCGATAGAGGTGAGCAATTGGGCCGCGAACCGGAGTTTGCCCGCCCGCCAAGGCTCAGGCTACGATGCCTTTCTGATCCGCGTATAGCTGCGGCAGAAAAGATGCCAGATTCGAGAACTCATGTACGTTGTGCGTTGCCAGCCCGCGAATGGCGATCTCGGGAATGCGCACGACGTCGGGGATCAGCTTTACCGGCTTCTTGTTGAGAACGTTCCAGCCCATCCAGAAACGGGTGCGCAACTCGACGCCGCCCGGAATCTCGCGCACGAAGTGAACGAGGCAGGCGGCGGTCTTGAAGTTGGGGGCTCCCGGAGGAGGCTCCAGCATCAGCGCGCCGCCATTGGCACAGATGGCCGTGCCTACATTCGGCGAGTGGAAGCGGCTCATGTCGAAGCCAAACTGCTCGGCGGGCATGAAGCTGATGGCGATCTTCTCGTCGCAGGGGCCGCCGGTATTCTCGATCACGTATTCGGTCCTGATGCGGCGCTCGCACAGCGGAAGCTGGTCGTTGAGCGCGCGGACGCGGTCACGATCGCTGAGTGAAATGGCGAAGTGGCCGGGCGGATACCAGAGCTTGTAGCGCAGGTTTTCCAGCGCGAACCAGGCGAACCACCAGTCCATCATCTCGGGCGTGACGCCCGGCATGGGGATGCGGTTAGCGATGAAGCCGGTGCCGTCGGGCATCTGGCACCAGCCGGCTTCGACTTCCAGGTAGCCGGGGCTGAGCAGATCGTTCAGCCGCTGAATGGGAGTGACCTTGGCCGGGTCGACGGGCACGGCCATGGCGGCCAGCCGCTCCGGCTCAGGGAAGACGGGCTGGTTGTAGAAGTACTTGGCGTATGGCTTCGCCTTTTCCTCGAGAGTCAGATCTCGGGCAAATTTGCTCACGCTAAACTCCTTAGATCGCGGGCCGCGACGGGCCACCGTTCCAATTCACCGTTTCTCTCGCTACCGGATGTTCGCCATGATTTGCGCGAACTCCGGTTTCACCGGCTGCAGCGGCACTTTGAAACCATCGGCTGGAATCGGGGTGGTCCAGACCTTGAGGTCGCTGCCTTCGAGCTTGAGGTCCACCCACTTCCGCCAGTTCTTGTCGTCGCGCTCGGGATAGTCCTCACGGTAGTGCCAGCCGCGCGACTCGGTGCGCGCCAGGGCAGCGGTGAAGTAAATCTCGGCGCACTGCGCCATGTTGCGCAGGTCGTGGCAGAGGCCCAGCAGGTGCCAGTCGCCGGCGGGAGTGACCTCATTCTCGCACTGCTGTTGCACCCTGCTGACCATGCCGAGGGCTTCCTTGATGCGCGCCGCGCTCTTGCGGGCACTGAAGCGCGGAGGAGCGACGGCCTCACCGAGCGCGAAGATGGGATCGCGCGGAGAGATGCCGGTCTTGCGCTGCATCGGGGCAAACAGAGTCTCGCGGAACTGCTCGACCTGAGCGGCATCGATCTTTGGCTCAGGAGCCTGCGCGGCGTATTCGACGATCGACCTCTCGCCCAGCAGCGCCGAGACGGCAGCCCATGTGAGGCCGGTGCCGCGCAGGCGGCTCGGCGGGGGTACGGCGCCGAAGGCGCCGCAGCCGCAGCGGTTAACATCGCCCAATGCCCACATGCCTTCTACGGTAGAGCGCATGTCATGATCCGTCTTCACCGGGGCGCACTCGCCGATGAACATGGGGAATATCTCGGGACGCCAGTTGCGGTCGGAGTTGAACTTCTGCTCCTTCTCGAAGAGCCGCCCCCAGAACTTGATGGCGTTGGGACGGTCCCACTTGAAGAGGAAGGAGCCGGCGGCCAGCGGATTGTAGGCGAGGATCTGCGACTCTTCGAGCACGACGGGACCTCGGCCCTCCATCACTTCCTTTTCCATGCCGAGGATGATGCCGATATCGATGTCGTGTTCGTACTCGTCGCAATACTTCGGCGGGATGTAATCGCCGTCGGCGTTATAAAGCGCGTACTGGCTTCCCACCGGACAGGACTGGCTGCCGCGGATGCCGAGGTTGTAAAAGTTGGAGTACTCGGCGTTGCGCATCACCGCGCCGGCGCGCAGGGCGGCGGCGATGCCGTCGCCACGGCCCGCAGTCCACATGTTGGCAACCATCCAGTTGCAGGAGCCGGTGGCGTTGACGACCGCCTTCGCCTTGAAAATTCGGTACTGGCCCGTAATGAGGTCGAAACCGACCGCCCCCACCACGCGCGGGCCATCGGTGAGCAATTCGACGGACTGCGTCTTGTTGACGAACTTCACCTTCTGCTTGAGCGCCAGTTTGCGCAGGCGGATGAGGATGTCGAGGTCGAAGCCGCAGAGCGACCAGAGGGGCAGTCCTTCCACGCGCGACAGCTTGCCGTCTTCATTGCGGCAGACCTTCACGCCCCAGCGCTCGAGGTGGCGCACCATGTCGAGCGTGGTGCCGCAGAATTTCTCGAGCAGCGCCTGGTCCTCGATGAAGTGACCGGTAGTGCGGCAGTAGTAATCCATGAACTTGTCGACGTCGTCGGTCTCGTCCATGACCCACATCACGCCCGCGCCCTTGTTGGCCTTGGAGCCAGAGACGGCGGCGGTGGACTTTTCGACCACCAGTACGCTCAACTCCGGGTTGAGCTCCTTGATGCGATTGGCGACGATGAATCCGGCCAGGCCCGCACCGAGGATGAGAACGTCGGTGGAAAAGACCTCACCGATACTTTCCAGATCAGGCATGAAGGTAATCTCCTCAGATCCCGCGTCGTGGTGCCGGCTTACGAACTGGCGTAGCTCTTGGGGTAAAACGACTTGGGATATGGCTCGGGAACCCGCACCGGGTTCACTGGGGTGACGGTGACCGCGCTCTCCGGGCAGGTCAGTTCGCACCAGTTACAGGTGGCGCACTCTTCCGGATATTTCACTACCGGCTGCTGCTCGGCGGCATCCCAGCGGATGACATCGTTGAAGCAGGCCTCGTAGCAGCGCTTGCAGCCGTTGCAGAGGTCCAGATCGATCGTGATTTTGTGCATGCAGGGAGCCCCTAAGTTAATGGATAGCGAGATATAAGTAGGGCCTGCGCGCGCGAAAGGCAAATACTTAGTTTCATTGGAAACGCATCGTCGGGGCTATCGAGCAGCGTGTCGCGAATCCCATGACGGTGCTGGAGTTCTTTCTCGATTTGGCCGCGCATTCCGTCAGCGCTCCAGTTCGGGCGGAAAGGGCAGGAAGACGTTGTCGTTACGCGGATCGTAGGGCGTGTGGATCGGGCTGATGGGCGGGAATCCCGGCTCATGCAGACCCTCGACCAGCGGCGTTCTTACCCAGCCGTCCTGGTAGGGGGTGCGGAAGATCACGTACCATTTGAATTCGAGGAACTTCCAGCGGCCATCCTCGCGGGCAAACACGTTGTCGTACTTGCCCAACTGCCACATGGCTTCGAGCGTACCGTCTTTGGTGAGGTAGGTGTTGGTGCCGAAGGAGTTCCACATGCCGCGGGCGCGGCCGCCATCAGGGGCGACCTCAACCACCGGCGTCAGCAGCATGTGGACGAAAAGAGCGCCGGTCATGTGGTACTTGGTCCCCATGTGCTGGAACAGCTTGATGACCCCTTCCGGGCCTTCCCACATGCCGCTGTCGCACATCTCGGCCTTGAGGCCGGGCGTCTTGAAGGCGAACAACTCGGGCATCCTTTCGACGATCTGGCCGGTGGCAAGGTAGTGGTTGTAGCGGCCCTGCAGGTTGCAGATTTCGCGATGGTCTTCCAGCCGGGCGATTCTGGTTTCAAGACTGGCTACGCTCATGCGCTTCTCCGGTGGCAAGTAGGACGAGCCAAATTCCCCGCTGGACTCGGGGAGGGATACGGGAACGAGGCAAAGTCAAAATCCCCACCTTAGCTCGCCGAAACCGGGCTCGCGAAGGTGAGGCACCGTGCACTTGCTAATGCGCGACTACACTTCCATTTTCCCGCCGAGTTCCTTCCAGATATCGGGCAGCAGCACGCCGAAGTTCTTGAACTCCTTTACGTTGTGGCGAGCCAGTCCCTGAATCGCCGGGGGCGGCACCGAAATTCCCGGTGGCAGCGTCAACTCCGGTCTGCCGTTGGAGAAGCGGTACCCGAGCCAGAAACGGGTGCGGTGTTCTAGCCCGCCGGGAATGTTGCGGAAGATGTGGCACATCAGCGCCGGGGCGGTGATGGACTCATCGTTCTTGTTCACCGTGCAGGCCCAGCCGAAGCCGCCGGCGAAGGTTGACACATACGGCTCCTTGAAGCGGTTCATATCGAAGCCGAAATCCGCGGGGGACAGGAAGGTGATGTCGATGTTCTCCATGCCGCACTCGCAGTTTTCGGTGACGTGGTGGGTGACGCCCCAGTTCTTTTCGCGCATGGGGATGGCCGGGTCGAGGATCCGCTTGCGGGCCTCCGCGCTGAGCATGATGCCGGCGTGCGCGGGCGGATACCAGATGCGGTAGCGCAGGTCCTCGAGCGGATGGAAGGCGAACCACCAGTCCACCATCGCGGCCGTCATGCCCATGTGCTGATAGCAGTTGGCGATAAAGCCGGCGCCGTTGGGCAGATTGCACCAGCCGACCTCAACATCGAGGTATCCGGGATTGAGCAAGTCGTTCATCTGCTCGGGGAAGATGGCTTTGGCAGGATCGCAGGGCGCGTCCATCTTCGCGAGGTGAGCCGGATCGGGCGGCACCGGGTCGCGGTAATAGTACTTGGCGTAGGGGCGCGCCTGCTCTTCGGGCGTCAGCGGTGGCCGGTCTGCCTTGACCTTGGTGGAGGCGTACCAATCCTGGTAGTTCTTCTGGGCCTTCCACTCCGGCGTCCGCTTGGCTTCGTATGCTGTCTGGGACATGGCCTCTCCTTGCCGATATTCGCGGGCCCGCTAGTTCCAGGGCGTATCCCGCACAATCGGGACCTGGCGGGTGTAGAGATAAAACGACTTCGACCAGTTGGCGAATTTCTTCGGGAAGGCTTCCAGCGCGGCGCAGTACTGCCGGAAGGCGCCGGCCTGCTCCATGGAATCGAACCACATGCTGACGACCATGTCGTAAACGGGCGGGTCGATCATGCCGAAGTGCTTGCGCGCGGCGCCGTCGTTGTCGCTCACGCGGCAGCGCGTGCTCTGCACGCAGCGGCGCATCTGTTCGCTGGCGTACGGCGACTGCCGCATGGCCGCGTCGTGGGCTTCGCGCCAGTACTGGTAGTAGTCTTCGCGGTAGACCTTGTCGTCGCGCATGATGTACTGCATGACCTTGAG
>CAINCZ010000057.1 GCA_903847195.1 uncultured Acidobacteriota bacterium | reverse complement strand
GCAAGCCAGCGACGCCAGCCAAGGCAGCGACTAGCTAAACCCGTGGGCCTCAGCACCGCAATCCCCGCTCCCCCCAAAGGGTTCGTCCTCGATGACGACGTAGCTACTCCTGCGTCCGGGGTCATTCCGCCACCGCCGAAAGGCTTTGCGCTCGACTTGTCTCCACAGGAAGCCAGCGCTGGGTTCGATCAGGTCACACGCCCGCGTTCCCCCGCTCCGGTCGCGCCCAGTTCGACTCCTGGTTTCTCTTGGCAGAATCCTCCGCAAGCACGGTCCATCGCGGAAGGCTTGGTCACAGAGGAGCAAGAACGTCGGGGTGGGATGCCGCTCTCAATTCAACCCGCCAACTATGGGTTAGAGAAGCCCCATCCCGAACGAGTCGTCGCGGGTGCGCGGCCGAATGCAACGTTGTCGCCGGGTGCGCAACCAGACGTGACGCCTGAGCCGGATCTCGGCCCACAGCTTCCGGGGCACTTGGCGTCGGGGCGCGTTGGGGCAGCGGTGCAGACAACGCCGGAAGAGTTCGATGTTGGGATTGACCTGGCATCTGGGCGTAAAGGCTACCCGGTCCTCGCCAAGGGGCTGAAGGAAGTTTATGGACCCAGCAACGAACCCGGAGATATGACGCGGGGAGCGACCGACATTTTGAAAGGCGCGGGAACTGCCGCGACTCCGCTGATGATCGCGGGAGCCGCCCTGCAACCAGAACTCACCGTTGCCTCGTTTATCGGGGGCGCAGCGGGCGAATACGGCGGCGGGAAGCTGGCGGACGCCGTGAAAACCTCGCCGGACACGAAAGAGTTGCTGCAGCAAGTAGGCGGACTCGCCGGAGCCATTGCCGGAGGCGGAGTTTACTCGGGAGTGAAGGTAGCCGCCGATCCGACCGACGCGCTCGCGGACATACTTTGGAAACGCGGCTTCATTCAGGACAACAACGGCCAGACGATCCACATCGCCTCGCAGGATGAGGCCATGGCCGTGGCGCGGGAGATGGTCAAACAGAACCCGCAAGGCTTTGTGGACTCAATCCGCACTGGCTTCCGCACCGCCCGCGATCTTCGCGCCACAGCCGCAGGAATGCCAGAACCTACGCCCGAAGAACTCGGTCAGCGGGCGGCGAACCGGGCGCAGCAGCGGTACACGTGGCAGCAGCAGGCCGCAGAGGATGAATTCAATCGCAACTCAGCGGTCGCTCGCTCGGACGAGGCGATGCGCCAAGAGCAGCCTCCGGGCTTGCCCGGAGCGGCACCCGGAGTAGCGACTGGCGCGACCGCAGGACCTCCAACGCCTCCGGTTGAACCGTTCCACTCGATCACGCCAGAGGAAATCGCGCACGTCGGCGATACGCTCGCGAAGCTTCCGCTTGATCAGCGTCCGCAGGCCACGCTTGCCGCCCATAGCGCACTGGCTGACATGCTCCTGCAGCAAGGGAAGTTTGTCGGCCCCGACGGCAAAGTCCAGATCATCTCGAACCAGAAGCAGGCCGAGAGCCTCGCCCAGAAATACATCAACGAAGAAATCGGTCGGCAGGATGCGCAGGCCAAAAAAGCCGCAAGCGAACCAGTTCCCGCCCCTCCCGCCGGATTTACGCTCGACGAAACTCCGCAGGCTGCGACGGCCGCAGCCGCGACAACCGAAGAATCTCCAAAGTTCTCAAAAGGCGACCGAGTAGTTTTGCCCGACGGCCGCGAAGGCACGATCGCGCACGCACACCCGCGCATGAACATCACGCGAGTCGTCACCGATAACGGCGAGCGAGTGTCG
>CAINCZ010000056.1 GCA_903847195.1 uncultured Acidobacteriota bacterium | reverse complement strand
CGCCCGATGATTTGCTTGAACTCGATCATCGAGTTAATCGTGCGCATCAGAATGATGTTGCGAACATTGCGGGCATCCACGCCGGTCGAGAGTTTCTGTGAGGTGGTCAGAATGGTGGGAATGGTCTTCTCGTTATCCTGAAAATTCCGCAGGTGCTGATCGCCCAGGGCGCCGTCGTTGGCCGTTACCCGCTGGCAGTAGTTCGGATCGGTGCCGGTCTTTATCTGGTTGATAAGGTCGCGCACCGCCAGCGCGTGCGCCTGGGTGGCGCAGAACGCCAGCGTTTTCTCTTGCTGGTCGATCAGCGACATGAAGATTTCGACCCGCTTCCTTTCCCGCTCCCGGATTTCGATGATCTTGTTGAAATCGGCCTCCACATACAGCTTGCCCGCCTCGATCTCGCCTTCGACAAGTGTGTCATCGGGCGTATAGACGTACTCGTCCAGCGTCGTGGAAATCTGCTTCACCCGGAACGGTGTGAGATATCCGTCATTGATGCCGTCCTTGAGCGAATAGATGAACACCGGATCACCGAAATAAGCGTAGGTATTGACGTTGTCCTTGCGTTTGGGCGTGGCGGTCAGGCCAAGCTGAACGGCGGGAGCGAAGTAGTCCAGGATGCCGCGCCAGTTGCTCTCGTCGTTGGCTCCGCCCCGGTGACACTCGTCGATGACGATGAAATCGAAGAAGTCCGGCGGATACTCGCCGAAATAGGGGGAGGGGTGGCTGTCCCCATTTGGATCCAAAGCCGGCCCGCTCATGAAGGTCTGGAAAATCGTGAAGAAGATGCTGCCGTTCTTCGGTACTTTGCCCTTCTTGCGGATATCCTCGGGCGCAATGCGCACCATCGCATCTTCGGGAAAGGCGGAAAAGGCGTTGTATGCCTGATCGGCCAGATTGTTGCGATCTGCCAGAAACAGGATGCGGGGCCGCCGGGTCGGCTCGTTCCCCGTCTTCCAGTCGGTGAGGTTCCAGCGGCTGTGGAACAGCTTCCATGCGATCTGGAAGGCGATGAAGGTTTTGCCCGTGCCGGTGGCCAGTGTCAGCAGGATGCGCGATCTCTGGTCGGCGATGGCTGTCAGCACGCGCTCGACGGCAATGTCCTGGTAATACCGCCCTTGAAAGTAGCCGCCCCGGTCCTCGAAAGGCACCGCAGCGAAGCGGTCGCGCCAGGCGTTATGAGCGGCAAAGGTGCGGTTCCAGAGTTCATCCGGTGTCTGGTATTGCGCCAGTTCGACCTCGATGCCGGTGTTCATGTCGATGCCGTAGATGCCCTGGCCGTTGGTGGCATAGGCGAAGCGAAGGGCCAGCTTGCCCGCGTAATCCTTGGCCTGCCCCGCACCCTCGGTCAGCGGCTTGTCCCACGCCTTGGCCTCCACCACCGCCAGTTTGGTGTTGCGGTACTCCAGTACATAATCGGCGGTCAGCGCCTTGCCGCGCTTGCCGTGGCCCTCGATGCGACCGAGGGTGATCGGATACTCGCGGCGGATACGGCTGCCTTCCACCACGCCCCAGCCCGCCGCTTTCAGCGCGGGGTCGATATGTTCGGCTCTGGTTTCAGCTTCG
This sequence comes from uncultured Acidobacteriota bacterium, assembly GCA_903847195.1. The sequence goes on along the minus strand of CAINCZ010000056.1, from coordinate 155 downwards.
TTCATGGATTCCTCAAAACGTAACGCCCGGTCTTTTTCCCGCCGATCTTCTCGACCAGTCCGGCGTCAAGCAGCGGTCGCAATATATCCATCGCACCTTGCCGAGACACGCCCAGCGCCTGCCATATTTCACCCGGAGCCATGCTCCCGTGATCG
>CAINCZ010000055.1 GCA_903847195.1 uncultured Acidobacteriota bacterium | reverse complement strand
CAGCTTTCGAAGCTGGTGGCGGATCAGATCTACGACGGCCGCTACTTCGATCCTGCGACGCAGGCGGCGCGCGCCGCCATTGGCGTCCTGGCGCAGCACGCCAGCGGCACGGTGCGGGTCGGACTTTACAAGGGGAACGTGCTGTTCCTGTCGCAGACCGGTTGCCGGGCGTCGCTCTATCACGAGGCCGACTCCTCGATGGAAGCCAGTGCCGGGCTGAACCCGGTCAGCTCGCAGGGGTTTGCCGAGATCCAGAGCGTCGAGGCGCGGACCCTGTCGCGCGCCGGCCAGATCCGGTCCTAAAACTAGCAGCTTGTCGGCACAAACCATGTGATGGGCCAAGTCTAGGTCCGACACGCTGCTAGCGGAGGAAAGAATATGAACCGAGGAACCGGCGCACTTCGTTTTGTTTTGCTGGCCTGCCTGCTGGGCGCGGCCCGCACCGCCTGGGCCTTCTGGCCGTTCACCCCGGAAGAGGAGGCCCAGGCCGAAAAGCTGGTGAGCCAGGGGAACACCCAGTTGCAGGCGGCGGACGATGTCTGGCGCACCGGCAACACGGTCAAGGCGGCGGAGTTGTACCAGACTGCGGCCGACACCTACCAGCAGGCCGAGAAGCTCCGGCCCAACCTGCAGAACGGCCTGATCCGGTTCCGGATCTCCTACTGCGCCAACCAGGTTGCGCAGGTTCAGGATGCCGCCCGCGAAAAAGCGGAGGTTGAGTCCCATGTGACGGTCACGCATCCGCCGGGTCTCTCCCGCGGCGTTGCGGCGGCGCCGGACGAGGCCACGCGCGCAGCGGAATTGTCACCCGGGGACCTGCAGCGGGAACTGGCCACGGCCCAGAAGCTGGTTGTCGGCGAACATCCGGAGGAAGCGCTGCCGCCGCTGGTCCGCGTGCTGCGCACCGAACCGGCAAACCGCCGCGCCCTGCTGTTGATGGCCACCCTGCGTGTCCAGCAGGGACGCTACGACGACGCCATTGTGACGGTCGAGAGCCTGCGCGAGGGCGACGAGAGCGAAGCGGTCCTGCTGCTGGCCTCCGGTGCGTACTGCGGCGCGGGGCGCTACTTCGATGCCCTGCTGGCGCTCGACAAGGCGATCAAGAAGAATCCCGACTCCCCGCAGGCGCATCTCAACATGGCGTACCTGCTGCTGGAGATGTCGCCCGAGAAGCGCGCGGACGCCGATGCCTACTACCAGCGGGCGCTCAAGCTCGGCGCGCCGCGCGACGCGCTGCTCGAGAAGCGTCTGGGCCGGTAACACCGCGCTCCTGCAAACATGTGTGGCCGCATCGGGTGGCGCAGCTGCCGGACCGAAGTTCGGTCAAAAGGTGCACGCCTGCTGTTTCTCCTGAACTTCTTCACCCGTGGCGCGAGGCCGCTGGGATCGCCACCCATTTTGAGCGCGGCCAAGTAGCGGCGCGGCGTCCTCGCCGCAGCCCTTCTGGCTCGTTCGGGAGCGTCCCCTTCTCCAGGCTCGGCGCGGGGACGCGTCAGCCTACACGTGCTGCGGCGGGTTCCTCCTTCACCAAGGCTTCGGAGGACAGGCCAGCGGCCCCGCCCTGGCTGCCTGCGGAAACCCGCCGGCGGGTCGGAAACGGCGCGGTAGGTCAGCGCCGTTCGGATTACACCGTGTACGTCGAGGCGGCCGTCCGGCCGCCGCTCTCGGTCCAGATGTAGTGGAAGAACTGGCCGCGCGGCTTGTCCAAGCGCTCGTAGGTATGGGCGCCGAAATAGTCGCGCTGGGCCTGCAGCAGGTTGGCTGGCAGCCGCTCGCTGCGGTAGGAGTCGTAGTAGTTGAGCGCCGTGCCCATGGCTGGGACAGGAATGCCCATGCCGATGGCCTTCTTGAGCACATTGCGCCACGCGCGCTGCGATTTGCCCACGACCTTCTTGAAGTACGGGTCGAGCAGCAGATTGGCCAGCTTGGGCTTCTTGTCGAACGCCTCCTTGATGTTGCCGAGGAACTGGGCGCGGATGATGCAGCCGTTGCGCCAGACCAGGGCGATCTCGCCGTAGTTCAGGTTCCACTTGAACTCTCCGGAGGCGGCGCGCAGGAGCTGGTAGCCCTGGGCGTAGGAGCAGATTTTGGCCGCGTAGACCGCCGCCTGGAGCTGCAGGAGGAAGGCTGCCTTGTCGCCGCTGAACTTCGGCTTCGGGCCGCGCAGTTTCTTGGAGGCT
>CAINCZ010000054.1 GCA_903847195.1 uncultured Acidobacteriota bacterium | reverse complement strand
TGCCGGGCGATGTCCGCCACGCAGTCCGCCGAAATCTGAGCGCCGCCGTGCGGCGGAAGGCTTTCGGCCAGCACGGGCAGGCGTACGGCACGGCACACTTCCACGAAATGCTCCACCAGCTCCGGTTGGGTGAGCCGGACGAAGCAGGGAGTCGCCACCACGATAGCGTCCACGTCCAGCGCCTGCGCCTGCAGCGCCAGCGCCACAGTGTCTCGCGTGGTGACGGCGCCCACGTTGGCATAGAGAGCGACGCGCCGGGCCACGGCCTGCTTGGCGAAGCGCATGGCCACCACGCGCTCCTCCATGTCGAGTGCGTAGTACTCACCCTGCGGGCCGCCTACCAGAAGGCCGTGCACGCCGGCCGGGATCAACAGGTCGATGGCGTTCTGCCAGGCACCGTAATCGATGCGCTCGTTGTCCTTGAAGGGGGTTACCAGCGGCGGCACCACTCCATGCGGCAGACGGTTGGGCACGGTCCCATCTTAGCAAGCGCGCGCGGGCGCGCCCCGTCTGTCGCCCCGATCGCCGCCGGATGTGCGAAGTTGGGTAAAAGAAGGTCTCAAATGGCGAAGATCATGCGGAGAAGATTCCTGCAGTCGGCGGCGGCAGCCCCGCTGGCGAGCGCGCTGCGCGGCGCCGGGGCGATTCCCCGCCGCACCTACAAGGGCGACGTGACGCTGCCAGTCATCGGCTTCGGCGGCATCGTGGTAGTGGGGATGGAGCAGCCCGAGGCCGGCCGCACGGTGGCGGAGGCCTTCGAGCGCGGCGTGAACTACTTCGACGTGGCCCCCAGCTATTTCAACGGCGAGGCCGAGATGAAACTCGGGGTGGCGCTGCAACCTTACCGCGCGAGGTCTTTCCTGGCCTGCAAGACCATGGAGCGGACGGCGGCGGGCGCGCGGCGCGAACTGGAGCAGAGCCTGGGACGCCTCAAGACCAGCCACTTCGACCTCTACCAGTTCCACGCCGTGAGCAGCATGAAGGACGTGGAGACCATTCTGGGAAAGGGCGGCGCCGGCGAGACGTATTTGAAGGCGCGGGAGGAGGGCAAGGTGCGGTTCCTGGGCGCCTCGATCCACAATGCCGAGGCCGGCATCGCGCTGATGGAGCGCTTCCCGCTCGATTCCGTCCTCTTCCCGGTAAACTTCGTGCTGTTCGAGGAGGGCCACTTCGGCCCGCAGATCCTGGCCAAAGCGAAGGAGAAAGGGATCGCGCGCCTGGCGCTGAAGGCTATGGCGCACACCACCTGGGGCAACCGCCCGCACGAACCCTGGAGCAAGTGCTGGTACCTAAACTATGCACGGCCGCCTGAGGCGTCGCTGGCAGGCCGAGACGCGGCACCGTTTGGAACCCCTGAGAATCCTGCGTTAAAACAGTAGGTCCATGAAGTTCGCAGCTTCGCGGGCCGATTCTCAGGAGCCACCCAAACGGTTAAGGAACAAAAGCAGGATAGCCGCCGGACACCGGCCAATCAAGCGGTTCGTGACGTTATTCCGAGCCCCAATAGAATCAGGGCTTCCACGCCCTATGACTTCGAAGCCAAGAGCCTGACCGCCTACGGCGGCCTCTTACCGGTCGGCAGCATGCTGGAGAAGCTGGGGTTCCAGCAACTGGTGGAAGAGACGCTCACCGTGAAGCGGAAGACCAAGGCGATGACGATGTACCAGTTCGTGCTGGGCATGCTCCTGGCCTGCTACGTGGGCTTTTCGCGGCTTTACCAGTTGCGCTTCCTGGAGCGGGAACCGATGCTGATCGGAATCCTGGCAGTGCTGCGATTGCCGCCACAATCGACGTTCTGGCGATTCCTGGCCTCGCTGCACCTTGGGGTAGCGAGGCAACTGCTTCAGGTGCAACGACGGATGCGCGAGCGGGTCTGGGCGGCTGCCAATGTGCAGTTGACCGCAGCCACCCTGGATACCGACACCACCGTACACACTCTGTTCGGCAACCAGATGGGGGCGCGCAAAGGCTACAACCCGAAGAACAAGGGCAAGAAGAGCTACCAGCCGATCCTCACCTTCCTGGCCGAAACCAAGGAGTACGTAGCCGGCGCACTACGCACTGGCGACCGGCCCAGCGGGAAGGAAATCGCCGCGCATCTGGACAGCGCCTTCGCCGCCCTGCCGCCGACGGTGAAGACCGTGTACGGGCGCGCCGATAGCGGTTTCTATTGCTGGGAGGCAGTGCAGGCGTACGAGAAGAGCAACTGCCGGTTCATCGTGGTGGCGCGCAAGACGGCGCGGTTGGTGGAGGAATTGAAGGCGGCCGACTGGAAGCGATCGCCGCGCACCGATGCCGACGGGCAGTGCCAGTTCTTCTATCAACCGGACGGATGGGGCGAGGCATACCGGTTCCTGGCGCTGCGCTATGAGAAGCGACCGGAGGCCGGCGAGGCCGAAGAGCCCGAGCAGTACCAGTTGTTCGACACGCCGGAGTACACCTATCGAGTCTTCGTCACCAACATGAATATGCCGCTGGACGCGCTGGTGGGGTTCTACCGAGGCCGCGCCTCCGCCGAGAACCTGATCAAGGAAGCCAACAACGACGCCGGTCTGGCGGCGCACCCGTCGAAGCGCTGGATCATGAACGCCAACTGGTTCCAGATCGTGATGCTGGCCTACAACCTGAACTGCTGGCTGTTGCTGTTTCAGCGCGAGCAGACCGCGACGCTGGCCGACATGCCGCATACCACCCTGGCGACGGCGCGGTTGCGGTTCCTCTTCGTAGCGGCCAAGATCTGGCGGCATGCCGGGCGGGTAGGCGTAAGCTATAGCGACCACTACCAGGAGCGCGGCCTCCTCGACCGCCTGATGCAGCGACTGCGCTCGATCACCGCCGGCGCCGGCGGATTCCCGCCGGTGATCGCCACCGCGCTGCGGTGCTGATCAGCGGCGCATAGGATTCTATGCGCGGGCGGCACAAAGGAAGCAACAACTTACAGCCAAGAAAGGACTCACAGGAAGATCAGCCCCGCAGTAGCCGATCGAAACGAGGGCTCAAGCGACGCGTCAGCCGCGCACAACGGCCTCGCTGCGTGCATAGTTTAGGTGTCAGTATCCCCTGGAATCACTGACGTGCGGCCTCTTGGCGCGAGCGCCCTGCCGCGCGGGTAGCGCTTAGACCTT
>CAINCZ010000053.1 GCA_903847195.1 uncultured Acidobacteriota bacterium | reverse complement strand
GTTGTCATCTGGGTTCTCCAGCACCCCGAATCGCTGCGAGGCAAGCGTTGTTCCATGGGCCTGCACTTACCCGGTTGCCCCTGTGCTTCCTGGTACTGCCAGACGATGCGTGCGGTTGCCTGAGTATCCTGAAAGCATGGTGCTGGCGGTGAGCGTTACCATCAGCTTGTCTCCCGCTCTCGAGGCCGCGATCTCCGCCGGCCTCGCAACTTCTAACTCAGCCCTGGCCCGTATCGAATCGAAACTCGATGCGGCGATCGCAAAGGAGCAAATCGAAATGAGCGTTCTCGACACAGACCTGGCCGCGCTTACCGCGCAGGTCAACAGCAACACCAGCGTCATCGCCTCCGCGGAGGAAGTCATCGAAGGCATCGCCGCGCAGATTGCGGCGGCTGTCGCCGCGGCCCTTGCCGCCGGCGCCACGGCGGCCCAACTCAAATCCATCACCGATCTGCAGGCCACGGTGGCGGCCAACGACACGGCGCTCGCCGCGGCGATCGCCAATACCAGCGGCGGCGGCCAGCCCGTCGCTCCGTAACCCAATGCGCCGGAGCCTGCTCCCCGTCCTGTTGTGCTGCACCTCCGGGCTCGCCCAGACGACGCTCCTCCGTATCGCCTGCGGTGGGTCCGGAGGGACGGACGCAGCCGGTCACGTGTGGGCACCGGATCCATTCGACTCGGGCGGTATCGCATGGACTGCTGCCAATCAGCCGGCCCTGGCAGCGCTGCCCGTGCCGTACGCCGCGCTCAGATACTCCGCGTCCCCGCTGACGTACAGCTTCACACTGCCGATAGCTGCCAGCTATACGGTCACCCTGAAATTCCTCGAGCCCAATAAGACCGCCGCGGGGCAGCGGGTGTTTTCCATCGGTCTGGCGGCGCCCGGTGCCGTCGTGGCAGGCCAGCCCAACGTGGACATCTTCGCCGCGGCTGGCGCGCTCAAGCCATACGATCTGACGTTCCCGATGGCAACGAGCGCAGGCGTGCTCACGCTCACGCTGACGCCAGGATCTGGCAACGTGCTGATCTCCGGTATCCAGATCGACTCCACGCCGCTGCCGCCTGTCACCCCGGTCTGGCTGCCCCCCACGGCGACATTCTCCAGCCCGCCGGCCAATCCCGTACTGCATCAGGCCTTCGTGTTCACCGATGCCAACCCATCGTCCGCATGTGCCGGCGGCGGGGATGGATCCACTCCGGAGATCTGCTGGTGGGATGGCGCGCAGTGGGGCAATGTGACGGGGCCAGTGGATACGGGCGTTTTCTCCGGTCCGCTCACCGGCACGCTGCACGGCATCCAGTGTAAGGCGGGTACGATTGCCTACACGGATCTGTCGGCCGCGGCGCCGACTCAGGAGATCACCATCTTGACCGCGGTGATGGCTAGTGCGCGGTATGAGCAGGTGACCTTATGCGAGACCACGCGCTTCACGGGCCAGAGCACCGTCACGGTGAGCATGGGTCGGCCCGGGACGACGAACAACGCTGAGTTGTCCGGCGCCGCGTTCGCGCTGGGGCAGGGGTCGGCCAATTCGAGTTGCTGGACCGCGCGGCCGAGCCCGCCGCAATTCACCAACT
>CAINCZ010000052.1 GCA_903847195.1 uncultured Acidobacteriota bacterium | reverse complement strand
GTGGAACGCACGAACGCTTGGCTCGGCCAGTTCCGCAGGCTGCTGGTTCGTCACGAGCATCTGCTTGCCACTTACCGGGCCTTCTTCTATCTCGCGTGCTTCTGGATTACCCTGAGGCACTGTTTATGAAACACGCTCTAGGCACATTGTTGTTGTTGAGGGAGAGAGACACCAAGCCTCTTTGAATGTTTCTTTGCCTCCTTAGCAGAATTTGAGGGCGGGTGGCGCGTCCTTTCGCCTGCATTTGGCGAAGGGTGGGGCAGTTCAATTCCCCAGCTTCAGCGCCGGTGGCCCAGAGTTGGCTCTGCAGTTGGCGACGCCGGGTGCCCCACCCGCGCGCCCGATTTTGGCGCGTGGGTGGGTTCGGCACTCCCCAGCCATCCGCACGGCGTGCGAAACCCCCACGAAACCTAATTGTCCTTGTTGTAAAGCAACTGCCGGATGGCCTTCCGCCGTGCGGCGTTCATCTCTTTATCGCCGGCGTCCAGCGCCCCTTTGCCCGGCGACGCATTCTCTTCCGGCTCGCTGCAATCCGGACATCGGTTGGCGAACCCCGGCTTGCCGGGCTTCAGCTCGAATTCTTCCCCGCACTTGACGCAGGTTTTGATCGGATACGCCATGCGTCAATTTTAAAACACTTCGACCCGATTGAACTGCTCGCCGTCATCCGCCCCCGGTTGTACAATTTCCCGAGGTAAAATCAATCATGCCCTTTGTCTGGATGATCGAATGCAAGACGTGCTGTCTGCCCTTTCCCGCGAAGGCGCGCACCGTGGTTCCCGGCAAGAGCACCGAGTCGCTCGTCCCCGGCGTTGCCGCCGGCGCCTTTGAATGCCCGCACTGCCACGACATCCATTCCTACACCACCGACGATTTCATCCCCGGCGAGGGACGCCTGCCCTTCGACTAAGCGGCCGGCCCCGCCGCCGCCCTCTGCCCGGAAATCCGCCCCCATTGCAAATCCGCGTGCGCGCGATATAATTCGCGGCTCAGTACCAAATCCCTGCACGAGAACGCGCTGCAAATCCAAGATGAGGGGTTGTCCATGTTCAAGAGCCGCTGGTGGGTCGTCGTCGGATCGTTTTTTGCCCTGATTGTCGGTCAGGGTGCAGTCGAGGTATTCGCAACCGGTGTGTTCATGAAGCCGCTGGCTCAGGACCTGAACGTGGGCCGGGGCGTCATCTCCACCGCCATGAGTTGCGCCAACATCACCACGGCGATCATGATCCCCTTCCTGGGACGCATGATGGACCGCCACGGCGTCCGCCCGGTCCTGCTTCCCTTCCTCGTGCTGTTCGCCATCGTCACCGCCTCGCTCTCGCTGCTGCAGTCCTCGGTGGTCATGCTGCTGGCGATGTTCGCCTTGCAGGGCATCGTCGGCGCGGGCCAGACGCCCACCGCCTACTCCAAGATGATCTCCTCGCGCTTTGACGACTGCCGCGGCCTGGCGCTCGGACTCGCCCTCGCCGGAGTCGGCGTCGGCACCGCCCTGCTGCCGCAGTACGCGCGCATTCTGCTCCAGCACTTCAGCTGGCGCGGCGGATACATCGGCATCGGCATCGCTATCCTCGTGCTGTCCTTCATCCCGGTGGCGCTCTGGTTCGGAGAAACGCCCGCGTTGAAGGCCGCCCGCCTCCGCGTCGGCCCCGCGGCGAATACCTTCCCCGGCCTTGAATATTCCGAGGCCCTGCGCAGCGGCAAATACTGGGCGGTTTGCTTTGCCTTCTTCTTCTCACTCATCGCCATCAATGGCACGCTGATCCACGTCGTGCCCATGCTCACCGACCGCGGCATCCCCCTCGGCGCCGCCGTCGGCGTCATGTCGGGCGCCGGCATTGCCATGATCGTCGGGCGCATCGTCGCCGGCTATCTGCTCGACCGGATTTTCGCCCCCTACATCGTGATCTTTTTCCTGCTCTGCCCCATGGTCGGCATCGCCATTCTCGGATTCCGCATGGACGGCCTCGGCATCGCCCTCGGCCCCATGCTGCTCGGCATGGGCGTAGGCGCCGAGATCGACCTGATCGCCTTCATCATCTCCCGCTACTTCGGCATCCGATCCTTCGGCGCCATGCACGGCCTGATGTTCGGCTTTGCCATCATGGCCAACGCCGTGGGCAACAACATGCTCGGCTGGTCCTTCCAGCTGAAGCGCACCTACGGGCCCGGCCTGCTGATCATGGAGGTCCTGCTGGCGGTCTCGATCGTCATCTTGGCCTGCCTGGGACCGTATCGCTACCCGGCGGTCAAACGCGGCGGGGAGCCCAAGGCGGACGCAGTTTCGGCCCCGGCCCAGTAGCGCCGGTTGCAGTTCTCAATTCTCGGCGGCGGCGGTCCGTCCTCCGGATCGCCGCCGCCCATCAACTGGAGGGGAAAAACCATGCCACCCGTTGCGCTCGCCGATGCAATCTTCTCGTTCTTCTGTCCCAGCGTCGCCATTACCGGCCCCGGCAGCTCCCGCGAAGCCGCCGCGCAGGCCAAGATGCTCGGATCTACTCATATACTTCTCATCACCGACACGGTCCTCAGCCAGCTCGGCATGGTGCAGCCCATGGCTGCCCAGTTCGAGTCCGCCGGCTTGCGCGTCACCGTCTTCGACGGAGTTGAACCCAACCCGACCGACGCCAACGTGCACGCGGCCGCCGAACTCTATCGCCAGAACCAGTGCGACGCCCTCGTCTCCTTCGGTGGCGGCAGCGCCCACGACTGCGCCAAGGGCGCCGGCATCGTCATCTCCAATGGCGGCGACATTCTCAGCTACGCCGGCATGGGCACGGTCAAGAAGCCGCTGCCCCCACTGATCGCCATCAACACCACGGCCGGAACCGGCAGCGAGGCCACCCGTGCCGCCGTCATCACCAACGCCGCCAATCATGACAAGGTCGCCATCGTCGATCCCCGCATCACCCCCCGGGTCGCCATCAACGATCCCCGGCTGATGCTCAGCATGCCGCCCTCCCTGACGGCCTCCACCGCCCTGGACGCGCTCAGCCACGCCGTCGAAACCTATGTCTCCACCGCGTCCACTCCGATTACCGACGCGCTGGCCGTCGGCGCCATCAAGCTGATCGGCCAATGGCTGCGTCCTGCGTATGCCAACGGCGCCAATCTGCTGGCGCGCGACCGCATGGCCTACGCCGAATACATGGCCGGCATGGCCTTCAGCAACGGACGCCTCGGCTGCGTTCACGCCATCGCCAGCCCACTGGCCGCCATCTGCGATCTGCCGCACGGCGTCTGCTGCGCACTCCTGCTGCCTGCCGTCTGCGAATATAACCTGATCGCCGAGCCCGAGCGCTTCGCCGAAATCGCCGCCGCGCTGGGCGAACACGTCGCGGGACTTTCGGTCGGCGAGGCTGCTGTCCGCGCGCCCATCGCCATCCGCAAGCTCAATCGCGACGTCGGCATGCCGGCCAACCTGGCTGAAGCCGGGGTCAAGGCCACCGATCTGGAAGCGATGGCCCGCGAGTCCGTTCCCAGCATCGCCGCCCGCACCAATCCACGCACCGTCAACTTCCCGCAGATGCTGGGCATCCTGCAATCGGCCATGGGCGTCCCGCTGGTCAACGCTGCGGCACGCTGATTCCCTTATTACCCGTGGTATCCAATCCCCACCCTCTGCACAGGCGCAGGGTGGGGATTTCGTCTCTGCCCTCCCGCGCGGCAGGCGCAGAGACGCAATGCAGCCGGAGCTCAAATATTTGCGGGATTCAATCAGGCAGGAAGGAGAAGAAGAGGAAGATCGAAAAAACTCTTGCGGTATTCACACCACCGCTGCAGTCGCGAGGAAACATTGTTTCTCAACAGGAGAAGAGGGCGTTCGCTATGCGAGCCTACTCGAATGTTCCTGCGACTGCACGGTGGCATGCAGCGTGTTCTAGGTAGTCGTTTTCTATAGCTCCTACCTCCCCATCGTTCCGCTGTTCTGGAACGGCTCGTCTCCAGACCGCCGCGAGGTGATGCGTTTTGCATCGATGTGCGCACCGGTGGTGTGCACTAGGTCTCGCCCGGTTTCCCTGGGCGAGGCGATTATAGCGCTGTTCGTACTCGGCCGCACAACTCCTTTCTCGCGGTAGGTCGATTTCCTTCATCCATTACGGGAGTGCTTTCCTGTTTCTGTGCAGCGATGCGCCGAGATCCCGGTGGTGCACGGGCTAGGGTTAAGGTGAGTTGCCTCCCTGCCACCGCCCGCTCACCGGCACGGCCTAAGGTCTCTGCATAGCTCCCGCCCGCCAGCGCAGCAGCGTGAGCCGCGGCTTGCGGCCAGGACGCATTATACTCATTTACTTTTGTGTGGAAATGTTCACGAAGGCGAGAGGACGCCCCGTGCGAAGCTTCCTACGCCTTGCCTGTCCAGGTGAACTCAAACGGCTGCTCCGGTTGCCCCAGCGACTGCGCCAGCCGCTGCATCGGACGCGTCTCCATCAGCCGGAACAGCATCCGCACCACTCCCAGGTAGGCCGGCGTCTTGCCCCACAGCTCTGAGATCGGACGCTCTTCCCCGTTGCGCCCCGGATGATACACCCGCTCGTCCCAGTTCTCGCCCAGGGGACTGTCGGGATACTTGCCCACGATGTCGTTCACCGCGCGGATGTAGCGCATCACCAGCGGCTCGGCGTATTGCGGCATGAACAGCACCCGGCTGCACCCTTGCCGCACCTCGTCCGCGAACTCCGCAAAGTTGGCGGCCCGCGTCAGGTTCACGCAGGCATTCGCTTCGCAGCCATGCCGGTCGCCGCCGGAAACCACCGGGCGTCCCCACTGCTCGGCAAAATTCACCGCCCGCTGGTTCTCGTCCCAGCTGCGCAGCCCGCCCAACTCCATCGCGTGAATCGCGTACCCGTGGCGCTGCATGAAATTAGTCAACACCCGCAGCAGCCGCGGCCGTCCCGTGCGCCGCAGATCCCACATCGGATGGTTCAGCACGATCAGCACTTCAGGCATCGCGTCAAGCGCCCGCAACAACTCAGCCGTACCCGCATCATCGCGCCGCTGCGTGCACTCGTTCATCGCCGCTACGATCGGTCCTGCGTCTTTCTCCGGCAGGTTGTGGACGCCCAGGTGAATCTCCGACCCCTCCAGCCACAGCGGCCACTCGACCGAAATCGGCGCCTCGCTCGACTCCGGCAGCATGCGCAGCCGCAACGGTGCGTGGATGTTCTCGTGATCGGTCAGCGAAACGATCGCGTTTAATTGCAGCTGCTCGGTAATCTGCCCGGATTCCAGCCCGTAGGCCGCACGCGGTGACATCGGCGGCGTCCAGAAGCAGCGCCGGAAGTCTATCTTTACTCCGCCTACCATCGCCTGTTTCTCGCCGCGCTCCAGCGCCCAGCGGATCAGCGGTATTTCCTTGCCCAGGTCGGCCACAAAGGCCAGGCACTCCCGGGAATGGTTCGTATGCCCGTGCAGCGACACGCCAGTCTGGTAACCAGCGGCCGCCCCCGGCTCATTCCACAGGTAGGAAACTCTCTGGTGCAAAAACTGCCTCCTCGCGGGCCGCCACTTCCACGCGAGCCCTTCAGGGGCGCCGCCGGCCACACTAATGCCACCATAGCGATACTTCTATGTTGCCACGTTTTGCCTTGAACCAGCCTGACTATTTCCGCTCGGCGCTATTGTCTTTCAGCCTCCCGTTCCCTTGACGGCGGCCTCCACCTGTCCCCGCGCCAGCCGTACCCGAATCGGATCCCCACGCTGAACCTGCGCCGCATCCTTCACCAGCTTCCCTTCACCGTCAAATACCAGCGCATAGCCACGCTCCAGGATATTCAGTGGAGAAAGCGCATCCAGTTTGCCGTTGGACTGCGCCAGCCGCGCTCTGGCCGCGAACAACAGCCGCCGCGCCGCAGCCGCCAGCGTGCGCTCGCGCGCCTCCAGCGCCTGCCTCGAATTAGCAATCTGCCGCCGCAGGTCGAGCTGCCGCAGCCGCGCGCTGGCTACTTCCAGCCGCTGCCGCTGCCCTGACAGCATCTCCCGCTCGGCCTGCGTCAGGCGAAAGCCCGCCTCGTCCACTCGCTGCTGCCTGCGCCCGATCAGGCTCCGCATCTGCGCAAACGCGCCGTGCTGCGCCAGCTCCGTCAGCGCCTGTCGCGCCATCAACATCTGGTACCGCATGCCGCGCGCAAGCCGCAGGTGGATTCCTTCCACCTGCTCCAGCAGTTCGCGCTCGGAGCGCACCACCATCTCGGCCGCCGACGACGGAGTCGGCGCCCGCAGATCCGCCACGAAGTCGCAGATCGTGAAATCAACCTCGTGCCCGACCGCCGAGATCACCGGAATCTCGGATGCCGCCACCGTCCTCGCCAGCGCCTCATCGTTGAACGCCGCCAGGTCTTCGAGCGAACCCCCGCCGCGCGCCACCACGATCACGTCCACCTCGCGCGTGCGGTTGAAGTAGTTCACTCCCGCCGCCACCTCGCCCACGGCCGCCGCGCCCTGCACCTGCGCCGGATAAATCAGTACGCCCAGCGACTGATGCCGTCTTCCGAGCACCTGCAGAATGTCGTGCAGCGCCGCGCCCCCCGAAGAGGTCACCACCCCGATCCGTCGCGGCAGCGCCGGCAGCGGCTTCTTGCGCGCCGCATCAAACAGACCCTCGGCTCCCAGCTTCGCCTTCAGCTGCTCAAACGCGACCTGCAGCGCGCCTGCGCCCTTCGGCTCCAGATGCTCCACCGAAATCTGCAACTCGCCGCGCGCCTCGTACACCGTCACCCGCCCGCGCGCCACCACCTGCAAGCCGTTCTCCGGGCGGAACCGCAGCAGCCTCGCCTGCGAACGGAACATCACCGCCCGCACCTGCGCCGCGCCTTCCTTCAGGGTGAAATAAAGATGTCCGGACGAAGCCGCCGTGAAATTCGAGATCTCGCCGTCGATGTAGACGTCTGCGTATTCTCGCTCCAGTTGCCCGCGCACCGCTGCCATCAGCTCGCCCACCGTCCATACGCGTCGCGTTGGGGGGCCGAAATGCAGTCCGAGTTGGTCGGGGGTCGACATCGGCAACCTTTGTTCTTAGTAGAATATTCCGGTGAGCGAAATCGGCAAAGTGCTGGTCGGGCTGGGCCTGTTGCTGGTGGTCATAGGACTTTTACTGCTCGCCGGCGGCCGTCTTCATCTTCCCCTCGGACGCCTGCCCGGCGACATCGTCTATCGCGGCAAAAACTCCGCCTTCTACTTCCCGATCGTCACCTGCATCCTCATCAGCATCGCGCTGTCGGTCATCAGCTATCTGATCCGCCGCTTCACCCGCTGACGGCTCAGGCGTTGCGCCCCGTCATCGCCCTCATCCCAGCCTCGCTCTTCTCGCGCACTGCATCCAGCATGGCCTGCATCTGCGCGTGATACTGCGCCATCTGCTCTTCGTTGGCATCAGCGGGCACCCGCAGCGCCGTGCTTATGCATAGCAGCGCCCGCGAAAACGGTTTGGGAATCATCAGCCGGTCCCACGACCGCAGCACCCACGCCTTCTCGATGGCGATGTGAAAGGCCCAGATCGGCGCGCCCGTGTTGCGCGCCAGCATCACCGGCCCCGGCTTGGCCACGTAGCGCGGACCCCTCGGCCCGTCGATCGTGAACACCACCGCCGTGCCGCGCTCCAGCAGACGGTGCATCCCCAGCAGCGCCCGCGCTCCACCGCGCGTGCTCGAACCCCGCGTCGTCTGGTAGCCGAACTTCTCCGCCACCCGCGCAATGTACTCGCCGTCGAAGCTGCTGCTGATCATCACCGCCAGCCCTTTGTCGCGGAAGCCGTACACGCCCGGCGCCAGGCACCGGTGCCAGAACACGTAAATCGCCGGCTTCACCGGCTCCGTGCTGGTCACGTCGTCCGACAACTCAAACGACCACCGCAGCGTCCGCAACAGCAGCGACAAAAACGCATGGGTAAGCGTGCTGCCGGCCGCCAGCACAAACCGCTGCCACAGGGTGAACTTCTGCCGTTCTGCCTTCCGTTTCGCTTCGCCTTCCACGCTGCGATTGTAAACTGCCCGCCGGCCAAACCGGACCGTTTGCTTGCCCGCAGCCTGCGCCGCCTCCTCGCCCGCACAAAGCAAAACGCCTCCGTCTCCGGAGGCGTTTCGCTTTGCCCAGATTTCCTTGACCTAATTCGTCCAGCGCCGGAACACGAGGCATCCATTCGTTCCGCCGAAGCCGAACGAATTCGTCAGTGCATACTCCATGTCCTTCACCGGCCGCGCCGTGTGCGGCACGTAATCCAGGTCGCAGCCCTCGTCCGGGTTGTCCAGGTTGATCGTCGGCGGCGCGATCTGGTCGCGCAGCGCCAGCACCGTAAACGCCGCTTCGATCGCGCCCGTTCCGCCCAGCACGTGCCCGGTCATCGACTTGCTCGAGCTGACCAGCAGCTTGTAGGCGTGCTCACCGAAGGCCCGCTTGACCGCCTGCGTCTCCAGCTTGTCGCCCAGGTCGGTCGACGTGCCGTGCGCGTTGATGTAGCCCACCAAGTTGGGATCGACCTTGCCGTCGCGCATCGCGTTCATCATCACGCGGAATCCGCCTTCGCCGTTTTCGGCCGGCGCCGTGATGTGATACGCATCGGCGCTCATGCCGTAGCCGACAATCTCTGCCAGGATGTTGGCGCCGCGCGCCTTCGCGAACTCCAACTCTTCCAGCACCAGGATGCCCGAGCCTTCGCCCATCACGAATCCGTCGCGGTCCTTGTCCCACGGACGGCTGGCCTTCGTCGGCTCGTCATTGCGCGTCGATAGCGCCCGCATCGCCGCGAAGCCGCCCACGCCCATCGGCGTGATCGCCGCTTCCGAACCGCCTGCCACCATCACATCCGCGTCGCAGCGGGCGATGATCTTAAACGCATCGCCGACCGAGTGCGCGCTGCTGGTGCAGGCCGTGCAGGCCGCGCCGTTCGGACCCTTCAGCCCGTAGCGCATGCTCACTTGTCCCGCCGCCAGGTTCACGATCGCCGCCGGGATGAAGAAAGGCGATATCTTGCGCGGTCCGAACTGCAGCAGATTGGCGTGCTCCCGCTCGATCACGTCGAATCCGCCCACGCCCGAGGCAATGTGCACCCCGATCCGCTCGGCGTTGTCCGGCGTCACCTGCAGCCCCGACGATTTCAGCGCTTCCGTCGCCGCCGCGATCGCCAGGTGAATGAACCGCCCCATCTTGCGCAGTTCCTTCTTTTCAATGAAATTCAGCGGATCGAAGTTCTTCACTTCCGCCGCGATTTGCGAGGAGTATTGGGACACATCAAACGAGGTGATCCGGGCCACTCCGCTCACCCCCGCCAGAAGGTTCTTCCAAACCTCGTCGGTGGTGTTGCCCAAGCCGCAAACCAGTCCAATGCCGGTGATAACGACGCGACGCGCCAATCCATTCCTCCCTTTGGCGTTTTTCGGAATCAATCCTTCGGTATTCCTTGAGCTGCAGATCTGCTTCGTGTCCCCGTCCGCATTCCCTCAGGAAGGTCCTGACCAACGCCATGCCCAACTTCACCGTGGTAAATCGAATCTCCCCGGATCTCCTGCGAAACCCGCGCCGGGCGTGACCTCAACTCCTCCACGCCCCGCCTGCTCTGCGGATGACCCATGGAAAGCGTCGCCAATGTTGCTAGCTGGGCAACTCCCCTGTCAATCCGCCTGCTGGGGTAATTCTACTGCTAATCCCGTGCGGGCCGGCCCATGCGTCCGGCCCGCCTCGAATTCCTGCGCACCGCCTGAGCGGCGCGGCTCTGGCTACTTCGCGACCTTATTGTGCTTCTCGATGTAGTCCACAGCGTCCTGCACGGTCTTGATCTTCTCGGCTTCTTCGTCCGGAATTTCCATGTCGAACGCCTCTTCGAAGGCCATGATCAGTTCCACCTGGTCGAGCGAATCGGCCCCGAGGTCGTCCACGAACGAAGCAGTGGAGGTTACCTCCGCTTCATCTACGCCAAGTTGCTCCACAATAATCTGCTTAATCTTGTCTTGTAACGCTGCCATTGAATCCGGCCTCCTGAAACGGTCTTATTTGGTGATAGGCGAACAGTGTACTGGTGCAGCTGAAAGTCTGTAAAGGCGAGACATACCCCGACGATTTCAACTCCGTGAAAACGTATCGTATCCGCAGAACCTGCCGTGGGTCAATGCTTACCGGTACAATTCTCCCTGCTTCCATCCTACCCGTTTTCGCGCCAAACACCCACCCTTTTAGTACACGTACGGGCTCTGCGGCGAGCCCTTCGGAATCGGGCAATTCGGGTATGTCGCGCAATCTTCGGGCGTTGCGCGCCGCCGCGGTCGCACCACCACCGTCGAGCGTGGCACTACGGCCGATGGCCGCGCCGTCGAGTCCGTCGCCCGGGTCGTCACCGTCGCCATCGGTGCCCGGTTCGGCACCGTCGTTACCACCTCCGGCCGGGTCGTCACCACCCGTGCGGTCGGCACCGGCCTCGTCACGATAGTCGCCGGGGCCTCCGCCGGCGTCACGATGACCTCCTGCTGCGCTGGTCCCCACAACCGCTCCACGTTCGAGAAGCGGCTCACCGCCATCGTCACCCGCCAGATGTCGGCGTCCGACAGCACGCCTTTCCATGACGGCATCCCGCTGCGCGCGATTCCGTGCTTCACCACCCAGTAAATGCCGTTCTCCGACATCCTGGATGAGTCCCGCATAAACTGCCGTGCCGGCGGATAGAACCCCCGCCCCAGCTCGCTGACCGTGTTCTGCGGATTCCCGTGACACACCGCGCAATGATTTCGGTAGATCTTGATCCCGGCCATGATCGTCGAGTCGTTGGCCGGTTGCGGATTCGACATGATCGGCGCGTTGCGATAAATCCAGCGGTCCAGCGAACCCGCCAGGAAAAACGCCTCCAGCGACCCCATCGGGCCGTCGGCCGCCCAGCCCATGAAGCCCCAGTAAAAATAGACGTATACGATCAGCCAGATCACGATGACGGCAACAAGGAATCCGATCAGGTAAGGCTTGTATTTCAGCACTCTGCCTCCCTCTTCCGTCCTGCTCCGGCTGCGGCCACTGCGGTCGCCGGTTCCGCCTATCCTAACTCCGGTTGCGCGCGTCCCGTAATAATTGTTGCGGCCCGCGCTTATGCGTTAACCCCTGCGCCCTCCTTCCGTTACTTCCCCTTTCGGGAACCCTCATCTCGCGCCGCGTCGCTTCCGCCCGCCCTGGCGTTGGCCCGCCTCACCTCTCGGAAACAGGCACAGCTTTTGCATCCTGCTCTCCCTGTTGTCATCGAAACGATTGTTGGCACGTTGCGAGGCTTGCCGTTGCCACAGAAGATCTCGTGCCCGGCCCCACCGTCGAATCCGGCCTTGGCCGAAACAGGTTCATTTCAAATTTTCAACAAGGAGAGAATTACAACATGCTTGGAGTTGGAGAGAAGTTCCCGAATTACAAACTGACGGCCACCGTTAGCACCGACCTGAAGACCGCCTTTAAAACCATCACCAACGAAGACTACGCCGGCAAGTGGAAGCTCTACTTCTTCTGGCCTAAGGACTTCACCTTCGTCTGTCCCACGGAAATCGCGGCCTTCGGCAAGATGAACCCCGAATTCGCAGCGCGCGACACCCAGGTGCTCGGCGGCAGCATCGACTCCGAATTCGTCCACCTGGCGTGGCGCAACAATCACCCCGACCTGAAGAACCTTCCCTTCCCCATGCTGGCCGACATCAAGCATGACCTGATCCAGCAGCTCGGCATCGAAGACCCCGGCGCCGGCGTGGCCCAGCGCGCCACCTTCATCGTCGACCCGCAGGGCGTCATCCGCTTCGTCTACGTCACCGACCTGAGCGTCGGACGCAGCCCCGCCGAAGTGCTGCGCGTACTCGATGCGTTGCAAACCGACGAGCTCTGCCCCTGCAACTGGAAGAAGGGTGAAGAAACTCTGAAGGTGTAGCGTGCCGGCAAACGACCGGTGCCCCACCCTCGCGGAGCCCAGAGGGCGGAGCTAGGGTGGGGATTTGATCCCCGGATGCAAAGGGCTCAGGCCGGGTGCCCCAGGTTCCGCGCCCTGCTGTTGGGCGCTAACCTGGGCTCTAGATTTTCTTTCGGGGCATTCTTCCGGACGCAGGCCCACCAGCCGTGCGTCTTTTTTTCGCCATCATGTTCTCGCCGCGTCGCCGCGGCCAACGGAGAGTATTCATGACGCTCGATCAGCTAGTCGAATCCCTGCCCGCATACGCCCGCGACCTCAAGCTCAATTACTCCAGCCTCGTCCGCCAGCAGACCGACCTCTCGGCGCAGCAGCTCTGGGGCACCGTCGCCGTCTCCGCCCTCGCCTCGCGCAACCCGCAGTTGACCGCCGCCGCCCTCACCGAGGCCGCCACCCACCTCACGCCCGAAGCGCTCGACGCCGCCAAGGCTGCCGCCGCCATCATGGGCATGAACAACATCTATTACCGATTCCTTCATCTCGTCGCCAACGAGAAGTACCGCACCCTGCCCGCGCGCCTGCGCATGAATGTCTTGCGCTCGCAAACCGTTGGGCTCGACTTCGAACTCTGGAGCACCGCCGTCAGCGCCATCAACGGCTGCGGGATGTGTCTGGACGCGCACGAAAAAGTCCTGCGCGAAAAGGGCGTCAGCGAAGAGATGATCCTCACCGCCGTACGCATCGCCGCCGTCATCCATGCCATCGCCGCCGCCCTCGATGGCGAAGCCGCCATCGCCGCCGGTTCCGCAACGGCTTAGTTTCCGCGCACAAAAATCAATGCCCCATCCCGGCATCTGTGGCCGGGACGGGGCGTCGGTCTTCTATCGCGCAGTTCCCTACCGCAACACCTTCCACAAGCTCGAGAAGTCATCCGTCCAGATCGGCACGTCGGCCCGCCCGTGCAGCACATCTTCCTCGTCGTAGTCGGGCAGATCGTCCGCCTTCTCCTTGCTCGTAATCAGCACCCACTCCGCATTCGAGCACACGTTGCCGTCGTCTTCCGGAGCCTCAAATGAGTAATGCACCGCCAGCATGCCGAAGCTGTCGGCCGCGCGTCCCACCACCGGCCCCAGGTCCAGGTAGCGGTTCGAGATGTGAATCGCCAGCACGCCGCCCGGCTTCAGGTGCCGGAAGTAGGCCGTAAACGCCTCGCGCGTCAGCAGGTGAATCGGCACCGAGTCGCCGGAAAAAGCATCCACCGCCAGCACGTCGAACTGCTGCGACGCTTCGTCCTGCAACGATAGCCGCGCATCGCCGAGCACTACGTCCAGCTTCGCCTGCGTGTCGCCCAGGTAGAAGAACTGCTCCCGCGCCAGCTTGAGCACCATCGGATTGATCTCGTACACGCGGTAGGTATCGCCCGGCCGTCCATACGCTACCAGCGTTCCCGAACCAAGCCCGACCAGGCCAACCTTCTGCGGCGACGGATTGCCCTTCAGCACCTGACCGACCGGATTGGCCTCGCAATAATATGTGGTGGGCGTGCGCCGGTGTTCGTCGGCGATCAGTTCGTCGCCATGCAGAATATTGCCGTGCACCAGTTGCCGCCGCGTTCCCAATTCGTCCTCGTAGTCCTGCACCCGCAGCAGCCCGTAGAAGTTGCGCGCCGTCACCAGTGAGCCCTGGATGAACCCGCGGATCTCGGATCGCAGCAGCGCACCGTAGCCGACGACCGCCACGAGCATCACCACCGCCAGCACCTTCCCGGCCGGCGGCGCGAAGAATACCCGGTAGCCGCGCAGCAGGATCAGCACCATCAGCGCCAGGCAGGCAGTCAAGCCGATCGGCATCTCCCACGTCCAGTGAAACACCCGCGGCGCAATCAATCCCACAAAGATCCCGCCCAGCGCTCCGCCGATCGACATCATCACGTAGAACGCCGTCAGGTACCGCGGCGCTGGCTTGATCCGCACCAGCTCGCCGTGGCACACCATGCACAGCACAAACAGCCCGCCCACCACCATCGCGATGATGTGCACGGTCTTGAACTTCAGCGCGCTCTGGCTCAGCAGGTAGGCCGCGCCCGCCAACGCCACCAGCGACAGCGGCAGGAACACCGCGCGGTTATAAAATCGCGGCGTCTCAAAGGCGAAGATGAAGGTCATCAGGTAGGCGCACAGCGGCAGCACCCACAGGAACGGCACCGAGGCGATGTCCTGCGTCAGGTAGGCCGTGATCGCCAGCAGCATCACCGACGCGCATGCCGGCAGCAGCACCCACAGCACGCGATTGACCGCGCCCGGCGGCGCCTGCGCGGCCGTCTCTTCCACGCTCACCGGCGGCAGCGCCGGCAACAGGCGGCTCCGCCACGCAATCACCCCGGTCAGCACGCAGAACACCACGTAGAGCACCAGCCACACGCGCAGTTGGCTTCCCAGCCCGATGTACGGCTCAATCAGCACGGGATAGGCCAGCAAGGCCGCCACCGACGCCACGTTCGACAGCGCATACAGCCGGTAGGGCGCCGCCGCGCGGCTTGTCCTGGCATACCACGCCTGCATCAGCGGACTCGTGCTTGAGAGCAGAAAATACGGGAGCCCGATCGAAATCCCAAGCGTCCGCAGCACCAGCCACACCGGATCGCCCACGGTTGCTCCCGCCACCGCACCCTGCTGCGTCGCAAACACCGCCGCGCTCACCGCCAGCAGCAGGATGTGCACCCATACCTGCATCCGCGCCGTCAGGTACTGGCAAAGGCAGTGCGAATAGACATACCCGGCCAGCAGGACAACTTGAAAGAACAGCAGGCAGGTGCTCCACACCGCCGACGAGCCGCCGAAGCGCGGCAGGATCGCCTTCGCAATCACCGGTTCGATCTCGAACAGCAGGAAAGCCGAGAGAAAAATGGAAGACGCAAACAGCACGACGGGGGCCCGTCTGCCGCCTCCGCCCTGCTCCGAACAAGGCGCGGTGGAACCCGCGCTCACACTGGTACCTGTGCCGGTTTCGGCTTCAATCATCACGATCCGCCTGAGTGTAGGAACCTGTAGCGATAGTACCGCGAACCATCCGCTTCCCGGCAGTCTTCCCTTTGAAACTTCTGTACGCCCTATGGTGCCCCACATCAGCCAGCCTCTGACAGCTACCGGATCGTCGCAATCGCAGGAGTCCCAGATCTGCCTTCTTTAGCAGAGGTGGGATTTTCATGCGGGTAATGAATCGCGGCACGAGGCCGCGTGATTGCTCCCGCTCGCCCCTGCTCCGCCTGCCGCGCTGCGCCGCCGTCAATGCAGTTTTACGGCGTGTTTACTTGACCTTGCCACCGCTGCGCGTGTGTAATCTGGCAAGTTGTCAAGCTCAACAGCCGCTGCGTCTCAGGCGCGGCGAAATCCGGTGGCACGGGAGACGACAATGCGTGTGGCTTTCCTCGGTCTGGGCATCATGGGCGAACGTATGGCGGCCAATCTGGTCAAGGCCGGACACGACGTCGCGGTCTGGAACCGCACGCCGAAGACCATCGAGGGCGCGCGCCTGGCCGCCACTCCCGCCGAAGCCGCTGCCGGCATGGAAGTCGTCTGGATGTGCGTCTCCGACACCGCCGCCGTTGACAGCATCCTGTTCGGCGAAGGCGGCGTCGAGGCCGTGCTGGCTCCCGGCATGATCGTCGCCGACTCCAGCACCATCTCGCCATCCGCCACCCTGCGCTTCGCCCAGCGCGTGCGCGCGCGCGGTGCCGACTACGCCGATGCCCCCATGACCGGCTCCAAGATCGCTGCTGCCGCCGGCACGCTCACCTTCATGGTCGGCTCCAGCGAGGAACTCATCGGCCGCCTGCGTCCGCTCTTTGACTCCATGGGCAAGATCGTCATCCGCGTCGGCGACACCGGCAAGGGACAGGCCGCCAAGCTCGCCATGAACCTGCAGATCGCCCTCATCTACGAAGGCTTCGCCGAGGGCCTTACGCTCGCCGCCAAGCTCGGCGTCGATCCCGAACGCATCGTCGAACTCGTCAAGGCCTCCATGGTCCGCTCCGGCGTCGTCGAATACAAAGCGCCCTTCGTGCTCGCCCGCGACTTCACCCCCAACTTCCCGCTGCGCCTCATGCACAAGGACATCCTGCTGATGCTGGAAGCCGCGCGCGAAGCCCGCGTCAAGCTGCCCGCGCTCGAGACTGTCGAAGAGATCTACGCCATCGCCGCCGAAGAAGGCCTGGCCGACCGCGACTACGCCGCCACCCTCGAACTGCTCGAAAAATGGGCCGGCATCGCCGTCACCAAATCCCCGGCGTAGAATCCGCCCCATAGTTTCCCGAAGGTGCCCCACATCTGCCGCCATTGGCGGATGTGGGTTTTCGTTGCGTCCAACCTGCCGGGTCATCCTGAGCGAAGCGAAGGATCTGCTGTTCGTTAGTCAGGCCCTCCGTTGGCTGCACAGTACTGGGTGTAATATTGGACTTTCTGTAGACAAGGAATTCGTCGAGACGGAGAAACGAGCAATGGATATTCTCCTTTAACTCGTGGTCATCGCTATCAGCATTGCGATGATGTTGGCTCAATTTAAGCTGTTTAGCATTGACCGCACGCTGCAAGACATACGAACCGAACTACAGCGCAGTCGCCCAAGCGCAATGATCGGCACTTCGCCGGGCGCACAGCACGAAAATGGTGCTGTAGAAGATCATGTCCCCTTCACTCAATCACAATTCCCCTGCCCCAATTGCAAGTCCGAGAACACAGGAATGGATCGGCTGGAAATTGGGGGGAAATTTTGGTGGGCCTGCAAAGCCTGCAAGCACAAATGGCTAATTCCCTGAGTCGGGTGCCCCATCCTCACGCGCCCGCCTTTGGCGCGTGAGGGTGGGGATGTTGACTTTGAGTGCTCAACGATACCCCACATCTGCCGCCGTTAGCGGATGTGGGAATCCCATCGCGGGTGTCATCACGCCCAATCGCAACGCCCCACGCAAATTGCAAACCTCCCTGCTTGCCCTCGGCGCTACAATCTCTCCTATGCCGAAGACCGGCAAGCATCGCCCCGAGCCCGCCGCCGCGCAGAACGCGCTGTTCGGCCAGTCGCCCATTGAGCGCCTGCGCGATCAGATCCGCCATCACGAATATCTTTACTACGTCCTCGACGCCCCCGAAATCACCGACGCCGAGTTCGACCAGTTGATGAACGAGCTCAAGCGCATCGAGCGCGAACAACCCGAGCTCGTCACGCCCGACTCGCCCACCCAGCGCGTCGGCGGCCAGCCCCGCGAAGGCTTCGTCAAGGCCGCGCACTCCACGCCCATGCTCTCGCTCGACAACGCATACAACGAGCAGGAGCTGCGCGACTGGGACCGCCGCGTCCACGAACTCTCCGGCTCGAACGAGGTCGCCTACGTCTGTGAACTCAAGCTCGACGGCCTCTCGATGGCCCTGCGCTACGCGCCCGCCGGGACGAAATCCAAAGATGGCGCGGCCCGCTCTACCTTCCAGATCGGCATCACCCGCGGCGACGGATCCACCGGCGAAGAGGTCACCTCCAACCTGCGCACCCTGCGCAGCGTGCCGCTCTCGATTCCAATCGACAAACTCGCCGCCCTCGGCCTGCCGCCCGAATTTGAAGTGCGCGGCGAAGTCCTGCTGCCCGTCGCCAGCTTCGAGCGCATGAACGAAGAGCGCGACCGCCAGGGACTCAACCGCTTCGCCAATCCGCGCAACGCCGCCGCCGGCGCCATCCGCGTGCTCGACCCGGCCATCACCGCCCTGCGCCGCCTCGACTTCTACGCCTATTTCCTGCTCGTCGAGGGCCGCGTCTTCGGCGAGCACCAGTGGGACTCGCTCGCTGCGCTCTCCGACGCCGGATTCAAAGTCAACCCGCTGCGCCGCCTCGCCCGCGACATCGGCGAGGTCTGGCAGTTCATCGCCGAGTGGGAACAAGGCCGCGACAGCCTGCCCTACGAGATCGACGGGATCGTCATCAAGGTCAACCGCACCGCGCTCTGGCGCGAACTCGGATTCACCGGCAAGGCTCCGCGCTGGGCCATCGCATACAAGTACCCCGCGCGCGCCGGCGTCACCCGCATTCACAGCATCAGCGTGCAGGTGGGACGCACCGGCAAGCTCACCCCCGTCGCCGAACTCGAGCCCGTCTCCATCGGCGGCACTACCGTCAGCCGCGCCACCCTGCACAACATGGACTTCCTGCAATCGCTGGAAATCCGCATCGGCGACTGGGTGCAGGTCGAACGCGGCGGCGACGTCATCCCCAAGGTCGTCAAGGTCATTGCCGACGAGAAGCACCCGCGCGGCGACCGCGACTTCGCCATGCCCGCCCAGTGCCCGGTCTGCCATGGTCACGTCGCGCGCACCGAGGGCGAGGCCGACTACCGCTGCGTCAACGCCGGCTGCCCCGCGCAACTCAAGGAAGCCATCCTGCACTTCGCCTCGCGCCCGGTCATGAAGATCGACGGCCTGGGCGAATCGCTCGTCGGCCAGCTGGTCGATCGCGAACTCGTCGCCGGCATCGCCGATCTTTACGACCTCGACCTCGCTACGCTCGAGAACCTCGAGCGCATGGGCGCGAAGTCCGCGCAGAACCTGCTCGACGAAATCGTCCGCTCAAAGTCGCTGCCGCTGGAGCGCGTCATCTTCGGACTCGGCATCCGCATGGTGGGCGAGCGCACCGCCGAGTTCCTCGCCCGCCACTTCGGCTCGCTCGACGAACTCATCGACGCCGCCCTGCTGCCCGACGAAGCCGAGAGTATCGCCCAGTTGCAGGAAGTCGAAGAGGTCGGCCCGCGCATCGCCTCCAGCATCCGCGAATACTTCGCCGAGCCCGCCAACCGCAAGCTCATCGAGCGCCTGCGCCACGCCGGACTCCGTTTCACCGGCGAAAAGCAGCAGCGCGGCACCGCGCTCGCCAATCTCACCTTCGTCCTCACCGGCACCCTCGCTCGCCACAGCCGCGACGAAGCCAGGCGCCTGATCGAGAACGCCGGAGGCAAGGTCACCGGCTCGGTCAGCAAGAAGACCAGCTACGTCGTCGCCGGCGCCGATGCCGGTTCCAAGCTCGACCGCGCCCGCGAACTGGGCGTCGCCGTCATTGATGAAGATGAAATGGAACGGCTGGTCTCAGGCTGAGGCCAGTCGCTATTTTGCTTCGAACTCCGCCCGCATCCGCTCCCAAGTCTGGTCCAGCGTCTCCGGCAGCACCCGCGTCTCGGCCACCGTGGTCATGAAGTTCGCGTCGGCCACCCAGCGCGGCAGCACGTGCATGTGGATGTGTCCCGCCACTCCCGCGCCCGCCGCCTTGCCGATGTTCATCCCCAGGTTGATGCCATCGGGCGAGTACATCCGCCGCAGAATCCCCTCCATCCGCCGCGACAGCGCCATCATCTCCGTCGCCGCCTCCAGCGACAACTTCTCGAGCGCATCCACGTGGGTATAAGGCACCACCATCACGTGCCCCGACGTATAAGGAAAGATATTCAGCACCACGAAGCAGTGCGCGGCCCGGTGCACGATGCAGTTCCTGCGGTCGTCACCCTCCGGCTTGTGGCAGAAAACACACTCCTTGGCCCTGTCGGTCGTGCTCACATAGCTGTAGCGCCACGGTGTCCAGAGGTAGTCCATGCGCCACAGGCTAGCACAACCTTTGTTTTCTTCAGCCGAACATTCCGACCCCGTCCCGCATGGTGGTCGCTCTTCGCGCCGCCCGTTCCCGGATTGACACCTCAGATTGAGATTGTTATAGTCGATATGCCCCTCGGGGTGTCCCCGAGCGCCGACCGCTGGTCTTCAATCCTTGCCCGCTAGCCGGGCGATCCGTTGGATCAAAGGCTTTAAGCCAGCAGTCTCATTTGACGGTGCCCACGACTTAACAACGGTCAGTGGGCGGAACAGAAATGCTTTTGTACGAAGATAATAACCGCGCCGACTCCGGCGCTCCCGAAACGCCGGCCCCGATCGATACAGGTTCCGCGTCGCAACCTGCGCCGCCTTCCTTGGCGAGCGAACACCGGGCTCCGGAATCCGCGCCGACCACAAGTTCTGAACTTCATTCTTCCTTGCAGGGTGCTCCTACGTCTACTGAACTCACAACCTCCGATACGCCCATGAACCTCGAACCCAACACGCCGGAACCCATTCCTCAGCCCGAGCCCGAACCTGAAGTCGAAACGTTCGACATGAGCGACGACGACGACAAGGGCGGCATGGAGTCGATGGATTTCGCCACCGCCTTGGAAGCGTACTCCAATCCCGAGCCCGAACAGGCCAGCGGAGAAGAGCGCGTCATCAAGGGCACAGTCCTGAAGGTTACCGCCACCCAAGTCGTAGTTGACATCGGCCAGAAGTCGGAAGGCATGGTGCCGATCTCCGAAGTCACTGGTCCCGACGGTGTTGTCACCGTGCAGCCGGGCCAGGAAATCGATGTCATGGTCGACAAGGGCGAGACGGAAGAGGGCTACATCCGGCTCAGCCACCAGCGTGCGCAGCGTCTGCGCGCCTGGGACGAGATCGACAAGGCTTACAACGACAAGACCCCCATCAAGGCCAGCGTCGTCGAGCGCATCAAGGGCGGACTCACCGTGGACATCCTCGGTGCCCGTGCCTTCCTGCCCGGCTCGCAGGTGGACCTCCGCCCGGTGCGCAACCTCGAAGGTTTGCGCGCCCAGAGCTTTGAAGTCCGCGTCATCAAGCTCAACAAGAAGCGGGGCAACATTGTCGTTTCGCGCAAGCAGCTCCTCGAAGAGGAAGTCTCGGAGAAGCGCGGCCTGACTCTCGAAAGCCTGCACGAAGGTGCGGTGCTGACCGGCGTGGTCAAGAACCTGACCGACTACGGTGCGTTCGTGGACCTCGGCGGCATCGACGGCCTGCTGCACATCACCGACATGAGCTGGGGACGCCTCACGCATCCCCGCGATCTCGTTCAGGTCGGCGACCACATCCAGGTCAAGGTTCTCAAGTTCGACAAGGACAAGCAGCGCGTCTCTCTCGGCTTCAAGCAGCTCACGCCTGATCCGTGGCTCGACGCCGCCGAGCGTTACCCGATCGGCGCCCACGTCCGCGGCCGCGTCATCAGCGTCACCGACTACGGTGCGTTCGTCGAACTCGAGCAGGGCATCGAAGGCCTGGTCCACGTCAGCGAAATGACCTGGTCCAAGCGCATGAAGCACCCCTCGAAGATCGTCAACGTCGGCGACACCCTTGAGACCGTGGTGCTCAACGTCAATCCCCAGGAACGCCGCATCTCCCTCGGCCTCAAGCAGCTTGAGACCAACCCGTGGGAGTCGCTGCACGACAAGTATCCGATCGGCTCCACCGTCGAAGGCCGCGTGCGCAACCTCACCGACTTCGGCGCCTTCATCGAAATCGAAGACGGCATCGACGGCCTCGTGCACGTCAGCAACCTGAGCTGGACCAAGCGCGTCAAGCATCCTTCCGAAGTGCTGAAAAAGGGTGACCGCGTCAAGGCGCAGGTGCTGGCCATCGAGCCGGAAAATCGCCGCCTCTCGCTCGGCGTCAAGCAGCTTGAGCCCGACGTTTGGGATACCTTCTTCCAGAACCACCGCGTCAACGACGTGGTTCACGGCAAGGTACTCCGCGTCGCCAGCTTCGGCGCTTTCGTCGAGATCGCTGAGGGAGTCGAAGGCCTCTGCCACAACTCCGAGGCCACCGACGCCAACCAGCAGCCGATGCAGCTTGAACCCGGCAACGACTACGAGTTCAAGATCATCAAGATGAACCCGGCCGAGAAAAAGGTCGGCCTCTCCATCCGCGCCGTCGGCGAAGAAGCCAGCCGGCACGAGGTCGAGAACTACAAGCAGCACAGCGACGGCTCCAGCGCTACCCTGGGCGAGTTGATGAATTGGAAGCGCGGGCAGTAATCGTCAGGCGCGGCGGCAACTCCGCGCGGCAGTATGTACTGGTTCCTCTGAAATAACTCAACCGCGGGTCACCCGACCCGCGGTTTTCTTTATCCAAAAATCTCCAGCGGGGTCAACCTGAGCCAGGTTCCCCACCTTCGCGCCCGCTCTGGGGCGCCAAGGTGGGCATGTTCCCTGTGTTCTTCAATCCCGCCAGCCTCAATTCAACCCGGCCTATAATGGACTTTTAGGTCACGCTTCACCCATGCCTGCAAACGCGAAGAAATTAGTGTGCTAAAGTCTCTATGTTCTCCTCACGTTTGTCGGCCAGAGAGACGTTATGTCCCACTATTCTGGAAAGGCCCCCCAAGTCCGCAAGACCCTCAATTCCTACCTCGTTGCCATCGGGATCGTTTCCTTTTGCACTGTCATTTCCATCGTCACCCGGCCGATAAGCCAGCGTGCTCCTTTCCTGCTTTTCTTTCCCTGCGTGCTTTTCGTTCTCTGGTATAGCGGGCTACGCCCGGCGGTGCTGGCAACTGTCCTGTCGGCCCTCGCGGTCGACTACTTTGTTACGCCCCCGCTGTATGTGTTCAGCACGTCATGGAATGAAGCTCTGCCGCAGCTGGTTTTCGTCGTGGTTCTGGTCGCCGCTTCGTGGTGGATTGATCGCGACCGGCGTCGCCGCGAGTCCTTCGTGCGCACCCAGCATAAGCTGCTGGAACTCGCCACCCAGTCCAACTTCACCACCGACTCGCAGCACCGCATCCTCCGCTGGCAAAAGGGCGCCGAACGCATGTACGGCTGGACGCAAGATGAAGCGCGGGGTGAGGATGCCAGCCATTTGCTGCAAACCGTCCACCCCGATCTCTCCGATGCCCGGGCCACGGTCGATGCCGAATTGAAGCGGGATGGTCGCTGGAAGGGCCGCCTGCTGCGCTGCCACAAGGATGGCAGCCAGTTGATTGTTGAGAGCTCATGGGCGATGGACGCCCAAACGGGCTCCATCCTGCAATGCGACATCGACGTCACGGACCGCGCGCGCGCCACCGAGGAACTGCGTTGCTTGAACTTCGCCCTGCGGGCGATCAACGCCGTGCAGGCGGCTCTGGCCAATGCGCCCAACGAGGATGCGGCCTATCAGGCAATCGTCAAATGCATGGCCGAAGAAGGCAACTACGACCTCGTCTGGGTCGGCTCGCGCGAAGATGACCCCGCCCGTTCCGTTCGCGTTCGCGCTTCGTGCGGAGCGGCTGTGGAACTGCTCTCCCGGACCACCTTGAGTTGGGACGAACAGCACCCTTTGGGCCGCGGGCCTTTGTCGCGCGTCTTGCGCGGAGAGTCCGTCTGCGTTGTCCCGGACATGCATCGGCCAAACGGCGTCACCGCTTGGATGGAGCTCGCCGACGCATACGGCCTGCGCTCGGCGATTGCCTTGCCGCTCAGGTTTGAAGGGGAAACCCAGGCGGCGCTCGCGGTTTACTCCCGCCAGGTCCACGCCTATAGCGAATCGGAAGTCGCCTTGCTGACCAAGCTGGCCGACGATATCTCCCGCGGGCTTCAGGCGATCGTCCACCGCCGCCAGGCCGAGGCCGAGCACGCGCAGCGCCTCTCGCTGGAAGCCCAGCTGCTACAGGCGCAAAAACTCGAATCCCTGGGCCGCCTCGCCGGCGGAGTTGCTCACGACTTCAACAACCTGCTCATGGTCATTTCTGCCCAGACCGAGATGTTGACCCTGGAGCTGCATGACGAGCCCCTGAAGCGAACCCGGGAAATCCTTCGCTCCGCCCAGCGCGCCGCCGAACTGACCGGCCAGTTGCTGGCCTTCAGCCGCAAGCAGATCTATCAGCCCAAGGTCACCACCATGGACGTCATCCTGCGCGGCTTCGGCGAGATGGTCTCGCGCCTAGTGGGTGAGAACATCGAGGTCACTTTGTCGCTGGCCGAAACCCCATGGCCCATCAAGGTGGACAGATCGCAGATCGAACAGATCATCATGAACCTCGCCGTCAATTCGCGCGATGCCATGCCGCGCGGAGGCAAACTCACGCTCGAAGCGGCCAACTGCGAGCTGGGCGATGAATACCGGCAGTCTCATCCGCTGGTCGAACCCGGCAAGTACGTGATGCTGGCCGTGACCGATACCGGCGAGGGCATGGATGAAGCAACCAAGGCCAATATGTTTGAGCCCTTCTTCACCACCAAGGAAGCGGGCAAAGGCACCGGGTTGGGGCTCGCCATGGTCTACGGCATCGTCAAGCAGAATGGCGGATTCATCTGGGTCTATAGCGAGCCCGGCCAGGGCACTTGCTTCAAGATTTACCTTCCCGTATCGGCGGTCGACATGCCTCAGCTGGACGCTGTTGCTGCCGCGCCTTACGTGCCGGCCGCCACTGGATATTCCATCCTGGTGGTCGAGGACGAACACCCCATCAGGCTGGTCATTTCGGAATTCCTCGCCCTGGAGGGCCACCGCGTCCTCTCCGCCGAGTCATGCGCGGAGGCCCTGGAACTGGTGCGCGCCCATCCGGACGGCTTCGACATTCTTCTCACCGACGTGATTCTCAAGGATTGCAGTGGCCGCGACCTGGCCGACGCCGTGCTCGCCCTGGGTGGCAGGACCCGGGTGATTTTTATGTCGGGCTACACCGCCAATGCCATCGTCCACCACGGCGTGCTGGAAGAAAACACCATGTTCCTTCAGAAGCCTTTTTCCCGTGCCGGACTGCTGGCGAAGGTGCAGGAGTGCATGGCGGCGCCGAAAGCCGCCAACTAGGCATTTTCCAAGTGCCGGGTGCCCCAGGTTTCGCGCCGTGTCTTTCGGCGCTAACCTGGGGCTTTTGACTCTCCAGGTGTCAGGTGCCCCACATCTGCCGGCTTTGGCAGATGTGGGTTGAGCCATCGCCCCCAAAACACAAAAACCCAGGCCTCAAGCCTGGGTCCCATCCAACCATACAATCCCATACCTCGCCCTCAACCATGAGAGCAGGGACGTTGCTACTTCCACATAATCACCCCGGCCAGCATCAAGATCGCGCCCACCAGCGCGCCCCACGGCCAGCCGAAGATCAAACACAACACTCCAAGAACAACCAGCAAGCAACCCATCTCCGCGCTCCTCGCCCGCTTTCAGCTCGTGC
This sequence comes from uncultured Acidobacteriota bacterium, assembly GCA_903847195.1. The sequence continues at coordinate 10,149 of CAINCZ010000052.1, read as the reverse complement.
GGCGCCGACGGTGATACTGCTGTGGCCCATGGCTGCGGCGCGGGGCCCATCTTGCGACGGGCCCCGGCGCCACCGTCTTACATTCTTACACGTGCGCGGCCAGCGCCTTGTCGAGCTTCAGCAGCCGGACGGCGTTTTCGCGCGCGATCTTGCGCTTGTCGTGCGGGTTGATGTCGCAGCCGTCGAGCCATCCGGCGGCCTCTTCCATGTCCTCGAACGGGAAGTCGGTGGCGAACAGGATGCGGTCGCCGCCCAGCTCCCACATGCAATCCAGCAGCGTCTGCGTGTGGAAGTTGCCGCTGGTGGTGGCCCAGAAATTCTGGCGGAAGTAGTCGTTCACCTTCTTCTTGATGGTGATGCCGCGCGGGTCCTTCTCGATGCGGTGATCGGTGCGCCAGATGGTGTAGGGCAGGCCCTCGCCGAGATGGCCTAGGATGATCTGTAGCTTCGGATAGGCGTCAAACAGGCCGCTGCAGATCATCCGCAGGGCGTGCGTCGCGGTCTCCACGCCGAACGACCACGCGGCCGTCAGCAGCCACGGATGCCCATCGAAGATCTCCTTGCGGCTCAGGTCGCGCGCATGCAGGTAGAACGGCACATCGAGCTTTTCCACCTGCGCCCAGAACGGCCAGTATTCCTTCAGGTCGTAGTGAAATGCCGTGCCCGGCTTGCCGCGCTCGGTGTAGCCATTGACCAGCGCGCCGACGAAGCCCAGCTCTTTCACGCAGCGGGTCAGCTCCTGGGCGGCCGCCTCCGGGTCCTGCATCGGCAGGGCGGCGAAGCCGAGGAAGCGCTTCGGGTGCTTCACCAATACTTCGGCCAGGAAGTCGTTTGAACGCTTGGCCAGCTCGATCGTCGCCTTCGTGTCCCACATCGCCTGCAGCACCGGCGCGTTGAGCGACAGCACGGAGATTTCGATGCCGAGCTTGTCCATCTTCTCGAGGCGCGAGCCGTGCATGTCCAGCAGGTTGTGCTTCAGCTCCGGCCAGATCGGCGTGTTGCCGTGGGGTCTTTCCGAATCAATCAGGGTTTCCGGGGTGGAGAAATGCTCCTCGAACGCGATCTTCCCTTTCATCGTGCCTCCTCGGGCTGCGCCGCCGCGTGCGGGCGAGCGGACGCCGTGGTATGGGTTTCCGTCAAATGTACGCTACTGCGAGTCTGCTGCTGAACTGCATGGGTTCAGCCGTCAGCACTTGTCTGTCGGCTTTCCGGGAAAACCCGGAACGCTGATTCGACCGGCAGACCTTCAGGCGAAACGCGGGCAATTGGGCCGTCGGCGCCGTCGAGGTCGCGTTTTCCCATTGCACAACCGGTTTGATGACGCCCGCAAGCGTATCCCCGCACCTCGGATGAGGTCAACAATATTCTGCCGCGCTCATGGCCTGCCCGCAGGCGCACGCAATTATTTTGAAATCAGCGGTTAAGGCCGTTCTCGCGGCATTCCCAAACCGCCCCGCGCCCGCTCGTTGGCCGCGCTGGGCGGCCTGTCCATTTCTCTCACCGCTGCCGATAGCGGTGTGTTAGCTTGCACTTAGGAATATTTCGGACACCCTTGATGAAGATCGCGATCCTCGGCACGCGCGGCATTCCGTCCCGCTATGGCGGCTTTGAGACCTTCGCCGAGCAACTCGCTGCCCGGCTCGCGCGCCGCGGCCATCAGGTCACGGTTTATTGCCTCAGCAGCTTCACGCAGCCGGGCGACGAGCTGCTGCTGCCGCCCGGCGTCAGCCGCTTCGTCATTCCCAGCCTGTCCAGCAAGCACTTCGACACGCTCTGGCACGGATGCCTGTCCCACCTGCACGCCACCTTCGGCGGCTACGACGTGGTGCTCACCTGCAACGTCGCCAACAGCGTCTGGGTGTGGCTGCCGCGTCTGACCGGCAAGCCGACCGTGCTCAACGTCGATGGCCTCGACCGCAAACGCAAAAAATGGAATTGGTTAGGCCAAGCCTTTCTGCTCTTCTGCGAAATGCTTTCCGTATACTCGCCGAGCCGCGTCGTCACCGACTCCGACTCCATCGAGCAGTACTTCCTCAGCCGCTACCACTGCCGCTCCAGCATGATCGCCTACGGCGCCGAGGTTCCGGCGCAGGTGCCCGGGCCCGAGACGTTCGGCCTCGAAGCGGGCCGCTACCTGCTCTACGTCAGCCGCCTCGAGCCGGAGAACAACCCTGAGCTGGTGATTCGCGCCTACCGCCAGGTGGAGACCGACTGGCCGCTGGTGGTGGTGGGGGGCAATCCTTATAACGAAGCCTACGTTACTCATTTGAGGTCCATCGCCGACCCGCGCGTGCGCTTTACCGGCGCGGTTTACGGCGACGGATACTGGACGCTGCAGAAGGGCGCGGGCATTTTCGTCACCGCCTTTGAGATCGGCGGCACGCATCCGGCGCTGGTCGAAGCCATGGCCGCCGGCAACGCCCTCCTCTATTTGAACACCGTCGAAGGCCGCGAGACCGTGGCCGACGCCGGTCTGCCCTACCAGCTCGAAGCCGATGATTTGGCGGCAAAGATGCGGCAACTGCTGGCAGACGAGGGGCTGCGCGCGCAGTTACAAGGGCGTGGTCTGGCCCGCGTTGCGGAACGCTACAGCTGGGAAGCCGTCGCCGCGCAGTACGAGGCGCTGTTCAACGAGCTGCTGGGCCGATAGCCTCCGCAATCCCCGCAACACCATTTCAAAATCAACTGTGCGTCGCGTTGCCTTTGCGCCGGGCATGGGCGTAGCGGGCCAGCGCCTCCTGCCAGGGACGGAAGTCGGCGATGCCGGCCTGCCGCAGACGGAAGTTGTCCAGCACCGAGTAAGCGGGGCGGCGGGCGGGGGAGTTGTACGCGGCAGCGGAGGTCGGAGCGAGGTCGGCCGAGACCCCGAACTCGCGGAAGATCTGTCGTGCAAAGTCAAACCATGAGCACTCGCCAGTGTTTGTTAAATGGAAAATTTTTGATGAGAACCCCGATTCCACTTCTAGGCAATTCGATTTCAGGCAACCATTTTTCACAAAATTGTCCGATTGATACGTCGATACCAACTCGAGGCATTTCTGTGCCAGCTCCCACGTGGAAGTAGGGGTTACTATCTGGTCACCAATAACCCGGAGTGGCTTCCCGGCGGCGGCCAGTCGCAACATGGATTCGACGAAGTTGCCGGTCCGGGTGAACTGTCCGCCGATGCCGTAGAGTCCGCAGGTGCGGATGACGAGCGCGCGCTGGCAGAAGTGGCTGGCCATCCATTCGCCGGAGAGCCGCGACGCGCCGTAGGCGGACAGTGGACGGGCCGCGTCGGTCTCGACGTAGGGCGTGCGCTTGAGGCCATCGAACACGTAATCAGTGCTAAACTGCACCAGGATTGCACCATGACGCTGGGCCGCACGCGCCAGGTGCGCGACGGCGAAGACGTTGGCGCGAAAGGCCTCCTCGTAGCGGTCCTCGCACTGGTCAACCAGGCTGAAGGCGGCGGTGTTGACGATGCAGTCGGGGTGGATGGAATCCACGGCGGCATCGACGGCGGCGGCCGAGGTGATGTCGAGCGCGGCACGGGCAAGAGGCGTGATCTCGTGCCCGGTCCAGGTGGCGAGGATGTCTTGCGCCAGTTGTCCGCCAGCGCCTGTAAGCAATACCTTCATAACGGTTGTTTACTATAGCAAAGAGGCGCAATCGCTGCGCCGGTTCAGGAGAGGCGCGCCAGAGTGTTTGCCCGCCGTTCAAGGCTGTACGGATTGCAGTGCCAGGCCTACGACCTGGCGCTGACGGTCGTGGCATTCCCGGTCGCCTACCTGCTGCGCGCCCACCTGCTGCCGCTGGTCACCCCGCTTGGTCCCACCTATCCGATGCTCACTTACTGGCACCTGTGGCTTTCGGTGCTGGTGCTGTGGCCCATCGTCGGCTGGGTGCTGGGCACCTACCGCCGCGTGGATCCGCGCGAGAAGTGGCGCATGGCGCGGCATGGCGTGGGGCTAGTGACGATCGGCTCGGTGATGGTGCTTGCGGGCCTGTACCTGTCGCGCGGCGAGTATGTGAGCCGCTCGCTGGTGATGTGCCTGTGGGCTGTGGACCTGCTGTTCGTGGTGATCGGGCGTTTGTTTTTCTTCTCGGCAACAAACTGGTTCAAGAACCGCATGGGGAACTTCCGCTACTTCCTCATCGTGGGAACGGGCGCACCGGCGCGCGACGTGGTGACGGTGATCGAGCATGGCGAGTCGATCGGCGACCGTATTGTGGGATTGGCGTACACGGGTGAGGCGCCACCGACGGATCTACCGGAACGCTACCGCCTGATTCCGGTCAACGAAGTGCCTGCGGTGATCGAGGCGCAGCCGGTCGATGAAGTGATCTTCGCGGTCACGCGCGATGAACTGGAGCAGATGGAGCCGATCATGCGGCGCTGCCAGGAGGACGGCGTACATACGCGCGTGCACCTGGACTTCCTGCCGTTGAGCGTGCCGAACGTTTACGTGGAGCAGATACGCGGCGTGCCGCTGCTGACCTTTGCCAACACGCCCGACACGCCGCTGCTGCTGCTCAAGCGGCTGTGCGACGTGGTGATGGCGGTATGGATGCTCGTCGTGATCTCACCGCTGCTGCTCGTGATTACGCTGCTGGTGAGGTACACGTCGGCGGGGCCGGCGATCTACCGGCAGACGCGCTGCGGGCTGGGCGGGCGTCCGTTCACGCTCTACAAGTTCCGTTCGATGGTGGCCAATGCCGAAGGGCTGCGTGAAAGTCTGCAAGACCAGAACGAGGCGCACGGCCCGGTCTTCAAGATGGCGCACGATCCGCGGGTTACGCCGGTGGGACGATGGCTGCGCAAGTTCAGTCTCGATGAGCTGCCGCAGCTGTGGAACATCCTGCGCGGCGACATGTCGTTCGTAGGGCCTCGGCCTCCGCTGGCTTCCGAGGTGGCACAGTATGAGAAGTGGCAGCGGCGGCGGCTGCGCATGCGTCCCGGGCTGACCTGCCTGTGGGCGCTCGAAGGACGCAGCGCAATGAAGTTCGACCGCTGGATGCAACTGGATTTGACCTACATCGACAACTGGTCGCTGTGGCTCGACGTTAAAATATTCTTCAAGACCATCCCGCACGTGCTGCGCGGACGCGGAGCCTGCTAGCCGCGGAGCCTGTTGGAAAAGATGCCTACTCTTGTCTCGATCCTGATGACCACTTACAACTCGGCGGCAGCGCTCGAGGCCTGCCTGGAGTCGGTCGCGGCGGTGGAGTACTCACCGCTTGAGGTCGTTATCATCGACAACGCCTCGACCGACCAGACGCGCGAGATTCTGCGGCGCTACGAAGGCCGCTTTCGCGTTATCTATAACGCGGAGAACCGGGGATTCACGGGCGGGCAGAACGCGGCGATTGCGCAAGCGCGGGGCGAGTGGCTGCTCTCGCTCAATCCGGATGTGAAGCTGGAGAAGAACTTCATCAGCGAACTGGTGGCAGCGGGCGAGCAGGACCCGAGTGCGGGTTCGCTGTGCGGCAAGCTGATGCGCTGGCCGTCCGGGGATGAGGCCACGGACGAGCCGGTGATCGATTCGACGGGCATCTACTTCACGCGCAACCTGCGGCACTTCGACCGCGGTTCGGAAGAGGTGGACTGCGGGCTGTACGAGCGTCCTGAATACGTCTTTGGCGCGACGGGCGCGGCGGCGATTTACCGGCGCCGCATGGTCGAGGACGTGTCGATCAGCGGCGAGTTTTACGACGACGATTTTTTTGCCTACCGCGAAGACGCCGACCTGAGCTGGCGCGCGCAACTCATGGGATGGAAGTGCCGCTACGTGCCGACGGCCGTGGCATGGCACGTGCGACGGGTGACTCCGGCGCGATTCAACAAGCTGCCGCTGCTCATCAACTGGCACTCGGTGAAGAACCGCTTTCTGATGCGGGCGAAGAATATTTCGGGCTGGCTCTACTGGCGGCTGATCGTGCCAACGACGTGGCGCGACCTGCTGATCGTCGGCTATTGCGTGCTGAAGGATCGCCGGCTGCTTTCGGCGCTGCAATTCGTGTGGCAGCGGCGCGCGGTGCTGAAGGATAAGAGGCGGCAGGTACAGGCGAAGCGGCGGGTGTCGGATCAGGAATTGGCGCGGTGGTTTCAAGATGAGCCGACGAGTTTTCCCGGGTGAGTGAATCCCACCCACGCGGCCAACTGCGGACCGCGAGGGTGGGGCCTCGGCGTATCAGCGACCTGTTCCCGGCCCGCCTTCGTGATCTTGATGAACATCCACGAACAGCGCGGTCCGCTTGAGTAGATTAACTTCCAGGAACGCGGCTGAGAAATTGGACCTTCACAGCGGTACCGCAGTGCCGATGGCCAGCGTGGCCGAGGTCGATCCCGCTGTATCCGTGAACGTCACTTGACGGTGGCACAGTCGCGGTCTGCCCCCATTCATAGTCTTGTCATCCTGAACGTAGCTCGCGATCTGCTGCCCTCACAAATATTCCCAGGAGTGTGCAACTTTGACCAGACTTCGCCAACCGCTCCTACTAAACTTCCGGCCATGAATGGGCCCAGCTACGGAGGAGTTGTCACTATGGAAGCCCCTATTGTGTTGTGCATTGATGACCAACCGGAAATCCTCAAGCTTCGCCAGGCAGCTCTTGAATCCCACAACTATTCGGTCAAGCTCGCCTCGAGCACCCGCTCGGCGATAAAGATATTGGAAGAGACAGCGGTGGCAGCGGTTCTGTTGGAATACAAGCTGGAAGGCATGGACGCCGAGGCCGCCGCCCACTACATCAAGCAACGTTTTCCCAACCTGCCGATCATCCTGCTCTCCGCCTACTTCCAGATGCCGGAGCGGGTTCTGTGGCTGGTAGATGATTTCGTGATGAGGAGCGAGTTGCCAGATGCCCTGGTGCCGATTATCGAACGAGCGACACAGCCGCGCCGCATCGCACCCGCCGCGCGCGAACGCGCCAGGGCGGCGGCAGCCTAGCTACTCCGCTTCTCGCGGCCGGTGGTTGTGGTGCCGGGTGCCCACCTGCGCGCGCTCGCAGTCGATGCTACAAGCAGTCTCATAAATGCCTGAGCAGCATATGCAGGCAGGCTGAACAAATCCCAGAAAGTTCTCGATGTGGCAGGTGGCTCACAGTTGGCGCTGTTCCAACTGTGGGGTACTCACCATTTGTGGGGTTCCCACATGTGCGCCAGAGGCTGGCGCATATGTGGGCCACATCATTTCGGTGGGGCGGGCAAAAAGCAGGTCCTTCGCTGCGCTCAGGATGACTTCTTGGAGAGCTGCTTATAAGAGGATATGAGTGTTAAGAGAGGGCATGGACCAATTTTAGTCGGACCTATTCAAAGTCAATATCCCCACCCTAACGCGCCAAAGGCGGGCGCGCGAGGGTGGGGCACCCGCCATCTCCTGCCTATCCAATCAGTCCCTGCGGCTCCCGCAACTGCTCCGCCACAGTTGGAACATCGCCAACGGTGGGCCAGCGACGGGGAACTTTCCGCCCCAGCTTGAATACACGTTTCAGCCTCAGTGAGCGATTCTATACAGCGGTCCGAGAACGGGCGTGCGAACTTAGGCAAGTCTGAGATCAAGCAGTTTGTAGAAGGTATCGTGCTGCCAATTCCGCTCGAAGGCAGCAGGAAGATCTGGAGAGAATATGCGTTTTCGATTTCTCACGCTGTGCGTTGCGCTGACGCTCGCTTGCGCCGGGGCGGCCCTGGCCCAGGACACGATCGTTCGTTGCGAATCCAATGATGGCCAGCGGCGTTTTTGTGACGTCGGGCCGAACCGCGAGATCCGTTTTTCCCGGCAGGCGAGCGAGTCGCCCTGTGATCAGGGAAGAACATACGGTATCGAGCGCAACCGCGTTTGGGTTGACCGTGGCTGCCGCGCCGAGTTCGCGGTCTTCGGCGAGGGGCCTGGTGGCCCTGGTCCTGGCAACGGTGACCGGGCTCGTGATTGGGGCAGGGGCAGGGATTACGGCCGCGGTACTGGCCAGTTTGCCACGGTCCGCTGTGAATCCCAGGATATGGGACCTCGGAGCTGCTCTGCGCCCGGGCCGATCCGCCGCGCCCGCGTGGAACGGCAGTTGAGCGAGTCGGAGTGCCGCCTGGGGTATTCCTGGAAATACACGCGGAACGGAGCAATATGGGTAAGCCGTGGCTGCCGCGCTGAGTTCGAAGTGGAGCTGGCGCAGTAGGACCGAATGTCGCCGCGTGGCGCAACGCCGACTTATGGAGCGCAAAGACCCCGCACCGCACGGGGTCTTTGCGCTTCACTTATGAGCTGCTGCGCCTGTCGCCGCCTCAGTCGGTAGTTATCTCCGCCCGGGCCATCTGGGCGGGCGGGAGCCCCAGAGTTGGCGTTTTCCAACTTGGGGCCATTTCCTCGACAGCATTGCGGCCATCTCTCGCCTATCCACTCAGCCCCTGCGGCAGCTCCAAAGTTGGAACATCGCCAATTGTGCAGTTCCCAGCCTTTTCGGTGGGGCGGGCATACAGCAGATCCCTCGCTGCGCTCAGGATGACGCCTTGGGAAGTTGTTTGCATGGGTATATGAGTGCGCAGGAAGGGCTTGGGCTGGTGTTGGTCGGACCAATTCAAGGTCAAAACCCCCACCCTAACGCGCCAACGGCGGGCGCGTGAGGGTGGGGCACCCGGCGCGCTAGGGTGGGACACCCGGCACCCGGCTTGAGTGGGGAATCGCTACCACCGAGAATCCCCCTCGCCCAGCATCGCCCCCCGATGTACAATTTCCGTCTCTTCTGAGCACCGTGCACGAATTACTCTCACGCCGCACCCTAAGGAGAACGAACTATGAATTCCCGTTCGCCGCTTCGCCTGCTGTTGTTATTTGCCGCCGTGGCAGCCATCATTCTGCTGCCGTCGTTCGCCGTGGCCATCGATCATCCGACCACCAACCCGTACGAGGTTCGCCCCTCGCCTGACGGTAAGCTCGCCTACCAGATCATCCCCGTTCCCGACAGCGTCAAGACCGAAGTCGACGTGATGATCTCCATGCCCGACGGCGTGAAGCTGGCGGCCAACGTCCACCGTCCCAACAAGCCGGGCAAGTTCCCGGTCATCCTGGCCCTCACGCCCTACGGCAAGGACCAGGCTCCGCCGACCTACAAGCAGGACGGCACCTTCCCGCCCAACAGCTACTTCCCCTACGTCTTCCGCGTCTACTCGCACGGCGCTGACGTTGGACACATGCAGGTCTCGATGCTGACCGGCTGGGAAGGCCCCGACCCGGCATACTGGGTGCCCAACGACTACGTCATACTCGTGGTTGACCAGCGCGGCGGATGGAAGTCGGGCGGCAAGCCCGTTCCGCTGTCTCTGCCTGGCTACACGCAGATCGGCGACGACGCCTACAACATCATCGAATGGGCCGCCGTGCAGCCGTGGAGCAACGGCAACGTCGGCATGACCGGCGTCTCTGCGCTGGCCATCAATCAGTACTATGCCGCCGCGCACAATCCGCCGCCGCCGCACCTGAAGGCCATCACCCCGTGGGAAGGCTTCGTCGACGCCTATCGCGAAGCGATGTTCTGGGGAGGCATTCCCGAGACCAACTTCCTGCGCAGCCTCGGCCCCTGGAAGGCCGGCGTGGGCAAGATGCCTCCCGATCAGGCCGCCAAGGTCTGGGTGGATGCCATGGACCCGACCGCCAACCAGAAGCTGCGCTCGGGCGCGCCGCAACTCGGCAACATCAACATCCCCACCCTGCTCTGCGCCAGTTGGAGCGACAAGGGACTGCATACCTACGGGACGTTTGAGGCCTTCAACGACATTCCGGCCAAGGACAAGTGGCTCTACACCCACGGCGGCAAGAAGTGGGAACGTTACTACGCGGGCGACGGGCTGGCCTACCAGAAGAAGTTCTTCGACTTCTACCTGAAGGGCGAGCAGAACGGCTGGACCTCCACGCCGCGCGTGCGGCTGGAAGTCCGCGAGACCCGCGACGAATACACCGTCCGCAACGAAAACGAATGGCCGCTGAAGCGCACGCAGTATAAGAAGCTCTACCTCGACGGACGCGACGGTGCGCTCAAGGCCGACAAGCCGGCTGCCGCCGCCAAGGTTTCCTATCACTCCACGCAGGGCGGAAACGCCGTATTTGGCGTTACCTTCAACGAAGACACCGAGCTGACCGGCTACATCAAGCTCAAGCTCTGGGTCTCGGCCGAATCCGC
>CAINCZ010000051.1 GCA_903847195.1 uncultured Acidobacteriota bacterium | reverse complement strand
GCAGGTTAAGACCAACCAGATGAAAGACTGCCTTACCAAGATCTATGCCGATCGCTTGTAGCTCCATGGGACGTCTCCTCCGTACGTTCTTATACCTCAGCTGCCACCTGGGTGGCGGCGGACCATCCCATTAAGTAGGCCGCCGGATTCTGTTTTGTGAGCTGGTTGCGGAAGCAGAGAAGCTCATGAGACACCGGAGGGATGTTCAAGGTGGAGATCTATGGACGGGTTCGGCGTGCGGTATTGGTGGAAGGGCGGAGTCAACGGACAGTTGCCCAGGAGTTTGGGTTAGCGCGCAAGACGGTGCAGAAGATGCTGCGCTACGCGGTGCCTCCCGGCTACCAGCGGCAGCAGGCGGTGAAGCGGCCCAAGTTGGGGCCGTGGGTGGGCGTCATCGACGCCATTCTGGAACAAGATAAAAGCACGCCGCCGAAGCAGCGGCACACGGCCAAGCGGATCTTCGCGCGGTTGCGCGAGGAGCACAGCTTCACGGGCGGCTACACCATCGTGAAGGACTACGTTCACACGGCGAAGCTGCGGTCGCGGGAGATGTTCGTGCCCTTGACGCACGCGCCGGGCGAGGCGCAGGCCGACTTCGGTGAGGCTTGGGTGGTGATGGCCGGCGTGAAGCGGAAGGCGCACTTCCTGGCGATGGACCTTCCCCACTCGGATGATTGCTTTGTGATCGCTTTTCCGGCCGAGACGACGGAAGCCTTTCTGGAGGGCCACGGGCGCGCCTTTGACTACTTTGGCGCGGTGCCCACGCGGATCTTGTACGACAACACGAAGATCGTAGTGGCCCGCATTCTGGGCGGGGAGGAGCGAGTCAGGACGCGCGCCTTCTCCGAGTTGCAGAGCCATTATCTATTCGCCGATAAGTTCGGCCGCCCGGCCAAGGGCAACGACAAGGGCAAGGTGGAAGGCTTGGTCGGCTATGCACGGCGTAACTTCATGGTGCCCATTCCGCGCTTTAATAGCTGGGATGAGTGGAACGCGCATCTGGAAACAGAGTGCCGGAAGCGCCGCCAGCGGCGGCTGCGTGGACACCGCGAGACGATCGAGGAACGCTTCGAGCGCGATCGCGCCGCGATGCTGCCGCTGCCGGCTGCGCCCTATGAAGCTTGCGAGAAGATCTCGACCCGGGTGAACTCTCTGGCGCTGGCCCGCTACCGCGCGAACGATTACTCGGTGCCCACCCAGTATGGACACCGCCAGGTCTGGGTGAAGGGCTACGTGCATGCTGTGGTGATCGCCTGCGGCAGTGAGGTAATTGCTCGGCACGAGCGCAGTTATGAGCACGAGGCGGTAGTCTTCGATCCGCTGCATTACCTGGCGCTGCTCGAGCAGAAGACCCGCGCGCTGGATCAAGCCGCACCCCTGGTCGGCTGGCGGTTGCCCGAGTGCTTCGCCCAACTGCGCCGCCTGTTGGAGGCCCGGCTGAAGAAGCAGGGCAGCCGGGAGTACGTGCAGGTGCTGCGGCTGCTGGAGACCTTCACGCTCGATGAAGTGCGGGGCGCCGTCGAAGACGCCCTGCATCTGGGCACGATCAGCTTCGACGCGGTGAAGCATCTGCTGCTGTGCCGCATTGAGCGCAGGCCGCCGCGGCTGGACCTGCAGAACTATCCTCATCTTCCGCTGACGCGGGTGCGTACCACGCAGGCCGCCGATTACATGACATTGCTGGTAGCGGCGGTGAGCGCATGAGCGGCGAGGCAACGAACCCCACACCCCAGACGGCCGACACGCCACAGCTACTGCTGGAACATCACCTCAAGCAACTGCGGCTGCCCACCATCCTGCGCGAGTACGACAAGGTGGCGCGGCAGTGCGCCGTCCAGCAGGCCGACTATCCCGGCTACCTGTTACGCATGGCCGAACTGGAGTTGCTGGAGCGCGAACGCCGGGCCATCGAACGCCGCATCCGGCAAGCCCGCTTCCTGGTGGTCAAGGCCCTGGACAGCTTCGACTTCCTGACCATCCCATCGCTCAACAAGACGATGGTGTTGGAACTGGCGCGCTGCGAGTTTCTCGCTCGTCGCGAGAACGTGTTGCTGCTCGGCAACAGCGGCACCGGAAAGACGCACATCGCCCTGGCTCTCGGCCTCGCCGCCTGCCAGCGTGGCCACCGCGTCCGCTTCACCACCACCGCCGCGCTGGTCAGCGAGTTGATTGAGGCGCGCGACGAGAAGAAGCTGTTGCGATTCCAGAAGCAGATTGCTGCCTACGAACTGCTCATCGTCGATGAACTGGGCTTCGTACCACTGTCCAAGACCGGCGCCGAGTTGCTCTTCGAGATGCTCAGCCAACGCTACGAACGCGGCTCAACCATGGTCACCTCGAACCTTCTGTTTCAGGAGTGGACGGAGGTGCTCGGTTCCGAACGCCTCACCGGAGCCCTGCTGGATCGGCTCACCCATCATGTCCACATCCTGGAGATGAACGGCGACAGCTACCGGCTCAAACAGAGCCGCCGTAAACGGGAGCCACCCTCCGGCCGCTGACCGCCCGCACCCTGCTTCCCGGTCACTGCACGCGCTACTGGCTCCCTTTTGCTCCGCCCTACTGGCCTACTTAATGGGATGGTCCGCCGCCACCCAGGTGGCAGCTGAGGTATAAGAACGTACGGAGGAGACGTCCCATGGAGCTACAAGCGATCGGCATAGATCTTGGTAAGGCAGTCTTTCATCTGGTTGGTCTTAACCTGC
>CAINCZ010000050.1 GCA_903847195.1 uncultured Acidobacteriota bacterium | reverse complement strand
TTGAGGTTTGGGCACCCGGCACCGCTACTTCCGTGCACCGCGCTACCTCCGTCAAGACTTGGCAACGCTCAGGCCGCCCGCTCTCCCGCCGCTTCGATTTCAGGTGATCGCCACAGTTCGTAGTTGCCGTCGGAAAGGACGGTCAGCTCGAAATCACCCAACTGGAGTCTCTGCATTTTCCCCGAACCTCACGCATGGTTTGACTCCGTCGATGTGGCCGAGGATTCGCCTTCGCCAGGATCGGCGGGCTGGCAGCGGAGGCCGATGAGCGAGGCATAGGCACGGCGCACGTTCCATTTTGGGAGAATGCGAGGCTTGCCCGGCTGATATCACCACAGCAGCGGTGCGCTCCTGCCGATATGCGGGCTATGAGCGACGGGATGGAAGACATCGTCCGCGAGTTTCTGGTGGAGTGCAACGAACTGCTGGACCAGTTGGACCGCAGCCTGGTGGAGTTGGAAAAAGAGCCCGACTCTGCTCCCTTGCTGGCGGCCATTTTCCGGGCGGTGCATACCATCAAGGGTGCCGGCGGCGTACTGGGGTTCGGGCGCGTGGAGTCGGTTGCGCACGGCGGGGAGAACCTGCTCAGCCGCATGCGCGACGGCAAGATGCGGCTGAATCCGCAGATCACGACTGCGCTGCTGGCCATGGCCGACGCCTTGCGCTGGTATCTCAAGCAGATCGAGAGTACCGGCGGAGAGAGTGACAGGGAGTTTCTGGAAGTAAAAGATCTGCTCGCCGAACTGCTGAACCCTGCTCCTTCTGTTCCAGCCACATTCGATGCAGCCACGGCCGGCAAGGCCGCCGTGCCCGATCACAACGCGCCGCGCGGCATTCAGGCTGCGGTGGCGGCGCCCATTCAACCGCAGAAGGCAAAACGAGGGGACCCGGCAGCGCCGGAGGCGGAAGCGATTGCGTCCGCAGCAAAACCGAACCAGGCGGCGGCAGCGGCGTTCGCAGCTCCGCAGGGCGGATACGACGAAGCGCGGCTGGCGCAGGCTTCCAACAACGTGCGCGTGGATGTGGGGCTGCTGGACAAGGTGATGGACCTGGTCGGCGAACTGGTGCTGGCCCGCAACCAGATCTTGCAGTTCACGCAAGCGCGCGGGGAGGCCGTGTTTGTAAACACCGCGCAGCGGCTGAACCTGATCACCACTGAGTTGCAGGAGGCGGTGATGAAGACCCGCATGCAACCGATCGGCAACATCTGGAATAAGTTTCCGCGCATTGTCCGCGACCTGGCCCTTTCGGTCGGCAAGCAGGTCCGGCTGGAACTGGAAGGCAGTGAAACCGAACTGGACAAGACGATCATCGAGGCCGTCAAAGACCCGCTGATGCACATCGTCCGCAACTCGGTGGACCACGGATTGGAAAGCCCCGAACAGCGGCGGGCAGCGGGAAAGCCGCTGGAAGGGAAGCTGAAACTGCGGGCCTTCCACGAGGGCGGGCAGGTCAATATTGAGATCAGCGATGATGGCAGCGGCATCAACCTGGAGCGGGTGCGCCTGAAGGCGGTGCGCAACGGGCTAGTGAGCGCCGAGCAGGCGGAGCGCATGTCGGACCGCGAATTGACGAACCTCGTCTTTCGCCCTGGTTTCTCGACGGCGGAAAAAGTCACCAACGTCAGCGGCCGAGGCGTCGGCATGGATGTGGTGCGAACCAACATCGAGCGCATCGGCGGTGCGGTCGACATCTACAGTGCGGCTGGTCAGGGAACCACGCTGAAGATCAAGATCCCCCTCACGCTGGCCATTATTCCCGCGCTGGTGGTAACGGCGTGCGGTGAACGCTTCGCGATTCCGCAGGTCAGCTTGCTGGAATTGGTCCGGCTGGACGGGGAACTGGCGGATCGAATCGAGCGCATTCGCGGTGTTCCCGTGTATCGCCTGCGCGGGCAACTGTTGCCCCTGGTCTTCCTGCGGCAGCAACTTTACGGAAAAGGCGAAACACGCGGGGCGGACGAGGCGACGAACATCGTCGTGCTGCAGGCGGGCGACCGCCAGTTCGGGTTGGTGGTGGACGAGATCAACGACACCGAAGAGATTGTGGTCAAGCCGCTCGGAAAGCAGTTGAAGGGCATCAGCGCCTTTGCCGGGGCGACGATCATGGGCGATGGAAGAGTGGCACTGATTCTGGATGTGATGGGACTGGCCCAGCAGGCGGCCATCGTCACCGAGAAACAGGAACGCAGAATGGCCGAGGCCGGGCTGGCCGGTGTTGACCTGCAGGAGCAGAAGCACAAGAGCTGGCTGGTGTTCCAGGTGGGCAGCCAGGGGCAGATGGCGGTGCCGCTGCAACTGGTAGCGCGCCTGGAGGAGTTTTCGTCCAGCACCATTGAACGCACGGCGCGGGAAGAGGTGGTTCAGTATCGCGGCGAGATCATGCCGCTGGTGCGGATCTCCGAGGTGCTGGGGGTGCAGGTGTCGCCGGAGGCCGAAGACTCGCTGCAGGTGATCGTCTACACCTGCGGAGGCCAAAGCGTGGGGCTGGTTGTGGACCGGATCCTAGATGTGGTGGAGCAGGGCGTGGTGGTGGAAGGCTGTGCGCCGCGCCCGGGAATCATGGGTTCGGCGGTGATTCGGCAGCGGGTGACGGATATGCTGGATCTGCCGGCGCTGGTTGCCGGCAGCATGCCGTCGTTGATGCTCGAAGCAAGGAGTTGAACATGGCGTCACGGCAGCAGTTTTGCACCTTTTTTCTAGACGGCGCGGCCTTTGGCGTCGAGGTACACAAAGTGCAGGAAGTGCTGCGCTGTCAGCAGACCACGCCGGTTCCACTGGCGCAGCCGACAATTGGCGGCCTGTTGAATCTGCGCGGCCAGATCGTAACCGCCATCGACTTGCGGCGTCTGCTGGAGATGCCGCCGCGCGCTGCCGGAGTTGAGCCGATGAATGTGGTCGTACGCACGGCCGACGGCGCTGTCAGTTTGCTGGTGGATGAGATCGGTGACGTGGTGGAGGTGGAAGACGGCAGCTTCGAGCCGCCGCCGGATACCCTAGCAGGTCTTGCCCGCCAGATGATCAGCGGAGTCTACAAGCTGAAGGACAGGTTGTTGCTAGTGCTGAAGATGGAGAAGGCGGTCGAGGCGCCGGGTACTGCGTGAGCTAATGAAGATTGCCGCTATGAGCAAGCCCGGGCAAACGACCGCCAGAGAAGGTGAACTATGCGAGCGCTGATTGTGGATGACTCCAGCACGATGCGCAGTGTGTTGAAGATGCACATGAAGAAGGCGGGCTTTGAGACGCTTGAGGCCGGCAGTGCCGAGGCCGGCTGGGATGTTCTGCAGCAGGAAGGCGCAGCAGAGTTGGCGCTGATCGACTGGAACCTGCCCGGCATGAGCGGGGTTGACCTGGTCCGCACCGTCCGCGCCGACAGCCGCTTCGACCAGATGCGCATCATGATGGTCACCGCGCAGAGCGAGTTGCAGGAAGTCCAGCGCGCGCTGTTGTGCGGAGCCGACGAATACATGATGAAGCCGTTCAACCCGGAAGTGGTTCGGGACAAACTCCAAATACTCGGGTTCTGAGTGGCAATGATGAAGCACAGGGTGCTGGTCGTGGACGATTCGGCGGTGATGCGCCGGCTGGTGTCGGAGGGCCTGGGAGGCGATCCGGAGATGGAGGTGGTAGCTACGGCCTCCAACGGCGCGCTGGCGCTGGACGGGATCGCGCGCCTGTCGCCGGACCTGGTCACGCTGGACATCGAAATGCCGGAGATGAATGGGCTGGAGGCGTTGGCGCAGATCAGGCGCCGCTGGCCGCAGCTGCCGGTCATCATGTTCAGCACCCTCACCGAGCGCGGCGCCGAGGCTACGCTGGAAGCCCTGTCGCAGGGGGCCAACGATTACGTCACCAAACCATCGAGTGCGAGCGCCGGGCAGGCGCCGCAGGTGATCCGGCGTGAACTGGCGCCGCGCATCAAGGCACTTTGTTCGAGCCGCAACCTGCAGGTGCGCCGTGCCGCCCTGGCTCGCCGTTTGCCTGCGAGCGTTGGCACAGCCGGAAGACGCCGCACGGAAGTGGTCGCCATCGGCAGCTCCACGGGTGGTCCCAATGCCCTGACCTGTTTGCTTTCCGCCCTGCCTGCCCAACTGCGCGTGCCGCTGCTGATTGTGCAGCATATGCCTCCGCTGTTTACGCGTTTCCTGGCAGAACGGCTTGCCTCCAAGTGTCCGTTTCCCGTGCGCGAGGCGGAGGAAGGCGCGGTGGTGCTGCCCGGTGAAGCCTGGATCGCCCGCGGCGACTATCACCTCGCGCTGGTCCGTGAGGGTACGCAGGTGAAGATGCGGCTGACGCAGCAGCCTCCGGAAAACTCCTGCCGTCCGTCGGTGGACGTGCTGTTCCGCTCCGTGGCCGAGGTCTATGGCAGTGGGGCGATGGCCGTGGTGCTGACCGGGATGGGGCAGGACGGGCTGCTCGGAGCCCGCAATTTACGCAACTGCGGGGCGGAGATCATCGTGCAGGACGAGGCAACATCCGTGGTCTGGGGGATGCCTGGCTACATCGCACGCGAGGGGCTGGCCGACGCAGTTCTGCCGCTCCCGCAGATCGCCCCCGAAATAACGCGCCGATTGGGCATCGGCTTGACAGCACCGCTACGGGCAACGGGGACTCAATCATGATCGGCGCCGCCGAATTTGAGTATCTGCGAACATTTCTGCGGGAGAACTCGGCGATCATGCTGGATGCCGACAAGCACTACCTGGCCGAGTGCCGGCTTACGCCGTTGCTGCCGCATGCAGGAGTCGGCTCGGTGCAGCAGTTGCTGGAATCCGCGCGTCGCGACCTGGGCGGCGGTCTGCGCCGCAAGATCCTGGACGCGATGACCAATAACGAGACCTGGTTCTTCCGCGACCTGACGCCCTTCGACAGCCTGCGGTCCGCAATCCTGCCGGAACTGATGGTCAGGCGAGCCACGGAGCGCCGCCTGAATATCTGGAGCGCCGCCTGCTCCAGCGGGCAGGAGATTTACAGCATCGCCATGATCATCCGGGAGCAGTTTCCGCAATTGCTGGGATGGGACTTGAAACTGGTAGCGACCGACATTTCGGGGCGCATTCTGGAACGGGCGCGCGAGGGGAGGTTCAGCCAACTCGAGGTTAATCGTGGATTGCCGGCACGCCTGCTGGCCCGCTATTTCAGCGCGAAAGGCGGCGAGTGGGAGATCAGCCCGGAGATTCGCAAACTGGTCAGCTTCCGCCCGATGAATCTGGCAGCCGAACCCTGGACGGAAGTTTCCAGCGTTGACGTGGTGTTTCTGCGCAACGTGCTGATTTACTTCGACGTGGACGTAAAGCGCCGCATCCTGGCGCAGGTGCGCCGGGTGATACGGCGCGATGCCTATCTCGTGCTTGGCTCGGCCGAGACGACGATGAACCTGGACGACAACTTCGAGCGCATTCCGGTCGGCGCTTCTCACTGGTACCGACACAAGTAAGCCGGTCGTTGTCCGGTTCCCAAAACCGAACGCCTCCCGGATACGGATTGCCCACCTGTAAACCGTTCGCACTGGACTTCCTTTCTCCGCAGCTGCGCGTGCAGAATCACTACTTGGCGGCTGGCGATGCGAATATTGATGATCGAATCCGACGAGGCCATGGCGTGCCTGCTGCGGCAGATGCTGGAAGCAGCGGGGCACGACGTGCAGGGCGAGAAAGAGACGGCCGTGGCCCGGCGGCTCATTTCCGAGATTGACTACGACATAGCAATCGTGAATACGGACGGCGACGGGGCCGGCATGGAACTGCTGCGGGCGCTCCGCTCGACGCGGCCATTTGGCGGGGTGCTGGCGTTGAGCTCATGCCGGCAGATTGCCGAGCGCATTGCGCTGCTGGACGCCGGCGCCGACGATTGCCTGGTGAAGCCGATTTCGTTGCAGGAACTGTGTGCACGGGTGCGGGCGCTGGGGCGCCGGCTTTCGCATCCGGCCCGGGCGGTGCTGCGCGTGGCCGACTTGCAACTGGACCGGCTGGAACGGCGGGTGGAACGCCGTGGCCGGGCCATCGAACTGACGCCGAAGGAGTTCGCGTTGCTTGAGTTTCTGATGTGTAATCCGGGAGCCCCGCTGGCGCGGGCCCGGATCTTGCAGCACGTATGGAATTTCGGGCTGGAAGCCAACACGAACCTGGTCGATGTGTACATCAATTACCTGCGCAAGAAAATCGATGATGAGTTCAACCTGAAACTGATCCATACCGTGCGTGGCATCGGCTACCAGGTAGCGGCAGCTTGACGAGGCGCTGCCCTCAGGGTGGCAGTCCTCTGGTGTAGAAACTCAGACGGGTGGAGAAATGGCGAGTCCGGCAACCGTATCGTACGGCGATCCAAGGCCTGCTGCGCTGGTGGTGAGCGCGCAGCGGGAGCTGAGATCCGAGATTATAACCACGCTGACGGCCGCACACTGGCGCACGCTGGTGGTGGACAGCGGAGCCGAGGCCCTGAGCCGCCTGGAGGAGAGCGGCTGCCAGGTGCTGTTGCTGGATGAGGTGCTGCCCGATCTGGAGAGCGGCGAGGTCGCTGCGCTGGCGCGGGGCCGTTATCCGGGTCTGTCGGTCGTGGTACTGGATGGCTCTGACCGCCAGCCGCTGGCTGCCGAGGAGAATTCCGGCGCGGCGGTCCAGGAGCTGGTGCGCCTACTCTCGCGCCGGGACGGAGAACGGGAGCGCGAAGGCGGCTACAGCGAAGTTCAGGTGTTGCCTCCGCGCGTGCCTCCCATCACCGCCGATGGGCGTTACGCCGCCGTCCCTCGTCCGGAACTGCTTCCCGACATGGTGGGCACGAGCCTAGAGATGGCGCGCGTTTACCGCATGACCCGGCTGGTGGCGCCGCGCAATACCCCCGTATTGATCACGGGCGCCACCGGAACCGGCAAGGAACTCATCGCGAGAGCGGTGCATCAGCTGAGCAGCCGTGCCGGCAAGCCGATGATCACGATCAACTGCGCGGCCATTCCGGAGCAGCTGCTGGAGTCCGAGTTGTTCGGATTCCTGCGCGGAGCCTTTACCGGCGCGGTCCAGTCGCGCATCGGGCGAATTCACGCCGCGCACAACGGCACGCTATTTCTGGACGAGATCGGCGATATGCCCCTGAACCTGCAATCCAAGCTGCTGCGCTTTCTTGAGAATGGAGAAGTGCAGCGCCTCGGCAGCGCCGATGTGTTTCGCGTGGACGTGCGGGTGATTGCGGCCAGCAACATCGACCTGGAACGACGGGCTCGCAGCGGCCAGTTCCGTGAAGATCTGTACTTCCGGCTTTCAGTGTTTCCGATTGCGCTGCCGCCTCTGAACCGGCGGAGTGGCGATTTGCGCTCGCTCGCCGAGCACTTCCTGCGGGAGTTCGGCGCCGCAGCCGGCCGCATCAGCCATGCCGCCATGGAAAAGCTCGTTCACCACAACTGGCCAGGCAACGTCCGCGAGTTGCGGCACGTGATGGAGCGGGCCTCCATCCTGGCGGAATCGTCACCGGTGATTGCGCCGGAGCACATCGTGCTCTCGTCGCAGTGGCAGGGTTCAGCGTGACTGGTCACAGCGGCGGCACGGCCGCAACCTGCGGAGACGGGTGCTGCTCCGCGCAGCCCGGGGGCCGTTTGCAGACTCCCGGACGGTGTCTCGTTGCGTGCGCGACTCGGCTCCTGCCACGCTGCTCGAAACGCCTCCTTGCCGCAGTTCGAAATCCCCTTGACACTCAGCGTTCGGTCGCATAGGCTGCCGCCAAAGCAGATGAAAGCGTTAGGGCGCTGCGCCGATCCATGTGCGTGGCGTTCCGACGGCACCGGGCTTACCCGGGCTGAAATCCATCGAGGTGCTTGTGGACAAACTGGAAGCAATCAAGGCAGCGCTGGGTGAAGTGGAAGAAGATCAGGCGCTCGAAGCGGTGAAGGCGGCGGTAGCGGCGCAGGTGCCGGCCACCGAGATTCTGGCGGCTTGCCAGCAGGGCGTGGAAGAGGTCGGGCGGAGGTTTGAAGCCAAGCAGTACTTCATCAGCGAGCTGATGATGACGGGCGAGATCCTGCGGC
>CAINCZ010000049.1 GCA_903847195.1 uncultured Acidobacteriota bacterium | reverse complement strand
GGCCGCACCTTTAAGGAAGCGCTCTTCAAGGGCGTGCGCTCGCTCGACACCGGCAAGCGCGCCGGGTTTGAACCCATCGAGCCGCAGATCCTGATTCAGCGGCTGGTAACGCCGCATCCGGAGCGGCTGACCTATCTGCGCCACGCGCTGCGGCTAAAGATGCCCCTGCACCAATTGGCGCGGCTGACGGGCATCGATCCGTGGTTCCTGCACCAGTTGCAGCAAGTGACCGAGGCCGAAGAGCAGTTGCGGCAACTGCCGCATGACGGCCTGGAAGCGGATCAGTTGCGCGCGGCCAAGCGCATGGGATTGTCCGATGCGCGCATTGCCGCGCTGATCGGGCTTGATGAGGGGCCGGACGGCGTGCGGCAGCTGCGGCGCGCCGCCGACATTCACCCCGTTTACAAGCACGTGGACACCTGCGCTGCGGAGTTTGTCAGCCACACACCTTACCTGTACTCGACCTATGAGGAAGAAGACGAGGCGGCGCCGACCGATCGCAAGAAGGTGATGATCCTCGGCTCGGGTCCGAACCGCATCGGGCAGGGGATTGAATTCGACTACTGCTGCTGCCATGCGTCGTTTGCGCTGCGCGAAGACGGCTTTGAGTCGATCATGGTGAACTGCAATCCCGAGACGGTATCGACCGATTACGACACCAGCGACCGGCTGTACTTTGAGCCGCTGACGATGGAAGACGTGATGGCCGTGTATCAGCACGAGACCAGCAGCGGAGCCGACGTGGGAGTGCTGGTGCAATACGGCGGCCAGACGCCGCTGAATTTGGCGCTGCCCTTGAAAGCGAACGGCGTGAAGGTGATCGGCACGTCGCCGGAGTCGATCGATCTGGCGGAGGACCGCAAGCGCTTCGGAAAGCTGCTGGTGGAGCTGGGTATCCCGCAACCGGTCGGTGCGACGGCAACGAGCGTGGCAGGCGCGCTGGAGGCGGCCGAGAAGGTCGGGTATCCGGTGCTGGTACGGCCGTCGTATGTGCTGGGCGGACGGGCGATGGTGATTGCCTACAACGAGAAGATGGTGGAGCAGTACATGCTCCAGGCGGTGGAGTATTCGCAGGAGCGGCCGGTGCTGATCGACCACTTCCTGGAGCAGGCGATCGAGATCGACGTGGACTGCCTGTGCGACGGCGAAGACGTGGTGATCGGTGGCATCATGCAGCACATCGAAGAGGCCGGCATTCACTCGGGCGATTCTTCGTGCGTGCTGCCGACGGTCGATATCTCGGCGCCCCTGCTGGATACGATCCGGAAGCACACGTTCCAGATGGCGCGCGCGCTCAACGTGGTGGGCCTGATGAACGTGCAGTACGCGATCCAGCACGACAAGGTTTATGTGATCGAGGTCAACCCGCGGGCTTCGCGCACGGTGCCGTATGTGTCGAAGGCGACGGGCGTGCCGCTGGCGAAGATTGCCGCGCGGCTGATGACCGGACGCAAGCTGCGCGAGTTCCTGCCGGAGAACATCGAGAAGGGTACTGACCTTTCGACGGGCAGTTACTACTACGTGAAGTCGCCGGTCTTCCCCTGGCAGAAGTTCCAGGGCTGCGACGTGATGCTGGGTCCGGAGATGCGCTCGACGGGCGAGGTGATGGGCGTGGCCAGCACGTTTGGCGAGGCCTTTGCCAAGGCGCAACTGGCGGCGGGCCAGCGGCTGCCGACGCGCGGGCAGGTGTTCATTTCGGTGGCCGACCGCGACAAGAAATACATCGCAGCGGTGGCCGAGCGCTTTACCGAGCTGGGCTTCACGCTGGTGGCGACCGACGGCACGGCACGGGTGCTGGAGCGCGCCGGACTGCCGGTGGAGCGGGTTTACAAGGTAAACGAGGGACGTCCCAACGCGGTGGACTGGGTGAAGGGAGAGAAGATCCAGCTCATCATCAACACGCCGCAAGGCCTGCAGCCCTGGTTTGACGAGAAGGCGATACGGCGGTCGGCGGTGACCTACCGGGTGCCGATCATCACGACGCTTTCGGCGGCACGGGCGGCGGCGGAAGGAATCGCCGCGCTGCAGCAGGGACGGATAACGGTGAATACGCTGCAGTCGCTGCACGCCGCGCATGCGGCAGGGGCGGCCAAGGGATAGGAGTTAACCCACATCTGCCAAAAGCGGCAGATGTGGGGCACCAGAGATTGAAACTGCCCCATTTGCGCGATTGCGCGGGTGGGGTTTTTGTTTTGGCGGATCATCCGGACAAAGTCAAAACCCCCACCTTAGCGCGCCCAAGACGGCGCGCGAAGGTGGGGCACCTGAATCGTGCAGACAAAAAAAGTGGGGAGCTTCGCAGCTCCCCAAACAACCGCGGACCTCGGTTGTCAGAAATGAAAGTTCCAGTAAATTCTTACCCGCCAGCTCTCCTTAGAAGTTCAACTTCGCGGTGAGCTGGATCAAGCGCGGCGATGCGGATCCGCTGACGAACGAACCGAAGATGTTCGTCGGGGACTGCTGCATACCCGAAATTTTTCCAAAGGTATCGGAAGCAACGTTCGGATCCGGCGCGTCGAAGTTGGCGTGATTGAGAACGTTGAAGAAGTTCGCACCAATCTGCAGGTTGAGGCGTTCCTTGATCGGGAAGGTCTTGGCAACGTTGGCGTCGACGTTGAAGTACTTCGGACCACGGAAGGTGTTGCGCTTGCCACCCCAACCGGTGTAATCGGTGCTGAATGCGTTCCCATCCAAGCACTGGGTGATGTCGCCGCCCTGGACCGCAGGGTTGACGTTCTTCGGCGTGCTGCACAGGACCGGAGAGCTACCAGCGATAACGCCCGGGAGGGCAGTCAGGTTGGCTGGTGCATTACCGATCCCGTAGCCGTTGGCAATGTAGTCGGTGTCGATCACGGAGTAAGGCAGGCCAGTGCGAGCAAACCACGTGGTGCTGACCTTCCAACCCTTGATGAAGATGTTGGCGGTCTTGTTGCTGCTCTTGAACGGCAGGTCATACACCATGTTGGCGCTCAGGTAATGACGCGCGTCGTAGTCGGAGTTGGAGTAGTTCTGCTTCGCGGCGCTATAAGGACCCAGTTGGGTCATCAAGGCATCGCCGGC
>CAINCZ010000048.1 GCA_903847195.1 uncultured Acidobacteriota bacterium | reverse complement strand
CCTTCCAGAGAGGCCCTTGACGAGCCCGGACCCTCCCCCGCGCAGCGCACAGCGCGCTGCGAATTTCAGCCGATTGTCAGGCCAAGCAAGTCTTGCCGCCGCTTCACAGCGGGTTCATGGCTGCCTAGAGCGGAATATCCTTCGCCGTCTCATTGCTGACAACGAGCAGGTCGTACTTGAACTTCTTTCCTCGCACCCACTGGCCACCAACCAGCGGCGTGGTGGCAATATTCTTCAACGGCTTTCCCGACCATTGCACGCGCCCGACAATGGAGTCGTAATTGGTCGCGGCGATGGCGTCACGGACCGACTCACGCGAATCGATGTTCTTCGTGCGCTTGAGCACGTCGATGGCGACCTCTAACAGGGCATGCTTGTGCCCAATGGGCTGAGTCCACTGCTTCTGGGTCGCCTGTTCCCATTGCGCGCACAACTGGGCGG
Source organism: uncultured Acidobacteriota bacterium (assembly GCA_903847195.1). Next base: position 13,995 of record CAINCZ010000048.1, on the reverse strand, counting down.
CAGTCTGGCCCGTCAGTCCGGACTTGAACGGGAACCCCGGCGACCAGTTCACCTCCGTGCTCAGGTTCACCGCGCGCTCGCCGATGGCATCGACCGCCGCCGGGAATAGCACCGCCGCCGCAACCGTCGCTATCTTGGGCTTGAATCCCTGCTGCGCCGCCTGGCTCCAAAACGTTGTGAACCCGGACGGCGTGAGTATGCCGGTCACTACCTCGACGTTGTTCCGCTTAAACAGGCTGATGACAGCCGAATAATCGCTGATCGTCTCCTGAAAGCGGCCCGCGTCGACCAGCTTGAAGCCGGCCCTCTCCTTCACCGGCGGCAAATCGTGGGCAAAGGCGTTGCCGGCTGCGTGATTGGGCCACAGCGCCCCGACCACTTTGTTCGACGGCAACTCCTTCCACAGGTTCACGTATACGGCGGCAATATCGTCCAGGCCCCAGAAGAAGTGATACGTCCAGTCAAATCCCTTATCGGGCTTGCCGCCGCGAGGAAAGAAATGGGCCTGCCACGGCGCGTCAGTCGTAATACAGGGGACGCCATTGATTTCGGCCTGGTCGGCTACCGGGTTGATGGTATCGACATGGCATCCGGAGATGAGCAGGTCCACTGTATCGGCCTTGATCAGGCTGGAAGCAACCTCGGCGGCGCGATTCGGGTCAGACCGGCTGTCCCGCATCAGAATCTCCAGCGGGTATTGGACGCCACCGACCGAGATGCTATTCGCAATCAGCTCTTGCGCGATCAAACGATGTCGCCACGCCCTCCCAACTATTCAAAATGCAGCTTGCCTGTCTACATCTTTCCGGTCTTAGATCTACGTCCGAGCTGTATAAGAGTCAGGCAGTGCAGGCCGGGAGCTGCACTGCCGAACCGCAATAACTACTTGGCGGTATCGGGCTTAGCCTTCTGTCCCCAACCTTCAGGCAAATACTGGTAGTTGCGGTCGCCCAAGCCGTTCGGGTCGAACGCCTCCTTAATCTTGCGCTGGAAGTTGAAGATGAACTGTTGCGGCATTTTGGCCCAAGCGTCAAAGACGCGCTCGTCGGTCCAGCCCACCTGCAGGTACATGCCTTCCTTGCCCGGCGGGAAGCCGGCGGCGATAGCCTCTTTTCCAGCGTCCTGCATGTGCTTAATGCAGCCGTCGATGGAAGCGTCATCGGCCGAATCATAGGAGACGAACTGCTCGAGTCCGGTGTGGCCGCCGCCCGGAAGGGCGCTGCCGGGTCCCATCAGCGCATCACCGCCGCATTTCACGAGGGTGTTGCTTTCCTGGTCGCAGGCAAAGCTCTTGACGGCGACGGGCGCATAGCGTTTCACATAGTCGGGCGTTCCGGCCTGCATCCAACTGCCGACGTAGCCGCCCACCCACAGGTAATTGCAGTGCTTGTGGCCGAGCCGCATCATGTACATGTTGGTGAACTCGGCCATGTCCTTTTCACAGTAGCGCTTCACTTTGTAGCAGCCGGTGCTGGCCAGGATGGCATCGAGGATTTTGTCCTGCAACTCGATCTCATCGGTGGTGTTGCCCGCCATGATGAACTGGAAGGAGATGCGGGCGTCCTCGGTGAGCTGGCGGATGGCCGGGTCCTGCGCGGCCGTTTCCACGTCGTTCAGCGTCTTGTGCGGATCGATATAGGTGAGCCACAACGCGGGTGCCAGGTCGGCGCCCGCGAGTCCAAACTGCTTGTGGAAGACCATGCCGACGTTGTTGTCGTAAATCTCGTAATAGCAGTTCGCCCACGCCTCCCAATCGGGCGCGCCGATGGTGTATACGCGGAAGTTCTCATGCACCGGCAGCCGGTATCCTGGAGGGCGTCCCTGGGCCTGAAGGACCGGCTCGCCGGGCCAATGCGTCAGCTTAATGGCGCACTTGGTGAATGTCCCCAAGCCGCCGCGCGATCCGAAGATGCCGCGGGTAATGCCGCGCAGACTCGGCCCCAGCCCCTCTGAGCAGAACCAGCCGCAGTTGGCGCTGAGCGAGCCGGTGCGGATGATCTCGCCGCCCGGCGTGACCCACTCCTGCCCGAGCAGGTTCTCGGCGTTGCCGCCCATGTTGAAGGCCGACGGCCCGATGCCGGTGTAAGCGCACGCTCCGGCCAGCACGGAGGTGGAGCAGCCGGCACCGATGATGCCAAAGGTGAGGCCGCGCTTCATGGCTTCAACCTGGAGCTGCGCGCCGATCACGTAAGGCTCAATGATGGCGATGCGGTTCTTCTCGTCGATGTCGATGATGCGGTTCATGCGTCGCAGATCGAACTGCACGGTCGGGGTGTTCTCGGTGAGGGGCGCCGCCCAGTGATACCAGCCCGTGGAGATCGGCTTCACCTTGATCTTGTACTTGTTGCAGATCAGGGTGACCCTCTGCACTTCTTCGGTCGAAGCAGGCATGACAACAGCCCACGGCCGGGGCATGAAGTGGCTGCGGTTGGGCCGGACGGTCTCCGCCATCACTTCGAAGGCGTATGAGTCCAGGAAGGCGGGATCGTCGGTGACATTCTTCGGCCCTACGACGTCTTCGATCGCGCGATAGGCATCTCGCGGTATTTCCATAGCTCTCTCCTTCGCCTAAATGGCCTTCTCGACCAGGTCCAGAACGTCCATTACTTTCAACGGCGCACCGTCATCCTTGACGGCGTCCATAAAGTTGCGCTCGCACCAGGAACAGGCGGTGACAATCGCCTCGGCGCCGGTGGACCGCGCCTCCTCGATACGCTCCCGCGCCGTCGCCTGCGAAAACTCGGGATAGGCCTCGCGGGCGCCGCCGCCGGCCCCGCAGCACCAGGCGCCTTCCTTGGTCCTCTCCATTTCGACCAGCTTGACGCCGGGGATGGCCTGCAGAACATTGCGAGGCGGATCATAGATGCCGAAGGCACCGTTGTAACGCGGGCGAGGCGGATCGTAGCAGACCGCCTGGGCGAAGATCTTCTTCTCCTGACCTTGCCAGGGGACGTATTCCTCGCCCTGACGTCCTAGGTGGCAGGGATCGTGATAGGTCACGGTGAGCGGAACCGAACGCTTGAACTTGAGCTGGCCCGACTGGATGAGCTGATCGAGGCACTCTACGGTGTGGAGTACCTTGATCTCCGACCCTGCCTCGGAGGTGTAGAGCCGCTTGAAGGTGAAGTAACAGTTAGCGCAGGGCGTCACGACAGTCTTGACGCCCGCATGCTTCCACGCCTTCAAGTTCATGTCAGCCCGAGTCTGGAAGTCCTTGCGGTATCCCATGTCGTAGGCGCGGCCGCCGCAGCAGTTTTCATTGACGCCCATGATGCCCAGATCGACGCCGGCGCTTTGCAGAATGCGAACCGCGGCGCGCGCCACGTGCCCCTGCTCGCCATCGAAGGCGTAGCGGCAGCCGGCGTGGAAGGCGACTTCAGCGTTCTCTTTAGAAAGGTCTTTGACCTTCAGCTCAGCCGCCCAGTCGCCGCGCTTGGAGCGCGGTTCGCCAAGCATATTGAAGTCCTGGCGCAGACTTTGCAGAATCGGCTGGAGCTGCGGCAGTTCGTGCCCGTCTTCCACCAGCGCTGCGCGGAACTTGCGCAGGTCGTCCAGCGGCTCCAGGTCGTAGCGGCAGATCTTGCAACTCACATCGCACTGCCCGCAGAGGGTGCACATAAAGACCGAGTCCTTGACCTGCTCGGTGATCGTCGAGCGGCCCTCGAGCAAAGAGAGCGCTGTGACCAGCCGCCCCCCCGCCGAATAGGAATGAAAATTCCCGTACTCGATGCTGGGGCACCCCTTGGAGAACCGGTAACTCTTCACTAGGTCAAACGGAATCCACTTGCAATATGCGCACCGTGTGCAGCGCATCGCGTCTATGCGAAGATCTTCCAATGCCATAGCCCTTCTCCTCTCCCGTCCGTTAGAAGCAGAGCTTCCCGGGATTCAACACGTTCTTCGGATCCACGATTTGTTTCACCGTGCGCAGCACGCGGGTCGTTGTCGCATCGCGTTGGTATGCCATGTCGGCCCACTCGCCGTAGGGCCGCGAGAAATACGCTCCCTGCGCGATGAGCTCTTCGCTTGCGCGGGTGAAGACGTGCTTTGCCCGCGCGACTTCCCGCGCATTCTTCGGGTCGTAAGGCAGGCTGAACTCGACGTGCTGGGTGACGCCATGATGCTGCGGCTGAATGTAGATGCCGATCTCGCCGACCGGATACCCGGCTGTTTCGGCCACCGCCTGCACAATCTTGACGAATTGCGGCGTTTTGTCGAGCGTTGTCAGGAAGAAGATGTCCTGGCATCCGCCCTTGGTCTTCAGTTTCCAGTGCGGCTCGCCCGCGTAGCCCGCCAGGATGCCCGCGAACTCGGCGCTCGTTACACCCGGCAACGACGGCAGGACATTGAGGCCGAACTCCTGCCCGAGGGCCTTGAGTTGTTTGTCCTGCACGGCGACGCGCTCTTCGGGATAGTAAGCCGCGCCCGCGAGTCCAGCCACCACGACCCAGGCGGGCAGTTCGTCGGCAGCTCGGGGGGCATCGCCCGGACGCGCGCCCAGCAGGCGCGAGAGTTGTGCCCGGTTGAGCAGCAGCACTTCGTCGCCCAGCCGCAACCGCTCGAGCTTGTAGCAGAACTCGGCCAGGTCTTCGAGCTTCCCACCCGGCACGTACTGATAACGGTGGGCTCCGGGGATCAACTCGCACTTGACCGCCGCCCAGATGACGATGCCCATCGACCCCTGGGCCGCGCTCAGCAGGCGCACCAGGTCAGTAGAAAATGGACCCTTGGGATCGACCAGGGCCACGCCGCTTTTCCATTGGGCCTCCAGCGAGAGCGGGCCGAAGCCGGCTTCACCCGTAAAGGAAATCTCCCCGGTGCCCCAGACGACACCGCAGTCGCGCAGCGGTTCAAGCAGCGTGTAATTGAGGCGCGGGATCAGCGTGGGCTGCCGCTCCAGCAGGCTCGCGACCACCGACTTATTGGCGCGCGGCAGTAACGGACGGCAGATTCGCATGCCTTCCCTGGCCAGCGCCGGTTCCAACTCGGCATAAGTTACGCCGGGCTCGATGACGACGACCTTGTTGCGCCGGTCGATACGCAGGATGGCCTTCATCGCGCTCAGATCGACAATGACGGCCTCGGGCAATGACGGCACGGTATCTCCGTGAAAGTGCGGAGCCCCCGAGCTGACGGGCACCAGCGGGGTTTGCGTCGCATTGGCCCACTGCACCAAAGCCTGCACCTGCGCGGTTGTCTGCGGACGGGCCACGAACCACGGCCGGAGGGCCGCCACGAAACTCTGATCGCAAGCATAGTTGGCCAGACTGACACTGTCGTCCGAGACATTGTCCGGTCCAACCATAGCGCTTAATTGCTGTTTCTTGGTCTCCACACCCCAACCTCCTCGCGTAAGTGGATTTACCAGAGACTGCTCCCTAGCTGGCACAAATCAGGCAATTGAATCTAACAGAGGCTACTGCGAGTACCCGAATAAAGAAACTGCTTTCTACCTTCGAAATAGAACCTCTGAGGTCTGAACGGGAAGCGGGCAGGGCGAGAACCGGGGGCCTAGCGGCGAGAGCTGGATTTCTCCTTAATTACCGGCGGCATCTCCTGCTTGAAACAGGCGCGAACGAGCGAAAGGAAGCGGGCGAGCGCAGCCTTGCGGTCGCGGCGGAAGGCGATCAGCAGTTCGGTGGTGGGCGGGGGATAGGTGTCGAGACGGCGCATCACAATGGTGCGGGGCATGATCTGCTCCACGTAGGCAGGCAGGAGGCTGAAGCCATATCCGGCGCCCACAGCGGCCATCACGCCCAGAATGCCTTCGGTTTCCAGAACCGTGCGGAACTTGATGCCGGCGCGCTCTTCCAGCGAGGTCAAAACCGAGATGAACGCCGGAGTCTCATTGCGCGTGATCCTGACCATGGGCACCTCGGCCAGTTCCTGCATGGAGACCTTCTTGCGCTTCTCAAGGGGATGGCCGCTGGGGATCACGGCGATGATCTCGTCGGCGAGGACAGTCTCAAAGGTTATTAGCGGGTCTCTAGCCATGGGGCCGCGCAAGAAGCCGACATCGATGCTGCGGCTGCGCAGAGCGGCAATCTGCTCGGCGGGAATCATGGTGCGCAGAATCAGCTGAACCTCGGGGCTGTTGGTGCGCAGGTAAGGCAGGAGGTGCGGCAGTACGCGCCATTCGGCGCCAGGGAAGAACCCGGCGGTGATGCGGCCGCCCTCGACAGCGGCCTCGGTGCGCACGCGCTGAATGACCGAGTCAAACTCCTGCATCAACCGGCGGGCCTCGACCAGCAGGCTGCGGCCGACATCGGTGAGGGTGAGGCGATGCCCGTCGCGATGGAAGAGCGGGGCGCCGAGAAGTCCCTCGAGGGCGTGAATCTGGCGGCCGAGGGAGGGTTGTACGGTGTGGAGGCGCTCGGCCGCGCGAGTCACATTCAACTCTTCGGCAACAGCAATGAAGTAGCGAAGGTGGCGCAGCTCTATGCTCACGGTGCCCAGAATCCTACCATAACCGGGGCAGGAGGCCGCGGCCGTGGCGGTGGCATCCAGCGCCTGGAGCGGGGCGCCGGGAAGGCTACCGACCCAGGCCACGGGTGCTGCCCGGCAGGTCATACTTCGCAAGTCTGATTTCCAAGTCATAAAGCACTTCCCAAGGACGCAAAGCGGAAGTAGCATCGCGTGACAGTTTTGGTTCCCAGTTCTGCTGTGCCAGCACCAAGCAAGGGGGGAATGATGACCGCACGCCGCGTGGTGGTGAGCCACGATTCCACGGGCAAGTCCGTTGTTGCTACGGACGGCGCTCCGGTGCGGGGCAAGTGCTTTCAGCACACGCCCGGGTTCGCGCAGTTCGTGATTTGGTCAACCGAAGCGGGGACAACCGTTCCCCATGCAGGAACCGACCCTACGCCGACCGTGAAGTCGCTCCATCCCGATCCCGGGGGGACGCGGTTTCTGCTGCTCACCATTCCGCCGGACTCAGTTATGGCAGATCCGGCCTTCGATGGGGCCACGGCGATCCAGGAACATCAGCAACAGTCGCCCGGCATTGTCGACCGCTTTGAGCCGGATTGTCCCGGCATGCACACCACCGACACCTATGACTACGGGGTGGTGCTGGACGGAGAGATCTGGCTGGAGTTGGATGATCAGCGGACCGTGCATCTGCGCGCTCACGACCTATATGTGCTCAACGGGGCGCGACATGCGTGGCGCAACAAGGGATCGAAGCCGGCCACTTTCGCAGTGGTGATGGTGGGCGCGAAGCGGCAGTAGAACATCGCCAGGAAGCCGTAACGTCGCCGGCGAAGTGGAAGGAAAGATAGTAACGCAGGGAGTTTGTGCTCGTTGCTGGTTTCCGGAGTGTCGCCAACTAAGGCGGCGAGCGGCAGGATAGCCCGAAGTTGCGAGATCGGGAGCGAGTTCGGTTTGGGTAGCGGCCGTCCGCTGCCCGGCAAATAAGGAGAATGGCAGTGTACAAAAAACTATTTACGCCTTACGCAATCGGTAAGATGGTGGTACCGAACCGTCTCGTAGTCCCCGCCATGGTGTCCAACTACAGCACCACCGATGGCTTTGCCACCGAACGGTATATTGCCTACCACGAAGCTAAGGCGAAGGGCGGCTGGGGCCTGATCATCACCGAAGATTATGCAGTGGCGCCGACAGCCAAGGGATACCGCTACATCGGCGGCCTTTATGACGACCAGCATGTGGAGAGCCATCGGGCGCTGCCGGAACGCGTGCACAAGTACGCGACCAAGATCGTGGCACAGATTTACCACGCTGGGCGCCAGACCAATTCAGTCAAGGCCGGAGTGCAGCCGGTAGCGCCGTCGGCGATTCCCTGCCCGTGGTGCCGCGAGCTGCCGCGCGAACTCACCCTGGCAGAGATCAAAGAGATTATTACGATGTTCGGCGATACCGCGCTGCGGGTGAAGAAGGCTGGGTTTGACGGAGTCGAGATTCACGGCGCGCACGGCTACCTGATCGCGGAGTTCATGTCCACCTACACGAACAAGCGCACGGACGAGTATGGCGGCTGTCTGCAGAACCGGCTGCGCTTTCCGCGCGAGGTCATCGAGGATGTGCGGAGCAAGGTGGGGCCGGACTTCCCGGTCCTGTTCCGGATCTCCGCCGATGAAGTCAGGCCCGGCGGGCGCGAGATAGCCGAGACGCGAGTGATCGTCCGCTCGCTGGAGACCTGGGGCGTCGATGCGCTGCACGTATCCAGCGGAGTGTACGGCAACTACGGCATCGTGTCGCCCATGGTCGTGCCGCACGCGTGGACGGTGGGCTTTGCCGAAGAGGTGAAGAAGATCGTGCAGATTCCGGTGATCACGGTCAACCGGATCAACGATCCCCAGATGGCCGACATGTTGCTGGAGATGGGCAAGGCGGACTTCGTGGCGATGGGCCGCGGTTCGCTGGCGGATCCCGACCTGCCGAACAAGGCGAAGGCAGAGGATTTTGCCAGTATTCGCTATTGCATCGGCTGCATGGAAGGCTGCACGGGCATGGCGGGGCGGGATGACGCTCCCATCTGCTGTGCCGTGAACCCGACTTTGGGACATGAGTATGAAACCTGTCTGGACAAGGTCTCGTCGCCCAAGAAGGTGTTCATCGCGGGCGGCGGTCCGGCGGGCATGGAAGCGGCGCGGGCGGCGGGGCTTCGGGGACACGATGTTCATCTTTATGAGAAGCGCGACTTCCTAGGCGGGCAGTTCAAGTCGGCGGCTTTCCCGCCATTCAAAGGAGAACTGGCTACTTTGACGGCCTGGGAGATCCATGAGTTGAAGAAGCTGCCCAACGTCAAGATTCATCTGGAAACCGAGTTGACGCCGGAGTTCGTAAGAGCGAAGAAGCCGGACGTGGTGATCGTGGCGACCGGCGCGACGCCGATCATCCCGAACATTCCCGGCGTGAATCGTCCGAACGTGTTTACCGCCGAAGACGTACTGCTGGGCAAGGTGCCAACGGGCAACAGCGTCTTCATCGCCGGTGGAGGCAGTGTGGGCGTGGAGACGGCCGCGCATCTGTCGCTGCAGTTGAAGCAGATCACGGTGGCGGACATGCTGCCGGCTTTGTGCGCCGACGAACCGGAAGACAGCATCAGGCTGGCCTTCCTGGGCGTGCTCAATCAGAACGGGGTAACGCAGTTGACCGGGTGCAAGGTGGTCGAATTCTGCGAAAGCGGCGTGCTGCTGGAGCGCCACGGAACGACGACGATGTATCCGTGCGACACCGTGGTGCTGGCCTTCGGCTACAAGAAGGAAAACGGGTTGGCGGAGAAGATCAGCGGACTGGCGGAGAAGGTGGTGGTCGTGGGAGACGCAAGCGGCGGCGGGCAGATCATGCATGCTACGCGCAGCGGCTTTGTCGCCGGCCTGGAAGCCTAGTTAGAGCGAGAGCAAGGAAGTTCGTGAATTGGTTCGGCACCCTTGAAACGGCGAAGTAGGCATCGTAGTGGTTGAACGGAACCCGGAGCGATGGACTTGACTTACACGATGGCCATACGCCAGTTTGCCGTGACATTGGGCTTCTGGAACTAGAAATCAATCGGGAGGGGAATGTCATGTTCAAGAACAGATGGTGGGCTGTCGTCGGTTCTGTCCTCGCGTTGATCGTCGGTCAAGGCGCCATCAACGTGTTTGCTGCCAGCGTGTTTATCAAGCCGGTCGCCCAGCAGTTCGGTTTCGGCCGCGGGGTGATCTCGTCGGCGATGGCGCTCGCCAACATCCTCACTGCGCTCTCGATCCCGTGGTTTGGCCGGATGCTGGACCGCTATGGCATCCGCCCGGTTCTGTTACCGGCGATTGTGCTGTATGCGCTGGCGACGGCGTCGCTTTCGCTGATGAACGGCTCGGTGTTTGTCCTGTTGGCGCTGTTTGCCTTCCAGGGCATTGTCGGCGCAGGGCAAACAGCGACTCCTTATTCCAAGGTGGTCTCGGCGCGCTTCGATAGCGACCGCGGCCTCGCACTGGGGATCACGCTCGCCGGTGTGGGACTCGGAACAATCCTCGTGCCGCAGGCCTCACGAATTCTGCTGCGGGAGTTTGGCTGGCAGGCAGGCTACATCGGCCTGGGAATCGGCATTATTGTGCTGGCCTTTATCCCGGTGGCGATCCTATTCCGCGATGTTGAGGGAATCAAGGCCAAAGATAAGGGAGGGCTGCAGGCCGCGCTTCCCGGGATGACCTTCTCCGAAGCGGCGCGAACGACCAAGTTCTGGACGATGACGGCCGCATTCTTCCTCGGCAACATGGCAATCGCCGGGGCGCTCATTCACCTGGTGCCCATGCTAACCGATCGCGGAATCCCGATTTCCACCGCTACGGCTTTGCTGTCGGCCTCGGGGTTGGCGATCATCGTGGGACGAATCGCCTTCGGGTACATCATGGACTACGTGTTCGCGCCTTATGTGGCGATCTTTATGATGTTCTGTCCGATGGTGGGACTAGCCATTCTGGGTCTGAACTTCGGCGGCGCCGGCCCGCTGGTGGGAACGGTTCTGCTGGGCTTGTCGATGGGCGCGGAAAGCGACGTGCTCGCATACCTAATCGGACGCTACTTCGGGATCAAGGCCTTTGGCGCGATTCACGGCTTCATGTTCGCGGGACTGCTGATCGCGAACGCGCTGGGTCAGACTTTCCTGGGCTGGTGCTTCCAGCTGCGGAGATCGTACAACGCGGGCTTCCTGGTATTTGAGGTTGCGCTGGTGATCACGATCATTCTCTTTGCGGTGCTGGGACCCTATCGTTATCCGGCACTCAAACCGAGCAAGGCCAAAGCTGCTAACGCCAGCTGAGCAGTTCTTCAACGGAGGTTCACCGGCAATGGGTCTGTCTAAGATTGCGCTCGAAGAACACGTGGCCTCGCCCGAAACCGTGGACGAGGCCGCACGTTTTATACCTCCCGACAAGTGGCCGATGTTCAAGCGCTACCTGACGGAAGTTCACGGTCAGCTGCTGTCGGACATGGATGAGGCGGGAATTGAGTTGACGGTGCTCTCGTTGCAGGCCCCGGGGATCCAGGCCGTTCTCGACAAACGGCAGGCGGTCGAGTTGGCGCGGCGCTGCAACGATTACTTCGCCGAGCAGGTGGCGAAGAACCCGAAGCGATTTCAGGCCTTTGCGGCGCTGCCCCTGCAGGACCCCGAGGCGGCGTCGGCCGAGTTGACGCGGTGCATAAAGGAGTTGGGCTTCAAGGGGTCTCTGGCGAACAGTTTCTCCCAGGTGGGAACGGCCGATGTAGCGGTTTACTACGACCTGCCCCAGTACTGGGACTTCTGGGCGACGGTGGAGAGTCTGGATCTGCCCTTCACCCTGCACATTCGCGACGTGTTGCCGAGCCACCGGCCGATGCTCGACGGCCACCCGTGGTTCTGGGGACCGTGGGCTTTTACCATGGACACCGCCTCGCACGCCCTGCGGTTGATGGCCAGCGGGCTGTTCGACAAGTACCCGCGTTTGAAGATCGTGCTCGGACACCTCGGCGAAACGCTGCCGTTCGTGATCGAGCGGCTCTCGAAATGGGCCTATCTGACACCCCGCGGCATTCCGGCCAAGCGGCTGCTGCGCGATTACTTCAAAGAAAATTTCTACGTCACTACAAGCGGGTTGTTTTGCGAGCAGTCGCTGCTCGATGCCGTACTGTGGCTCGGAGTGGACCGCGTCATGTTTTCGGTGGATTATCCATTCGAGAAAATGGCCGAAGCCGCCAGGTGGCTGGATAACCTGAGCGTTGTCGGCACGGCGGACTTGCAGAAGATCGCGTACGGCAACGCGGCAAGGCTGTTGTCGCTGGGCGCGGAAACGAACGCGGATACCTCGGCCTGATCTGCCGGTATTGTGGGTTGGCAAAATACTGGATTGGAGGCCGAACGAATGCCCCCGATTATCGATAAAACGACCTGTGGCAATTGCGGCACCTGCATTGAAATCTGTCCGTTGGACGTTATCCACTGGAGCTGTGATGGCCGGGACACCGTAGTGCAGTATCCGGAAGAGTGCTGGCACTGCAACGCATGCAAGCTGGACTGCCCGAACGGAGCCATCCAGCTGCGCCTGCCGCTGCCGGCGATGCTGCTCTACACAACGGCGCCGACGCGCCACTAGCCTATCCCTGAGGGGAACCACGAGGATTTCCAGATGATCGCGATCGACAGCAAACCGGTGGAATGCGATGTGTTGATCATGGGCGGCGGCATCGGCGGCTTGATGGCCGCCATCGCGGCTGCCGACCAGGGCGCCAAGGTCGTCATCGCCGAGAAGGCCAACACGCTCCGCAGCGGTTCGGGCGCGACCGGGAATGACCACTTCCAGTGCTACATCCCGGAAGTGCACGGTGAGAACATGGCGCCGATCATGAAGGAGATGAACGAGTGCCTGACTGGGGGATGGCTGGATCAGGATCTGACCGCCTTGTTCCTGAGAGAGTCGTTCGCGTGCATTCAGGCGTGGGAGAGCTGGGGCATACCCATGCGACCGCACGGCGACTGGGAGTTCACGGGCCACGCCAAGCCCGGCCATCCGAAGATCTTCCTCAAGTACGCAGGCGCGCCGCAGAAAGGTATTTTGACGCGCGAGGCCCTGAAGCGTGGGGTCATCATCGTAAACCGCTGTCCAATCGTCGAGATCATTACGAACGCGGATGGCGCGGTGATCGGCGCCGTGGGGCTGGAGATCGTCGACACGCAGCCGCGGATCAAGATCTTTCGCACGAAGAACGTCGTCGTCACCACTGGCGTGACGACGCGGCTCTTTCCGCCGCGCACTGCGGGGTGGATTTTCAACGTTGCCAACTGCCCGGCCTGCACCGGAGGAGGAATTTCGGCGGCGTATCGCGCAGGCGCCAAACTGGTCAACGTGGACATGCCGGTGACATGGGCCGGCCCGAAGTATTTTGCCCGCTGCGGCAAAGCCACGTGGATTGCCGTGATGCGCGACTCCAAGGGCAAACCCGTCGGCCCGTTCGTGACCCAACCCACCAAGGAACTGGGCGATGTGACTGCCGATATCTGGCACGGCGTCTTCGGATACAAGCACAAGGCGGGCGAGGCCGTTTATATGGACTGCTCCGGCATCGCTGAAGAGGACCTGCAATACATGAAGTGGGGCTTCGTGCAGGAAGGCGTCACGGCGATGGTCGAAGCCATGGAGAGCCACGGCATTGACCTGCGCAAGCACATGGTCGAGTTTCAGCAGTATGAACCGGTGCTGGTGGGGCGCGGCATCCAGATCAACACCAGCGCCGCGACCAATGTTCCCGGCCTCTACGCCGCGGGCGACAATGTGGGCAACTTCCAGGCGGCGATCTCAGGTGCGGCGGTCTTCGGGCGCATTGCCGGACGCAGCGCTGCCTGCCGCGCACAGAGCGTTCGGTTCGAGGCTGCCGAAGACAGCCCGCTGATTCAGGAGAAAACGAAATTTTACGGGGAGATACTGGCGCGGCCGGCGGGCTCGAACTGGAAGGAAGCCAACGTCGCCGTGCAGAATGTGATGAGCGATTACGCCGGGGTTGAAGTACGCTCGGAGACTATGTTCAAGATCGGGCTGGAGTACCTGGGCCGCTTGCAGGAGTACGCACGCGGCACTCTGGCCGCTGCGAACTCGCATGAGTTGCTGCGCTGTCAGGAGGCGCTCGATCTGATGGAAGTTGGCGAACTCATGATGCATGCCGGCAACTTCCGCAAGGAGACGCGCGGCAAGCACATTCGCGTGGATCATCCCTACACGAACCCGCTGCTCGACGGCAAGTTCGTCAACGTCTTCAAAAGAGACGGCAAGCCTTCTATCGAGTACCGCAACCGAACCTAGACGGGGCGAACGACCACAAGCGCAGTCGAACTGAGACGCCTCGCCCAACTAGGGAGACTCTGATTAAGCTCTGAACTTTTCGCAGTCAATTCGGTTACAGTGTCGCTGAATGAAGCGCGATTTCCAACAGAGGACACTGGCGATGGGTAACGGGTTTGAGCGGTACGCGAAGAAGACACGGCGGGCTGAGTTTCTGGAAGAGATGGAACTGGTGGTGCCGTGG
>CAINCZ010000047.1 GCA_903847195.1 uncultured Acidobacteriota bacterium | reverse complement strand
GGTGCACTTTGCTCCCACGGCGCGCATATCGAGCTACCTGGTTGCGGTGCTGGTCGGTGAGTTCGAGTGCATTGCGGGCGGTGCCGATGATATTCCGATCCGTGTCTGCGCGGCTCCGGGACGCCAGACCATGGGCCAGTTCGGGCTCGCGGCGGCTGAGAACTTCATGAAGTTCTTCAACCGCTATTTCAGCATTAAGTATCCCTACGGCAAGCTCGACCTGGTGGCGATTCCCGACTTTGAAGCCGGCGCCATGGAAAACGTCGGCGCCATCACCTTCCGCGACGCCGCTTTGCTGGTGGATGAAAAGACTGCCTCCGTGCCGATGCTGAAGAACGTGGCGCTGGTGATTGCGCACGAGATGGCCCACCAGTGGTTCGGCGACCTGGTGACCACCGAGTGGTGGGACGACATCTGGCTCAACGAAGGATTTGCCACCTGGATGGAAACCAAGCCGGTTATCGCGTGGAAGCCGGAGTGGCACATCGAGATGGATGAACAGGGATCGGCCAACTACGCGATGGGTTCGGATTCGCTGCGGTCCACGCGGCCTATCCGCCAGCAGGCCGAGAATACGGCGCAGATCAATGCGCTGTTCGACGCCATCGCCTACAACAAGGCGGCGGCCGTGCTGCGCATGCTGGAGGCTTATGCAGGTCCCGATGCCTTCCGCAAGGGCGTGAACGCATACATGGAAGCGCACGCCAACGCCAACGCGACTGCGCCGGACTTCTGGAACGCGATCGCCAAGGCTTCCGCGAAGCCGGTGGACAAGATCATGCCCGGCTTCATCACCATGCCGGGGGTGCCGATTGTGGCCGCCGAGTTCCGCTGCGAAGGCGGCAAGGGCTCCGTCGCGTTGCAGCAGAAGCGCTTTTTCGTTGATCCCCAAGCAACCGCACCGGCCGGCAGCCAGCCATGGATGATTCCCGTATGCTTCGACGCCGCGGTCGGTCCGGGCGCCATCGATGGAACGCGTTGCGAACTGTTGGAGAAGGCAGAACAGAGCTTTGCGATGGAGGGCTGCATCAGCGCCGCCAACCTCAACGCGGGCGGCAACGGATACTACCGCACGTCCTACAGTCCTGCGGCCATAGCCGCTCTTTCCAGCCAGCTGTCGAAGCTGACGGCGGTCGAGCGACTGGCGCTGCTCGCCAATGAGTGGGCGCTGGTTCGCTCGGGCGCGCACAAGATCGGCAGCTACATGGAAGTCGCAGGCGGTCTGCGCTCCGAACGCAACGCTACCATCATGCATGACCTCGGACAGAACCTGCGGTTCATCTCAGAGAACCTTGTTGCGGAGAGAGATCGTCCGGCATACGAGCGATGGATACAGGCGCTGCTGCGGCCCACCATCAAGGACCTTGGCTGGTCGGCGAGGCAGGGTGACAGTCCGGAGACTCGCGAACTGCGGTCCAAGGTCTTCATGCTGCTCGGCTACGCCGGCAAGGACGCCGAGGCGCTGGCGCAGGCCCGGCGGCTCATGCAGAACTACCTGCAGGACGCCAACTCCGTCGATCCTACGTTGCTCGGAACGGTCTTCCGCCTTTCCGCGCTGAAAGGCGACGTGGTGCTGTATGAAGAACTGAAGAACCGCATGGCGTCGGCGAAGAGTCCCGAGGACTATTACCGCCTGGGGGGCACGCTGACGGATTTCCGCGATCCCGCCTTGCTGCAGCGCACGCTGGAGTACTCCGTTTCAGGCCAGATACGCAGCCAGGACATGGTCATGGTGCTGGCGGGGGTGATGATGAATCCGGCCGGCCGCGAACTGGGGTGGAACTTCGTTCGCGAGCACTGGAGCGAGATCCGGCAGAAGACGAGCACATTCGCGGGCGTGGGACTCGTGGCTGCTACGGGCACATTCTGCGATGCCGACCGGGCGAAGCAGGTGAGCGAGTTCTTCACTAAGAATCCCGTGCAGGGCGCCGACCGGGCGCTGCGGCAGGCGCTCGAGCGCATCGAAAGCTGCGCGGCCCTGCGGCAGCGGCAGCAGCCGGATCTCTCAAGCTGGCTGAGTCAGCGCGCCACCACGGCGGCAGCAGGGAAGTAGAACGGTTCCAACGGATCGCCCTGCGTCCCCTCGGGACGCAGGGCGTTTTGTTTTCCAGCCGTGCGGCGATGAACGACGGTCACTGTTCCATGCGCGCCTGGGCGGGATTGTCGGGGTTGTAGCGCACCCGGTATCCCCAGCGCGGGATCATGCGCTGCACCGCTTCAGAGCTGCGTCCCATCACGCCGCAGTCTTTCCAGGTGCTGTGGCTCTGGCCACGCGCGGAATAATGCAGCAGTACTTCGCCGCGGTAGAGAGTCCCGGCATCGAACCCTGCCTCCACCACGCGCGTTTGTACGACATCGGCCGGCACAACCGGCCAGGCTTGCGATTGCGGCGGGTACAGGGTGAGCCAGTAGGCGCAAAACAGCGCGAAGAAGAACAAGGCGAGGGCCAGCCAACCGAGCGCGTGCGTAGCGCTATTGAAGGCCCGCGAATCACTCGCGGGGTGCTGAGGGTACAGATGGCGGCTTTGTGATTGCAGGAGCATGGCTCCTCACGGAAGCCACTGTATCCCAAATCAGGGGAAAATCCATCGTTGGAGCAGCCGTAAGGCAGAAACAATCGTCCCGAAGTAGCACTGCGGCGGGGCGGCTGTCCGGGCGGGACATTCCACATCTGCCAGAGGAAGCAGGCGGGTGAGGCGCACCGGGTGCGGTTGTTGATCGAGAGTCAAAAGCCCCACCCTAACGCGCCAACAGCGGGCGCGTGAGGATGGGGCGCCTGCAATCCCACAGCTGCCAACAGCGGGCAGATATGGGGCACCAGGCGAAGGGACGGCAAAGAAAACAGCCCCGTCAGGGCAGATGGCCTGACGGGGCTGAAATTCGGTGGTCCCAGCGGCGCTTACCAGTTCACGATCGCCGAGAATGAGTCGGGGTTCAGGCTGGCACCGCCCACCAGCGCGCCGTCGATCTCTGCTTCCGACATCAGGGCGTGCGCGTTCTCCGGCTTTACGCTGCCGCCGTACAGGATGCGAGTTTGCTCGGCCAGTTCCTTGCCGAGTTGCTTCTCCACTTCATGGCGGATGACCTCGTGCGCGTCGGAGGCGATCTGCGGGGTGGCGGTCTTGCCGGTGCCGATTGCCCAGACCGGCTCGTAGGCAATGATCAGGCCTTTCGATGCCTTGCGCCCGGAGATGCCGCTCAGGCTGCGCGAAATCTGGCGGCGCAGCGTGTCTTCGGTGAGGTTGGCTTCGCGCTCTTCCAGCACTTCGCCCACGCACAGGATGGGCTTCAAGCCCGACTCCAGCGCCAGTTTGACCTTGCGGTTGACCGTATCGTCGGTCTCGGCGAAATACTGCCGCCGCTCGGAGTGGCCGAGGATGACGTGCGTGCAGCCCACAGCCAGCAGCATGGCCGGCGCGACCTCGCCGGTGAAAGCGCCTTCTTTGTCCCAGCCCATGTTCTGCCCGCCTACTCCGATGGCAGTGCCCTTGACGGCTTCGACCACGGCCGGCAGGTCAACATAGGGAGGGCAGATGACGATCTCGTCGCGCGTGTGGCCAGCTACGAGAGGCAGAAATGCGCTCATGAACGCGCGCGTTTCGTCCGGCGTCTTGTACATCTTCCAATTGGCGGCCATCAACTTGGTTCTTACCATGGTGTTGCACCCACTTTCCGGATGGCCCGCATCGACCCGCGCGGGCGGAGCTATGGCTAAGGCTTTGGGTGGCGTTCCAGCCACTCGCGAGCCGCAGCGGTAAAAGTCAGGAATCCAGATTGGCCGAACAAAACGAAGCGCGCCAGCCGGAGATGCCGGGCGTTGAGCAGTTCCGCCGCCGTCGTGCCGATGGCGATCGGCGCGGCCTGCTCCACCGGGTAACCGTAAACCCCGGTCGAGATCGAGGGAAACGCGACGCTTTGTAATTCCAGCCGGTCGGCCAGCCGTACCGACTCGCGGTAACAACTGGCGAGGAGTTCGGCTTCTGCGTGCGTGCCGCCTTGCCATACCGGTCCGACGGTGTGCAGCACGCAGCGGGAGGGCATCTTTCCGGCGGTGGTGTGCATGACCTGCCCGGTGGGCAGCGAGCCGTGCGTGGAAACCCAGCGGCGACACTCTGCGAGGATCTCCGGACCACCACGGCGATGAATGGCTCCATCGACTCCGCCCCCGCCCAGCAGCGAGGAGTTGGCGGCATTGACGACAGCATCGGTGGACTCGTACGTGATGTCGCCCTGCACGAAATCCAGAACCCTGCCGGAGCCAAGATCAATTTGCACGTGCGTACGTCCGTGGTTGATTTGAGCGAGTGGAGCTGCCGTGAGGCAGCCCCGCTCGGAACGGCTACCTGTCGGTGAGGGCCGCAACGCCGGGAAGCGTCTTGCCTTCGAGAAACTCAAGCGAGGCGCCGCCACCGGTGGAGATGTGCGTGATCTTGGCCGCCACGCCTGCCTGATGGACGGCGGAGACTGTGTCACCACCACCCACGATAGAGATCGCCGTGGTGTTCTCGGCGACGGCGCGGGCCACGGCCATCGTGCCGCTGGCGAAAGGCCCAACTTCAAAAACGCCCATAGGGCCGTTCCAGATGATGGTGCGGGCGCTTGCGATTTCGCGCACGAACAGCTGCCGCGTCAGCGGGCCAATGTCGAGCGCCATCTGGTCGGCCGGAATCGCCGCGCCCTGGCCGATGATGGCGGTGCGCGCCGCCGGGTCAATCGCGGCGGCAACCACGTTATCGATCGGCAGCAGGAAGCGAACGCCACGCTGCTTCGCCGCTTCCATGGTTTGCCGGGCAAGCTCAACCTTGTCGGCTTCGAGCAGCGACTTGCCGATTTCGAGGCCTTGCGCCTTAAGGAACGTGTAGGCCATGCCGCCGCCGATGATCAGGGCGTCGACCTTGTCCAGCAGGTTTTCAATCACGCCGATCTTGTCGCTCACCTTGGCGCCGCCGAGGATGACGACGAACGGCTTGGCGGGCGATTGCAGGGCCTTGCCGAGGTACTCAAGTTCCTTTTCCATCAGCAAGCCGGCGGCTGCTTTTTTGACGAAGTGGGTCACGCCCTCGGTAGAAGCGTGCGCGCGGTGCGCCGCGCCGAAAGCGTCGTTCACGTAAAAGTCGGCGAGCCTGGCCAACTGGCGCGCAAAGCCTTCGTCGTTCTTCTCTTCTTCGGGGTGGAAGCGCAGGTTCTCGAGCAGCAGCACCTGCCCGCGCTCCAGCTTCGAGGCCATCTCTTCGGCGTCGGGTCCGACGCAGTCGGGACAGAATCCGACATTCTGGCCGCTGCCCATCTGCCGATCGAGCAGCATCCGCAGTCGCTCGGCCACGGGCTTCAAACTGAACTTGGGATCGACTTTGCCCTTGGGACGGCCCAGGTGCGAGGCCAAGATCAGGCGCGCGCCCTGCCGCAGTGCGTACTCAATCGTGGGCAGCGTTTCGCGGATGCGGGTGTCGTCAGCCACGCGGCCGCCATCCAGCGGCACGTTGAAATCGACCCGCATCAGCAAACGGTGGTCTTTAAGGGATAAGTCGCGGATGGAAAGCTTCGACATGACTTCTCCTGCGATATCAGCATTCGGCCGGGCCGGGAACGGGAGCTGACGGGCGTCGGCTCCCGGTTCCAGGCGGGGGAAAGACTAGAGGCCCTTCGAGGCGATGAGGCTGATCAGATCAATCACCCGGTTGGAGTAACCCCACTCGTTGTCGTACCAGGAGATTACCTTCACGCAATTTCCGCCTACTACGCGGGTCATCGGGGCATCGACGATCGAAGAGCGCGGGTCGCCCTTGAAGTCGCTGGAGACCAGTTCGTTGGTCTCGAAGCCGAGGTACTTGGCAAGCGGGCCGGTTTCGGAAGCCTTCTTCAACGCAGCATTCACTTCCTCAACCGAGGTTTTCTTCTCGACGAAGACGACCAAGTCAACCACCGACACGTTCGGAGTCGGAACGCGCATGGCAAAGCCGTCCAGCTTGCCCTTCATCTCGGGGATGACCAGGTAGATGGCCTTGGCCGCACCGGTGGAGGTCGGGATCATGGACAGAGCCGCTGCGCGGGCGCGCCGCAGGTCCTTGTGCGGGAAGTCCAGGATGACCTGGTCGTTGGTGTAGCTGTGAATCGTGGTCATGGTGCCAACGACGATCTTGAAGTTGTCGTTAACGACCTTAGTGATCGGGCCGAGGCAATTGGTGGTGCAGGAGGCGTTGGAGATGATGTGATGCTTCGCCGGATCGTAATCGCCGTCGTTGACGCCCATGACCACGGTGAGGTCTTCGTTGGTGGCGGGGGCGGAGATGATGACCTTCTTAACCGAATCCCGCAAGTGAGCCTTGGCCTTGGTGCCATCGGCGAAGTGACCGGTGGATTCGACCACGACCTGGGCGCCGGTGGAGCCCCAGTCGAGCTTGGCCGGGTCGCGCTCCGCGAAGACGCGGATCTTGCGATCGTCAACCTGAATAAAATCAGCGCCGACGCTGACCTTGCGGTCGAGGTTGCCGACCACGGAGTCGTACTTCAGCAGGTGGCCCAAGGTCTTCGGGTCGGTCAGATCGTTAACCGCAACGATTTCAATGTTCTTGTCGTTCAAGGAAGCGCGCAGGACGTTGCGTCCGATGCGTCCAAAGCCATTAATAGCTACTTTCACAGCCATCCGAAGCCTCCGGGACCACGTTCATTCCCGTGATCTCTATCGTGTATCTAAGGTGTAAACCCAACAGCAATACCTCAAAAAAGCCTATCACCATGAGGGCCCCGGCGCAAAAAAAGTGAGTCTTGTGCCGCAACGCTGGTCCCGAAAGGGCCACTCCGCCGGTGCGCGTACCACGCTAGGGACGGGGTCAGACGTTGCCCCCATACCCGGGAGTGTGTTGAAATCTCAATATGCGCAAGTGGAATCGTAGCCGCCGCCGCCCGTCCCAAGCGTCTGGTGAGAGCGAACCGGGGACGCCAGAAATGAAAACCGAGATTACAGAAGAGCCGCTCGGGCCGGAAGCGGTCCCAGACGAAAGCACGCCGGAAGGCAAGGCACAGGGTGCTGCAGCACATGGGCGTGCGCGCCGTGGCCGGCGCAAGAAGAAGCCAGCGGGCGCCGCCGCGCCGGGCAGTGAGTCCGCGCAGCAGCCCTTGCGGCCTGCCTACAGCGCCACCGAAGGCCCACGGCCGACGGTCTCTGTAACCGTGGAAGCGGGTGCCCCGACCGGGGAGGCTGGGGAACTCGAAGAGCCGCCCGAGCCGGCGCAGGCGGTCCCTGCTGCTGCTCCTGAGTCGGCGGCGCAGAAGCGTGTGCCCAAGGGCGCCGTCGTTCTCAGCGTTGGACTGCCGGGCTCGGGAAAGACCACCTGGTTCAAGCGCAAGGGCGTAACTCCGCTTTCCAGCGACCTGCTGCGGACGTTGCTTTTCGATGACGCAACCGAGCAGCGGCATCAGGACCTGGTGTTCTCCAGCCTGCGTTCGCTGTTGCGGGCGCGCCTGATCGCGCGCATGCCGTCCAATTATGTGGACGCGACCAACTTGTCGCCCAAAGAGCGGCGCCATTGGATTCGCATGGCGCGCGAGTTCGGTTACGAAGCGCACGCCGTTTTCTTCGACGTGCCGCTGGAAGTGTGCATGGAGCGCAATCGCAAGCGCCAGCGCGTGGTGCCGGATGAAGTCATGCAGCGCATGGCTACCAAGCTCCGGCCACCGACCTTCGAGGAGGGTTTCTCGAAGATTGTCGTCGTGCGCGTGAAGCACCGGGCGGCTGATGCGGCCGATGCGGCGAAAGGACCAATCGACGCCGAGCCTACCGAGCCCGAGGTGCAGGAGACGGCGCAGGCACCGGATCTTGCTTCTGAACGGCAGGAGCCGTTTGAAGACGAATCGTAGCCTGGTGCGCGCTGTCGCTCGCCGGGGACGGAGGGCCTGGTTCTTTTTCTGGCTGTGCAGCGCTGCTGTCTGTGTTGGCTTGGCAGCCGCGGCCCTGGCGCAGGAGCCCTCGCAGCAGACCTTTCATGTCAAGCCGCTGGCGCCGGTCGCGGAACTTCGCCGCGAAGCGCTGGCGGCCCGGCCTCCCGCCCAGACGGGCAAGCGCAAATCGGACCTGGTCGAGCTGAGCCTACTCGACGCGAGCCTTCATTTCGACCTCCGCTACGCGACGGCGAACAACTTCATGGGCGCGCCGTTTTACGAATCGGCGCGTGCGTTCCTGCAGCGGCCAGCGGCAGCCTTCTTGCTGCGCGTGCAACGCCGACTGCGCGCCGCCGGATACGGCCTGCTGATCTACGACGCCTACCGCCCGTGGTACGTGACGAAGATGTTCTGGGACGGCACGCCGGGAACGCCCGCAGAGAAGCGCGGCTTCGTCGCCGATCCACAGACCGGCTCGCGGCACAACCGGGGCTGTGCCGTCGATCTGGGACTATACGATCTCAAGACCGGCGCCCCGGCGCCCATGCCCAGCGGTTATGACGAGTTCTCGCCGCGCGCCGCCGCAGATTATCCGGGCGGCACCGAGCAGGAGCGGGCGCGCCGCGACCTGCTGCGCCGCGCCATGGAATCAGGGAGATTCCGCGTGAACCCGACTGAGTGGTGGCACTTCGATTACCAAGGCTGCGACCGCTATCCCGTCATGAACGTCGGATTCGAACAGATCGCCCGGTAGTTGGCGATGCGCCGGCCGCAGCCACTTTCCCGCACAACTTTGCGTGACTACTTCAGGTGCTTCAACATCTCCTTGAACGCCGGAGTGCCGCACTGGTGCAGCAGTTCGTAAATGATCGTCTCGGTGGAGGTGATCACCGCGCCGGCTTCCTTCATGCGATCCAGCCCGAGCTTCCAGTTCAGTTCCGTGCGCGAACTGACGGCGTCGGCCGCCAGGTGCACCAGGTAGCCTCGGTTCAGCGCCTCCATTACCGTCTGCAGGACGCAGATATGCGTCTCCATGCCGCAGACGATCAGCGTGTTGCGGCTGGCCGGCAGGCCCTTGACCGCCTGCGTGAACGCCTCGTGGCCGAAGCAGCCGAAGGTCATTTTATCGAGCACGATCGGGTCGGGCAGCAGCGAGGCGATTTCCGGAATCGTAGCGCCCAATCCGCGAGCGTACTGCGTGGTGGCGATCGTCGGCAGCTGGAAGATCTGCGCCAGGCGCAGCAGCAGCTGCGAGTTGCGCACCAACCGTTCCTTCTCGTGGATGGGCGGCAGCAGACGCTCCTGGATGTCCACGACGACAAGTGCGCAGTTTTCGGCCGTCAGTGGCCGGCGTGCAATTTCTGAATAGTCATTGACCCGCGTGCTGATGGAAGCCATATGTCCCCGCCTTGAGCTGAGTTCTCCTCAATAGTAAAGGCAGCCGGCAAGGGAAGGCTACGGCGATGCGAAAGGGCGCGAGCCGCAGGGGGGGGATACCTACCCCGATGCCTCGCATCCCAGAACAGGATGGTCAATTGTCCCACGTCCGTAGGCGCGCCGCTTAGCGATTTACTTATTGATCGGATAAACGAAATGAATTGGACAGCAAGCTGAGGTGCTTTGAGGATGGCTATAGGATCGGATAAAGACGGATGAAATTTGCAGGCTTAATGCTGCTATTTGCAGGCTGGATTATCGTCGCCGGGGCCATCGCCATGTTGCAGGCTACCTTGCTTGGCGTATTCGTGTTTGCCGGAATGTGCGTGCAGGTGCTGGGGCTGGTATTACTTTTCCGCGCGCATCTGGCGTTGCAGGGGCAGACCCGATGACGGCGCGCCCGGTGTTGTCTGAAATCACGGCGGTCGTTTGCGCGATCGCCATCCTGTCAATTCCGCTTGCGGCCATCGGCGTCGCGCTGGTCAACACCGGCCTGGGACGGCTGCGCAGTGCGGCGCACGCCATGCTGAGCGCGCTGGCCGTGCTCTCGGTGGCAGGCATCGCATACGTTCTCTTTGGGTTTGCCTTCCAGGGATTTGCCGGCGGCTCGGCGCACCACCTTCACATCGGCACCAAGTCCTGGAGCTGGATTGCCGCCGAACGCTTTGGCTTCGCCGGCCTTTCGCTCGATGCTGCCCGGCCGTCGCTCATTGCTGCCTACGGGATGCTGGCGGCGGGATTAGCTGCGGTGATTCCACTGGGCAGCGCTGCCGACCGCTGGCGATTACCGGCGAGTTGTCTTTCGGCGGCGGTGACCGGTGCGTGGACTTTTCCCTGGTTTGCGCATTGGGTATGGGGCGGCGGATGGCTGGCGCAACTGGGCGCCAATTACGGTTTCGGCTTCGGCTTTCTCGATGTCGGCGGTGCAGGCACAATCCAGGTTTTGGGCGGACTGACGGCGCTTGCCGTGGTTTGGATCATCGGTCCACGCCGCGGCAAGTACGAGCCCAGCGGCATGTCGGGGGCGATACCGGGGCACAACTCGGTGCTGGTCATGCTGGGCTGCGGGCTTGCTTTCATCGGATGGACGGGCCTGGACACGGCCGGCGCAATTCTGTTTGCCGGCGCCGGCACCGGTGCTGTCGTGATCGCGACGGTCAACAACGTTATGGCATCGGGGGCCGCCTTGCTGGTCTCGCTGGCGATCACGCGTACACGGTTCACCAAACCGGATGCATCGCTGGCGGCTAACGCTTGGTTCGGCGGGCTGGTGGCGATTTCCGCGGCCTCCGCGCTGGCGCGTCCCATCACGGCGCTGGTCATCGGCGGGGTGGCTGGAGCCCTCGTCACGCTCGGCGTAGAAATTCTCGACCGCCTGGCCATTGACGATCCCAGCGGCGCCATCTCTGTTCACGCGATTGCTGGTCTCTGGGGACTGCTGGTGGTGGCGGCGGTGCCCGGTCTTGGAGGGCGCGCCGTGCAACTGGGTCTCGCCGGCAATGACAGCGGACAACTGCTGGCGCAGATCGCCGGCATCGCCACGCTGCTTGGCCTGGTCCTGCCACTGTCTTACGGCCTGAACTGGGCGCTCGACCGCATCACGCCGTATCGCGTGGAGCGGGAAGGTGAGCGCAAGGGCATGGACCTGCACGAGCTGGGCGCGGGAGCTTATCCGGAATTCGCTACCCACGACGAGTACGGCAGATAGAGGAACAGGCGCTGCCTCCAGCGCCTGTTCCCAATTCACCGCCGCGATTCGATTGAGCCGGATTATGGGCCGTGGCAAGTCCCTACTTCGCGTGCTTCGCCACCAGCAGCATCAGCCCGAAGATCACGATCGGAATCAGGGCCAGCAGTGCGTAGAACGCATACCGGCGCAACCACGGCGATTTGCGCTCCCGCCAATTCGTGAGCTCGTCACGCTCGGCGACGCCGACTTCCTCGGGGTGGGTCAGGTCGTGGGCAAATTCGCGCGCGCTGGCATAGCGCCGGCGCGGGTCGCGCTCCATCGCGCGATAGATGATCTCCTGCATCTCCGGCGTAATCTCAGGATTCACATGGCGTGGCGGCGGAGGATTGTTCAGCAGGCGGTCGTTCATGATCAACAGCTGATTGGCCCCGGTGAAGGGAACCTTTCCGGTGAGCATCTCGTATAGCATCACGCCCAGGGCGTAGATGTCGCTGCGGGCATCGCCCCGCTTGCCGCTCACCTGCTCGGGCGAGATGTAGTCCGGGGTGCCCATGGTGTCGGAGAGCTTGGCAAACGTGAGGCGCCGCCCCCCGGCCGTGTGCGCAATGCCGAAGTCGATGATCTTGACCCGGTCGCCAGTGTCCACCATGATGTTTTCCGGCTTCAGGTCGCGGTGGACGACGCCTTTGGTGTGCATGTACTCCAGCGCGTTGCACAACTGCAGCATGATCTCTACCGCGCGCCCGGGAGGCAGCTTGCCCTGGGTTGTGAGGATCTCGCGAAGCAGTTTGCCCTCGCACCACTCCATCACCATGTAAACGTCGCTGCGCTCGGGATCGTTATAAACCTTCATGATCCCCGGATGGTCGAGTTCGCCGCCGATTTTGCCTTCGCGCTGAAAGCGTTCGTAGAAAATGGGGTCGGACTCCATCTCGGGGTGCGGCACCTTGATCGCCACGACCTTGCCGTCGCGCACATCCACCGCGCGAAAGATAGACGCCATTCCGCTGCGCGCCACGACGCGCTCAATCTCGTAGTGATCTAGTTTGTCGCCTGGATGTGCACTAATCATTGGGCTCTGGTGTGATCTTTCTATTGGTGGGCCGGGCTGGATCAGCGGAGCAGATACGGCCTGCCGCGATACATGCCAACGCGCTCGACTCCGCGAACGCGCACCAACTGGACGCTCACATTATCGCCACCATCGCGTTCATTGGCAATCGCTACCAGTTCGCGGGCGGCGCTGCCGAGGTCCTTGGCGCGGGTGACCACCGCGGCAATTTCGCTGTCGGGCATGGCGCCGTGCAGCCCGTCCGAGCAGAGGAGGAAGGTGTCGCCCGGCAGCGTGGTGTGTTCGGAAACGTCGGGACTGACGAACAGGCCTGAGCCCAGCGAGCGGCTCAGGATGTGCCTGGTCGCCTCTGCCGCGCTGCCGGAGAGCACGCCCATGCGGCCCTGTTCGTTGGCCACGGTGTGATCGCTGGTGAGCTGCTGGATGCGTCCGGCACGGACCAGGTAGCAACGCGAATCGCCCACATGTGCCACCACCATACGGTCGTAACGAAGTGCACACAGCGCGATGGTCGTCGCCATCGAGCGCCCTA
Source organism: uncultured Acidobacteriota bacterium (assembly GCA_903847195.1). The sequence goes on along the minus strand of CAINCZ010000047.1, from coordinate 28,757 downwards.
CCTCCGCATGGCCTTTCAGCCCGGCATCGTGCACGTCGGAGTTGGCCTGCTGCACCAGTTGCGGCAGAATCGTGAGCAGTTGCTCGCCGGCGCTCGCCGTGCGAAACCCCGCCAGCGCACTTTCCACGGCGGTGCGCGAAGCCACTTCGCCGCAGGCATGGCCGCCTACGCCGTCGGCGAGGGCGAACAACCATCCCCGCGAGCGGGCATCCTCGGGCTTGGCGGGCGCGTAATGCCCGATGAAATCCTCGTTCCCTTCGCGGGTCGGGCCCGTGTCGGAAAGTTCGGCGAATTCAATTTCCAGCGTGGTTTGCTTGGCGCGCGGCATGGGGATATCAGCAACAGATTCAGATTTCATTGTAGCCCTGTCAACTCAAGGCGTTCCGTGCAAAAAAAAATCGGGCGGGGTACCCGTCGTCCCCGCCCGTCCGAATGCACCGTTAGGAGGAAGGTGCTACGTCCCTTACGGACACAAGCGTTGTTCTCCCGCTCGCCTTGCTGGAGCGGATGAAGTAGATGCCGCCGTAAATCGCCCAGACCGCGGCGATGCCCAGCGCCAGCAGGGGTTCCATCTTCGTGCCGTAACCCATGAACGGCCCGATGAGGTAGAACGCCATGCAGACCAGGTTTGCCACCAGTCCGAAGAGCGGAATAATCAGGTGCTTGACCACGTTGAAGCGCGGGTGTTTGTGATAGGCCACCAGGCAGATGAAGCAGCTCAACATGTACAGCAGGAAGGTGCCGAAGTTGGAAGCCAGCGTAACCGTCAGCAGCGAGTTGGGCAGTGCCGCCATCTTGTCGTGCGTGCTGTAGCCGAAGCTGGACCAGAGGCCCTGCGGCAACGCCTTGATGGCCGCGTCCGTCGGAGCGCCGGCATCGCCGAACGCCATGCATACCGCGATGCAGCCTACGACGGCCGAAATGACCGCCAGCGTCAGGATGGCCTTGTGCGGCGTCAGCTTCGAGTCGTGCAGCAGGCCGAAGTGCTCGGGCACTTCGCGGTCCTTGCCCATCGCATAGGTGACGCGGGCGCCGGTGTTCATGCAGGAGAGCGTCGTGCCGATCAAGGCCAGGAATACCGTAAAGGCCTCGGCCAGCATGAAGATCCGTCCGCGTCCCGGTCCCAGCAGCGCATCGCCGACCATGATCATCATGTCGCCGATGGGTGCCGCCGACCCGGCCGCGCTCTGCATGGTGTAACCGCTGTTTAAGAAGTAGTTTGCCGCGAAATACTCGATCAGGTAACAGAACAGGCCCTGCACCAGAAGCGAGACGATCACTGCGATCGGTACGTCCCGCTTGGCGTTTTTGGCCTCGCCGCCCATGGCCGTTACGGACTCAAAGCCCACCAGGATCAGAATGGCCACCGTGGCCTGAATGAACACCCAGCCGAAGTTGTGCGGCTTGATGACCGACGACGCCTTGTCGTGGGTAAGGAAGTTGCCCTTTTCATCGGCCGTCGGGTAGGTCACCAGGAAGGGAACCGGCTTGCCGGCCGCATCCAGCTTCGGCTTCGGCGTCTGGTCGGCTTCGCGCACGACGTCTTCGGTTTCCTTGCCGTCCACCATTTTCTTTTCGGTGGCGAACTCATAGCTGTATGCCGCGCCGGTGGTCGAGTCGAACTGCAGGCCCGCCTTGTTTGGCGGATGATTCAAGCGGTAGCCCAGCGCCAGCACCGCGAAGACCAGCAGCGCCGAAATCTGGATGACGTTGATCGCGATGTTGATCGACGTCGAACCGTTGACGCCACGGTAGGCGATATAGGCCACCACGAACGAGAAGACGATCGCCACCGCCATCATGAAGACCGGCCCCGGGTTCGAGGCGTTCATGAAGCTGGGCCAGAGAGTGCCGACCAGGTATCCGCACAGGATGCCCATGACGCCCACCATCACGCCCGGGTAGATCCAATAGTAAAGGTGCGACGCCCAGCCGACGATGAACTTGGAAATACGGGCATATCGCCAAGCCTTGTCGTGGTTCAGGAACGACTGCTCGGCGAAGTAATACGAACTGCCGGTGCCGGGGTACAACTTCGCCATCTCCGCGTAACAGACGGCGGTTGCCAGGCAGAGCAGCAACGCAAGCACAATGCCCATCCACATTGCCGGTCCGGTTACGCCCGTCGTCGCCTGGATAAAGAAGGTCAACCATAGGAAGGCGCCCGGCGCGATCAGCGCCATGGCATTCATCGTGAGGCCCGTAAGCCCCAAGGTTTTCTTCATTTCGACTTTGTTTTCTTCCGCCATCTTATTCCCCTTCTTTTTCTAAACTCGTAGAGCTGCAGCTCTCCCGTTCCGCATGCGAATGGTGCGCCTACGGCCAATTTCTGGTGCGGGCAGCGACCTGGAGTGCTGGTTCGATGAGGGTTGTTTCCCCAGGTCGCGGTGCCCACATACGAGCGGCGCCCTCACACGCCGCTCAAGCTGTTATTTGGTTTCGTTCGGTTCCAGGACAAAGATCAGGCCGGCGCCGACAGTCGTTTGGCCCTTGGCCGCGCTGCTGTTCTTCAGGAAGTACGCCTGGTTGGACATGTCGTGGCGGACTTCAAACCGGGTGATGAGGTGCTGCGCGATCTTGCGCTCCACCGTGCCGGTGAATTCCTGCAGGTGCTGCTTGACCGGAACGAACGTGCCGTTGGCCAGGAAGGAGCCCGTCGCCACGCCTTGCGGATCGTTGAAGTATTCGTAACGTCCCGCCACTGCCCACTTCGGGTCGAACTGATACTTGATGTAGCCCGCGCCGCCGTACCACGCCGAAGGCTTCGTCAAGCCGGCAAAGCGCTCGGAACGGCCGTAGTCGAAGTTGCCCATCAGCGAAACCTTGCCGGTCGGGTTGTAGGTCGCTACCGTGTCGAACAGGTTGCGCCAGGAGTTGGGGTCAGCCGTGGTAGCGCCGGGGCCGCCCATCCAGTTCTGGGTCAGCGAGAACTTCTTGTTCGGCGTCCAAGCCAGGCTCAAGCCGCCGGTCTTGCCCGCGCCGTAAGGCTCCGTCAGGTTGTTCCAGCCATTCACCACGTAGCCAGTCAGCGCAACCTTGTCGTTGAAGGCATACTTGGCGCGCGCGCCCATGTGGTAATAAGGGATCGCGTAATAGAACAGGATGCTGCGCGAATAATTCCAGTTCTGGTTGCTCTCGATCACCTCGGCGCCCATCGGCGTGACGAACTTGCCGACGTCGATCTGCAGGCCCTTGCCGGCCGGAGCCAACCAGGAGAAGTAGCCTTCCTTTAAATATTGTGCAAAGCCCAATCCCGACGGATCGCTGCCGTTCACCACGTTCATGGCGTTGCCGAAGCCGAGCGTCACGTTGTAGCCCAGGCGGCTTTCGGCGGTCGGAGCCTTTACCAGGCCGACTTCGATCAGGTTCAATCCGAACTGGTTGGTGGCGTTATCAAAAAAGTGCAGGGGTGAGCTGCGCGTCGACGGCGTGTTGAAGTTGTAGCCATAATAGCCGTCCACCAAACCGGTCAGCGTCGCTCCGCCCAGCACGCTGGCAATGCCCGCCAGTGGATTTGCCGAGGCCGCTGCGGCCGTCGCGCCTGCGGCCGGAGCCGCTGCCGGAGCCGGCGCCTTCAGGGCTGCGACTTCCGCCTTCAAGGAGGCGATCTGCTTTTCCAGAAGGGCGAGCTTTGCATCGACCGAACTCGCAGCGACCGCACCCCCTGCGGACTGCGCAAAAAGCCATGATTGAGGCATACACAAAATTGCCAAAACCAGGAGAGCGTAACCAAGACCCCGTGTTCGCATTAAAAGTCTCCTTTTCCCTGAGCCCGTACACCCTCATGCACGAGCCAACCAGCAAGTTCAGAGTAGATGCCTTCGCAGGCAGCGTCCAACGCAAGGTTCCGCTCTGGAGTATTCAAAAAGCCTTGAAAAATAAGGTTTATCGCGTCTATAAGAAAGTTTTGTATCGGCTCACGATGTAAGTCTTCACGCCAGCGCCCCTTTCGTCCCATTCATTAATAGAAACGTTCTGTGCGGGTGAGAGATGAAGACGGCTGCCCGCGGGCGAATGCTATAGGGCGCAAAAAACGGGGCGGCTTCACCGCGAAGCCGCCCCGCCGAACTGCGATTTGTTTGTTTCTTAACTCTTGGCCATGGCCCGCACATACTCAACGATCGTGCGCATGGTTACTCCCGAAGGCCCCTTGGCGATCCACGGCTTGTTCTCTTCCATCCATGCCGTGCCGGCAATGTCGAGGTGGATCCACGGCGTGTCGCCGACAAATTCTTTCAGGAACATGGCCCCCGTCACCGCGCCGCCCCAGCGTCCGCCTGAGTTCACGATGTCGGCGATGTTGGAGCGGATCAACTCCTGGTACTCGCCATCGAGCGGCATGCGCCACATCTTCTCGCCCGCCTTCTTCTCGGCGGCTTCGAAGCGGTGGTACATCTCATCGTCATTGGCGAACAGCCCGACGTTGATGTAGCCCAGCGCCACCACGATGGAGCCCGTCAGCGTGGCCGCGTCGATCAGGTGGGTGGCGCCCAACTGACGTGCCCAGTGCAATCCGTCGGCCAGCACCAGTCGGCCTTCGGCGTCGGTGTTGATGATTTCGATGGATTTGCCCGACATGGCAATCTGCACGTCGCCCGGCTTCTGCGCCTTGCCTGAGGGCATGTTCTCCGTCGCACAGATGATGGAGATTACCCGGACGTCCGGCTTCAGGAGCGCAATCGCCCGCATGGCGCCGATCATCGACGCACCGCCCGCCATGTCGTACTTCATCTTTTCCATGCCATCGCCGGGCTTGAGCGAGATGCCGCCGCTATCGAAGGTGATCCCTTTGCCGATCAGCCCGATGCACGGCTTCTCGGGTGCTCCCTCGGGTTCGTAACGCAGCACGATCAGCCGCGGCTCCTCGTCGGAACCTTGTGCGACGCTGAGGAACGCGCCCATCTGCAGTTCGCGCATCTTCTCCGGGCCATAGACTTTGCACTTCAGTCCTACTTCATCGGCGATCTTCTGCGCGCGCTCGGCGAGCACGGTCGGAGTCAGCCGGTTGGAAGGTTCGTTGGTCATTTCGCGGGCCGCGTTCTGCGACTCTCCCACGATCACGCCCTCGCGCACCGCCGCGGTTAGGGCAGCCTCAGCGCCTCCGGGGACGGAAAGCGTCAACTCGTCGATGCGCTGATCCTTGCGGTCGCTCTTGTAGGTATCGGGATCGAAGTTTCCGACGAACGCGCCTTCGACGGCGGCCTTGGCTGCTTCGGGGGCCCCGCCAGCCAGCGGCGGCAGAAGCAGGGCAAAGCTGCGCAGGCTTTTCGCCTTCAGCAGGCGCACCGCTGCGCCTGCCGCACGCCGCAACTCATAGGAGGTGAAGTTCGCCGTCTTGCCGCCGCCGATCAGCAGCAGGCGCTTGGCTTGCAATCCCTGCGGGCGATGAATCAGCGCCGTTTCCAGCATCCGGCCGCTGATCTCGCCGGCTTCTACCACCTCGCGCACCGCAGCCAGCACGGCCGCATCTGCGGTTTGCACCTTGGGGGCTGCCTTGGAGTTGCCATTGGCCGACTCGTCCAGCGCCAATACCACCAGGCATTCCGTTTCCAATTGGGCTACCGGTGTCACCACTACACGTGTTTTCATCGTGAACTTACCTGTGAATTGAAAATTTACAGACACCTTACAATGCGGGCCCTGCTTGCGGAAAGCACACACTCGGATTGGATGATTGCTCGCCGTCCTAAGTGCGACTTACAGCGAAAAACTTTGCAGGGTCGGTGTTTACTGCCTACGACTGCGGGCGATGGCGTCGCGCGCCTCATTGTCGGCGGTGCGCCGCCGTTCGGTCTCGCGCTTGTCCCAGTGCTGCTTGCCCTTGGCCAGCGCCATCTCTATTTTGACGCGGCCATTGCGGAAGTACATGCGCGTGGGCACCAGCGTCATGCCTTTAATCTGGCTTTTGCCGATCAGCTTGCGGATCTCTTCTTTATGCACCAGCAGCTTGCGGGTTCGCAGCGGAGGCTGGTTCATATAGCTTCCGGGCTGGTAGGCGCCAATGTGCGCGTTCAGCAGCCAGAATTCGCCGTCCTTGACCAGTCCGTAAGCGTCCCTCAGATTGGCCCTTCCTTCGCGGATGGACTTCACCTCGGTGCCGGTGAGCATGACGCCGGCTTCAAACCTATCCGTCAGGAAATAGTTATGCCCCGCCGACCGGTTTGAGGCCGCGTCGCGCTCGCCGGCGGCTACCGGGTCGCGCTTCTTCTTCGGTTTTTCCGTCTGGGTTGGTTGCGAGGGACGCGCCATAATCCTGTCGTTATCCTGTTCGTTCGATGCCTGCCCGGGCCTAGCCCGGATCTGCGGCGGAATGGTCCGGCTACCCCCGCTCTCGGGCTCTGCGAATATAGCCAGAGTAACACTCCCACTATTACCCAAAAACTCTGTATCCTAACACAGCCCGTTAATAAGGCTGTGCGGGGACTCGATATTGGAATTCCCGGATTGGTTTTGTGTAGGCGACGTTTCGCCCGCGCAGAACTATAATCAGCAAATCGGGTTTCCGTTAAGAGGCTAGCAGTGCGAGCAACTCGGTATTAGCCTTGGGGAGGCTTGTTTGGCGCGGGTATCGTTTGCACGTGGAAGCAAGGGAATGAAGACATTCTTGCGACTCAGCCTGGTGGCGGCCCTTTTGTTGGCGGGCGTGCTGCCTCTTATGGCGGACAAGGCAGCCACCCTGTTCAGTCAGGGCCGTGATGCCGAGGCCCGCCAGAACATGGAATCGGCCTACGACTTCTATCGGCAGGCCTACGAACTGAAGCCCAAGGACCTGCGCTACCGCGCCTCGGCCACGCGCACCCGCGTGCTGGCTGGCTCGGTGCACGTGACTCGCGGCCAGAAGCTGCGGGATCAGGGCAAGCTGCAGGAGGCCTTGGCGGAATTTGAAAAGGGCCTGGCGATTGATCCATCCAGCTTTATCGCCCAACAGGAGATTCGCCGCACGCGCGTGCTGATGGATGCCGCCGCGGCCCGGGGTCCCGGCGGTTCGGCTGTGGTCGCGCCGCCTATCTCGCCACTGCGCCAGCGCGTCGAGGGTGCAGGCGGGATGATTGATCTCACCACCATCTCCAACGTTCCCATCACGCTCAAGCTCACGGAAGACAGCAAGGTCGTTTTCGAGACCATCGGCAAACTGGCCGGTATCAACGTCTTGTTCGACCCCGATTACACCTCGCGCCGCATCCATATCGAACTGAATACCGTCACGCTCGCAGAGTCGCTGCAGTTGGTCGCCATGGAGTCCAAGACCTTCTGGCGCCCGGTTACGGGCAACACCATCTTCATAGCCGCCGATACCCCGGCGAAGCGCAAGGAGCTGGAGCAGAACATCATTAAGACGTTCTATCTCTCCAACCTTTCGCAGCCCACCGAACTGCAAGACGTCGTCAACACGCTGCGCACGATTCTTGAAGTCAGCCGCCTGACGCAGATTCCCAGCCAGGGGGCCATCATTGTGCGCGGCACGCCCGACCAGGTTGCGCTGGCCGACAAGATCATCAACGATCTCGACAAGTCGCGCTCCGAGGTGGTCGTCGAAGTTGCCATCATGCAGGTGCAGCGCCAGAAGGTGCGCAATCTGGGCATCAACCCGCCCACCAGCGCCAGCGTGGCCTTGCAGAACAACCTGTCCAGCAGCAGCAGCAGTTCCAGCAGCAGCACCAGTTCCAGCACTGCCAGCACGAGTTCCACCGGCAGCGTAACGCTGAACGCGCTGGCCCACCTGAATGCCACCGACTTTGCGGTGACGATTTCGCAGGCGCAGGCGAATTTCCTGTTCACTGACAGTTCGACCCGCCTGATTCAGAATCCGCAGATTCGCGCCCTGGATGGCCAGAAAGCCACGCTGAAGATCGGTGACCGCGTGCCGGTGGCCACCGGTTCGTACCAGTCCGGCGTCGGCGGCCTGGCCGTGAGTGCGCTGGTCAACACCCAGTTCCAATACATCGACGTGGGCGTCAACATCGACATCACGCCCCGCATCCATGCCAACCGCGAAGTTACGCTGAAGCTGACGATGGATATCTCTGCTGTCACCGGCCAGTCCAACATCGGCGGCATCAGTCAGCCCATCATCGGGCAGCGCAAGATCGAGCACGAAATCCGCCTGCGCGATGGCGAAGTCAATCTGCTCGGCGGCGTGCTCGAGGATTCGGATGTGAAGGCGCTGAGCGGCCTGCCCGGGCTGAGCAACGTTCCGCTCTTCAAGTACCTGTTCAGCACGACGAATATCGACCGCAGGCAGAATGAGATCGTATTTGCGCTGATTCCGCACATCGTGCGCTCGCAGGAGCTGAGCGAGCTCAACCTACGCCCGCTCGATGTCGGCACGGCCAACAATATCGAATTGCGCAAGTACTATCCGCCGGCGGCGGCTCCGCGCACTCCGGCCCCGGCCGCTGCTCCTGCTGCCGCTCCGGCTCCAGCGACCCCGGCTAGTTCGACTCCGGCCGCCGCGCCGCCGCCTGCTCCAACTGGCGCCGCTGCGACGGCTCCGACCGTGGCAGGTGCGCCGGTCGTGCTGGCCTTCAATCCGCAGCAGGTGAGTACTGCCGTGGGGCAGACTTTCAATGTGGAACTCGTCATCAACGGGGCGCAGAACATTTCATCCGTCCCAGTGCAACTGCACTATGACCAGAACCGGTTGCAATTCGTGAACGTTGCGAATGCCGGCTTCCTTGCACAGGGAGATCAGGCGGTGGCCTTGGCGCACCGCGACGATCCCGCCACCGGAACCATGCAGGTGACGGCCAATCGTCCGCCTAACTCTGGCGGGGCTTCCGGCTCGGGATCGATTTTGACGCTCACGTTCCGGGCCAAGGCTGCGGGTCAGGCAGGACTATCGGTCACCCGCGCCGGTCTGCGTGACGCCAATAATCAGGCGATTTCGGCTTCGGGAACGCAGGCCGTCGTCATCGTCAAGTAGCTGGTCTTGCTCCGGCCGCCGGCGCCCTGCGCGCCGGCTGCAAGCCGGATAGAATGGGCATATGGCGTTATTCCACCGCAAGCTGCGACTGCAAAGTCGAGGGCGCGGTCTGACTCTGATTGAGCTGATCGCTGCCATTACGATCATGCTTATCCTTACGGGCATGGCCCTGCCGATGGCCCGTTTTGAGATCAGGCGTGCCAAGGAGCGCCAACTGCGGCGCGACCTGTGGATGATGCGCGACGCTATCGACCGCTATAAGGATGCCGCCGATCAGGGTAAGTTCCAGATCAAGCTCGGCAGCGAAGGCTATCCGCCCGACCTGGAAACACTGGTCAAGGGCGTGGACATCGGTGGCAAGAAGGTTCGCTTTCTGCGAAAGATTCCGCGCGACCCGATGACCAATAACACCGAATGGGGCATGCGCTCCATGCAGGACGATCCTGATTCGGATTCGTGGGACGGGCAAAGCGTCTTCGATGTATTCACCAAGGCGCAAGGCACGGGCCTGGATGGTACGAAATATCGTACCTGGTAGTTTCGGGTCGTAGGCGACGCGATTGATTGCGCGTCAAAGGCCCAGGTTAGCGCCCCAAGAGCAGGGCGCGGAACCTGGGGCACCTGGGCGAAGCGAGGGATCCAGTTTTTTGACCGCGGGGCTACTTGCAGCCGCAGCCCTGAAGTTGGAAAATGTTGTTCGGGGCAAAGAGGCACGGGGATCAACATATGAGGATGAGCAACCAGCGACGCCGGCAGCGCGGCTTCACCCTGATCGAGATGATCATTGTGGTGAGCATCGTGCTGATTCTAGTTGCCGTATCCGTGCCCAATTACCAGCAGTCGATTATCCGTGCGCGCGAGACCGTCCTGCGTCAGGACCTCTACACGTTGCGCAGTGTCATCAATCAGTACACCGAAGACAAGCAGAAGGCTCCGCAGTCGCTCGAAGACCTCATCTCGGCCGGCTATTTGAAGGTCATCCCGAAAGATCCCATCACCAGTTCCAACACCACCTGGCAGGTCGAGCAGGAAGATGTGATGATGTCGGTAGACCAGACGCAGCCTGGGATTACCGATGTCCGCTCCGGCTCCAGCGCCGTGTCCTCGGAAGGTACCGCCTACAACACCTGGTAGCGCCCGGCATTCGCCCAACATGGCGCGCATTGATCCGCTGCAGGCACTAACTCGTATAATTAGCCGTGAAACTGCTGATCTGGCGGCGCTGCTGCCGCGGCAGGGTCGCATTGCCGGTGCAGGGTGGCCTTATCGGCAAGAATACATCGCCTTACGGATCCCCTGTCATGAAAGCTGAAGCTCCGCTGCTGCTCACCAATATCAGTCAACTCATAACCCTGCGCAGTGACGATGCCGGGCCGCGGCGCGGCGCGGCGTTGGGGCAATTGGGAATCGTCGAAGACGCGGCGGTGCTTTGTGCGGCCGGCAAGATCGTGTCGGTGGGGACGACGAGCGAGGCGGTGCGCGATCAGTGGGTGCGGCAGCACAAGCGAAGCCTGCGAGAGATCGACTGCACGGGTAAGGTGGTGCTGCCCGGCTTTGTCGATTCGCACACGCATCCGGTGTTTGCCGCTCCGCGCCTAGTGGACTATGAGAAGCGCGCGGCGGGAGCGACCTATGAGGCGATTGCGGCGGCGGGTGGCGGCATCCGGTCGAGCATCGACGGCGTGCGCCGGGCCCCGGTCGCGGAGTTAACGCGCTTAACGCTCGACAACTTCAACCGCATGCTGGCGCAGGGCACGACGACGATCGAGGCCAAGAGCGGCTACGGACTGAGCGTGGAGTCGGAGCTGAAGTCGCTGGAGGCAATCGACCGCGCAGCCAAACAGTTTCCGGGCACGGTGGCGCCGACGCTGCTGGCGGCGCATGTGGTGCCGCCGGAGCATCGCGAAGATCGCGCAGAGTATGTGCGGCTGATCTGCGAAGAGATGATCCCGCAGGCCGACGAGCGGCAGTTGGCGTGGTTCGTGGACGTCTTCTGCGAGCACGGCGCCTTCACCGCCGAGGAGGCGGACCAGATTTTCACCGCCGCCTGGCAGCACAACCTGGTGGCGCGCGTTCATGCCTGCCAGCTTTCTCCGGCGTCCCTGCACGAACTGCTGCGCCTCAATCCGGCTTCGGTGGATCACCTGGATTGCGTGATGGACGAGGACCTGCCCGAGTTGGCGCAATCGAGCACGGTGGCCACGCTGCTGCCGGCGGCGAATTACTTTCTCGGCCTTAAGCACTACGCTCCGGCCCGCAAGCTGATCGAGGCGGGTGTGGCGGTGGCGCTGGCGACCGACTTTAATCCGGGCACGGCGCCCACGCCGTCGATGCCACTGGTGCTCTCGCTGGCGACGACGCAGATGAAGATGACAGCGGCCGAGGCGATTGCGGCAGCCACGATCAACGGCGCCTGCGCGCTGAACCTCGGCGACCGCAAGGGATCCGTCGAGGCAGGCAAGGACGCCGACCTTGCGATCTTCGATGTCGGGGACTATCGCGAGATTTCATACTGGTTCGGCGACAACCGCTGCGAGCGGGTGATCATTGCAGGTAGGCCGGTAGCCGACTGAACTCATATTCGCTGGCCCGTCTGCAGCGGGGCGCGCAGGCGGGCGCTCAACCGCCGTTTCCAGCTGCCGTCCATTCCAAAACGGGCCGCGTCCGCTGCTTGAAGCAATCGCAAATTCCAGATACCAGGTAATCCCGCGCTCCGAATCGCGTAAACTGCCGCGCTGGACGGAAACTAAGCCACCGTTGCAGCGCATACATCTGGAAGAACAGAAACACAAATAACTTCCATTGGGTCCCATAGCCTTCATACCTAGAGCAATCGCGGGCCGCTCCATCCATGCAGTTGCGGGCATTTTTTCAACAGGAGACGACTATGCAGGGCGATGGCTGGAACCGGAGAAGGTTCCTTATTGCGGTGCCAGGAGTGATTGCAGGAGTTGCGGCGCTGGCCGAGACCGGCTTTGCCGCGAAGGGCAAGGCGGTGAAGGTGGCGCTTTCGGCCGGGACGGATGCGCCCCGGTTGGAGGCCCCGGCCAACACGACCGACTGCCATCATCATATCTACGACTATCGTTATCCGTTTGCGCCCTCGGTGACGATGAAGCCTCCGGAGGCGCTGCTTTCCGAATACCGGCTGCTGCAACAGCGGTTGGGGATGTCGCGGAGCGTGGTGGTGCAGCCTTCGCATTACGGCACGGACAACAGCCTGGTGCTGGCTTCGATGAAGGCCCTGGGGCCGAAAAAGGCGCGCGGTATCGCCGTGGTGGCGCCGTCCATCAGCGATGCGGAGCTGAAGCAGATGCAGCGGGCCGGGATGCGCGGCATGCGGTTCAACCTGTTGCAGAAGGGCGGCGGCACCAACTGGCAGATGATGGAGCCGCTGGCCAAGCGGTTTGCCGCTATCGGCTGGCACGTGCAGATTCAGGCTGCGGGCGAAGACATTTACGCGAACAAGGAGTTGCTGAACCGCCTGCCATGCCCGGTTGTGTTCGATCATCTGGCGCACGTGCAGGATGCAGGACACGTGAAAGACCAGCTGTTTGCCATGGTCTGCGACCTGATGAAGCAGGGCAAGGCGTGGGTGAAGATCACGTTTGAGGAGTCAAAGGTCGGTCCGCCGAGCTTCTCCGACACGGTCGCCGTGGCGTCCGAATACGTGAAGAAGGTCCCGGGACGGCTGGTGTGGGCGAGCAACTGGCCGCATCCCGGCTCGGCGGTCAAGCCCGATGACGCTGCGATGTTTGACCTGCTGGCCGCCGTGTCTCCGGATGCGAAGGTGCGCAAGCAAATCCTCGCCGAGAATGCGGCGAAGCTGTACGGGTTCTAGCCGAAGAGTTCCAGTCGGAGAAGTTCAAAGCCTCACGCGAGCGGGGAGATGCTCGGGTGGGGCTTTGCCTTATCTGCGCCCAGCTTAGTGCTGGTGCTGGGCAAAGCCGACGAGGTTGCCACCGGGTTCGCGGACCCAGACCTCGGTGGCGCCGTAGGGTGTCTGCCGGCGCGGAAGGACGATCAGCGCCGGATCGATGGCCAACTCGACGGCATCAATCGAAGCCACGCTGAAGTACACGACTCCGCCGCCGCGGCGGGGAGCCAGGTTGACGACGTCGGCATCGGCGCTGGCTTCAGTCTGCAGCATCAGGGTGTGGTTGCCGCTGGTGTACATGACGAATCCGAGGCGATCGCCGTGCGGGACTTCGGCGATCTTCTGAAAGCCGAGGCGCTCCCAGAAGGGCAGGCAGGGCTCGATGGCTTCAACGATCAGGATCGGTGCAACGGATTCAAGTGAAACGGAGACAGCCGACATTTCCTTCTCCTGATGCAGCGGGCGTTCCGGAGGCACGCTGCCGAAGTACGGCCGCAAATATACTATGGCGCGCCCAGACGGACAATTCCCGACGTAGAGAATGGCCAGCCAGGAGAAGTGCGGCAGATTTCCGCCCGCGCGCAGCATCAGAGAACATGCCGGGTAAATGGCCGTGGAAGTGAAGCTGCGGGTATTATGAAGTTTGGCACTGCGGCGGATTTGCGTCGGGTGACGGGTGCATAACCGCCGAAGCCGGAGGGTTTTGCGAGGTAGAGTCCCGGGCCTTCTGGTACAGAGGAATCGATTGTTGGCTGAGCAGATGAGCAGTCCCCGAAAGCGGAGTTGTGGAACGGCGGACGCCACGTGGAGATGGTGTGCCCGGTGGCTGGGGCTGCTCCTCATTTTTGCCGCCACGGTGGCGGCGGGGCAGGAAGGCGCTGCTCCGGAAAATGGCCCGGCGGCGGGACCTCTCAACAGGTACCGCGGTATGACGGTGCGCGCGTTTCGCTTCAGCGGAGTCACGCTGGATGCCTCGTCTACAGCGAACTTGCGCAAATTGGTTGAACAACCTGTTGGTGAGCCGCTGGATGCCGCCAAGGTGCGCCGCAGCCTGTTGGCGCTGTATGCCACGGGGCAGTTTTCCGACCTGCGGGTGGAAGCCGAGACGCTGGCCCCGGGGGAAGTCGAATTGGCTTTCGTTGCGCGTCCGAATTATTTCATTGGTGATGTGACGGTCACGGGCGTGCCGCGGCGTCCTACCGGCACGCAACTGGTCTATGCCGCCAAGCTGCATCTGGGCGAGTTGTTTACGGAAGACAAGTTGGCCGATGCCGAGCGCAACATGAAGGCCCTGCTGGAAGACAACGGTTATTACCGGGCCCGGGTGCGGCACGACGCGCAGCCTTATCCCGCAACGCAGCAGGCCGACGTGCGCTTTACGGTGGAGGCGGGTGAGCGGGCGCGCATCGGTACCGTCACCGTGCTGGGCGATTCGGGTTACACGGCGGAGCAGGTGCGGCGGATCACGGCATTCCGGTCAGGACAAGCGGTTACCGCCGAGCACGTGTCGCGCGGGTTGCGGCGGCTGCGCAGTCAATACCTGAAGAACCAGCGGCTGGAGGCGCAGGTTGCGATCTCCGAGCGCAAGTATGAGCCCGCAGCAAACCGCCTGAACTACGTGTTGACGATACAGCAGGGGCCGGCGGTGAACATTGATGCTACTGGCGCTCATGTTTCGCGCGGCCGGTTGCGCAAGCTGGTGCCGGTATTTGAAGAAGGCGCGCTGGATGAGGACCTGCTGAGCGAAGGCGTGCGCAACTTGCGGAATCACTTCCAGACGCAGGGTTACTTCGACTCGCAGGTCGCATGGGAGCGCGTGCCCGAGGCGGAAGGCCGGGTGCACATCCGTTACCGCATCAACCCGGGCAGCAAGCACCGCCTGATCGCGCTGGACCTTGCAGGGAACCGCTATTTCAGCAGCGGCGTGCTGCGCGAGCGCATGCGGGTAAAGCCGGCGCAGGGGCTGATGACGACCGGAACCTATAGCGAGTCTCTGCTCAGCCGCGACATCGAGACCATCGTGGCGCTTTACCGGGCTAACGGCTTCCCGCAGGTGTCCGTTCGGCGAAAGCTCGACGACGATTTTCGGGGCGTAAGCGGGCAGATTTCGATCACGCTGCAGGTGGAAGAAGGGCCGCAGATCAAGGTGGCCGCGCTGCGCTTTACAGGAAACCAGGCGTTTAAATCGGCCGAACTGGAGAGCCTGTTGACCACGATACCGGGCCAGCCGTTTTCCGAGGCCAAACTGGCGACCGACCGCGAAACGGTGATGAATCAGTACTTCAACCGCGGCTTTCCCGACGTGCAGTTTGAGGCTTCGGTCACACCGGTGGAGGGGCAATCCTCCCTCCGTAACGTAACGGTGAAGATTACCGAGGGCGAACAGTTCTTTGTGGACCGGATCCTGGTATCCGGTTTGCGCTACACGCGCCCGTACATTGTCTCGCGCGAATTTCAGATCCACTCGGATGACCCGCTGAACCAGGCAGGCATGCTGGACACGCAACGCAGGCTGTACGACCTCGGTATCTTCAACGAAGTCGACACGGCGGTGCAGAACCCCGAGGGCAAACTCAAGGACAAGAACCTGCTGTTTCAGGTTCGCGAGGCCCGCCGCTGGACGATCAATTATGGCGCCGGTTTCCAGGTGCAGAGCGGTCAGCCGGCGAATCTCGGGCAGGTCAACACGGCGCCCGCGCCGGGGGCCTATGTGCCTGCGGGAACTACCCCTCCGACGGGTGGAGTGCCGGTGGGGACCAATGTGCAGGGTGGAACCGGCATCAGCCCTGACGTGCTGTTTGAAGTGACGCGGCTGAACTTCCGTGGGCGAGACGAAACGGCCAGCCTGAAGACTCGTTACGGCAGTCTGCAAAAGCGCGCACTGCTGAGTTACGATGCGCCCCGGCTGTGGAACAATCCGAAGCTCCGGCTTACGTTCACGGGTTTTTACGATCAGAGCAAGGACGTGCGTACGTTCGCGTCGGAGCGTTTGCAGGGCGCGGCGCAGGTCGAGCAGGTTCTCACGCGGCGCGGCGACGGGCAACCGGTGAGCACGCTGCTCTGGCGCTATGATTTCCGCCGGGTGAAGGTGGATCCCAACAGCCTGGCGATCAGTCCGGAGTTGGTGCCGCTGCTGTCAAAGCCGGTGCTGGTGGGCATGCCGGCGGTGACCTACACGCGGGATTTGCGCGACGATCCGCTGGACCCGCACCGGGGCAATTACACGACGCTGGACTTTGGCTTCTCGGCCAAGGCGTTCGGCTCGGCGTCGGTCAACCAGAGCCAGCAGGCAGTGGATGTTTCAACGACCGCCACGGCGGCCAATTATCTGCGCGCGCTGGCGCAGAATTCCAGCTACAAGCAGTTCTGGCATGGGTGGGTATTCGCGCGCTCGACCCGGCTTGGAGTTGAAGAGAAGTTCGGCAATCACGCAGGCGCGCTGGCCATTCCGCTGCCGGAGCGGCTTTTCTCCGGCGGCGCGGTTTCGCACCGTGGATTTGCGCTCAACCAGGCGGGACCGCGCGATTTGACGACCGGGTTCCCGATCGGGGGCAGCGCCATGTTCATCAACAACTTTGAACTGCGCATGCCGCCGCCGACGCTGCCTTGGGTGGGCGCCAACATGAGTTTTGTGCTGTTCCACGACGCGGGCAACGTCTTTAACAATTTCAATGAGATGACGCACAGCCTATTGCGCTGGTATCAGCCCCACCGGACGGAGTGTTCGAGCCCGGCAAATTACAAGCAGTGCCGGTTTGATTACATGTCACAGGCGGCGGGGCTGGGGGTGCGCTATCGGACTCCGGTGGGCCCGGTTCGGGTGGACCTGAGCTACAACCCCAACCCGGCGTCGTTCCCATACTTTGTGCAGTGTCCGGCTAAGCGGCCGACGAACCAGTCGGGAATTTGCGCACCGCCGACGCCGACGAGTTCGTTGTTTTTCCTGAACTCGACCCTGCGGCACTTCAATTTTTTCTTTAGTATAGGACAGACTTTCTAATGCGTCGTTGGCTGGCAGTTGCGTTGCTGTTGCTTGTCCTGGTCGAGGGCCGGCGGTTGTGTGCCGCGGAGGTGATCGACGGGGTTGCGGCGACGGTGAACTCGTCGGCCATTCTGCAGAGTGACGTCGAGGATGCCGCACGTTACGAGGCCCTGATGGAGGGGCGTCCACCGGTGGTGCTCGATGGTGCCACGCGGCGGGCGACGCTGGAGCGGTTGATTGACCAGGAACTGGTGCGGCAGCAAGTCGGTGGCAACCTGCTGCCCCTGGCGGCGAACGAGCTGGCTGAGCGGTTGCGAGAGTTGCGTGAGCAAATCTCCGGCGGCCAAACAGGCGAGGGGTGGAAACAGATCCTGTCCCGCTATGGTTTGAGTGAAGCCGAGGTGATGGAGCGGCTGCGCGTGCAGTTGCAGATTGCCCGCTACATCGAACAGCGCCTACGCCCCGGGATACATGTGGATAGCGCGAGTGTGCAGGCGTACTACCGCGACCGACTGCTGCCGGAATTGAAGCAGAAGGGCGTGGATGCCGCTCCGGCGCTCCGGCAGGTAGCGCAGCAGATCGAAGAGATTTTGGTGCAGCAGAAGCTGGGCGAAGAAATGAGCGTGTGGATACGGAGCCTGCGCGAACAGGGCCGGGTACGATTGGGTTCCGATTTGCTCCTGCCCCTCACGAGCACTCGTCAGCCGGCCAATGCCGCTGACAAGATGCCGCGTGGAGGGAAATAGAATTCAGCCCGAGCCCGGAAGCGCGGCCGGATGTTGCTCGCGACAACTGTGATGCCGCCATCGGAAACCAACACGGGTTCTCCCTCAGAGGGCAGCTGCGTTTTGAGCGCGCGGCGCGGGCGCTGGTGGATTGCTGCCGCTGTCGTGCTGATGCTGGCGCTGGCGGCGGGTTGGTACACGACAACACTGCGCTTTAACGAATGGCTGCGTGGCCGGGTCGTGGCGACGCTGGAGCAGTCCACCGGCGGCCGCGTGGAGATCGAGTCGCTGGCGTGGAGTACCTCGCGGCTCGGCTTCGACATCCGGAACCTCACCATTCACGGCCGGGAAGCTTCCGGGCAGATTCCCTACTTCCACGTGGACCAGCTGCGCGGGCAGATGCGCGCAATCATGCTCGTCAGCGGCGGCATGAAGCTGGCCTCGCTCACGCTGGAGCGGCCGGTCTTTCATCTGATCGTCCATCCTGATGGCAGCACGAATCAACCGGTGCCGCGAAGAGCGCGGGAGTCAGGCCCTGCCGTGGGGCGCTTCTTTGAGTTGGGCGCGGAGCGGCTGGTGGTGAGCCAAGGCAGCCTGCTGCTGAACGACCGGAAGCTGCCGCTGGATTTGTCCGCCAAGCAGGTGTGGCTGGCACTGACGGCGGCGGAGGCGGGACGGCGATACGACGGGGAACTCCGCTTTGACCAAACGCAGGTGAATACCGACAAGCTGGCGCCGCTGGCGATGGACGGCAGTGCCGCGTTCACAATATGGCCCGACCATGCACAGTTGCGCGAGTTGACGGTTCGTTCCGGCGCGTCGTCGGTTCACGCATCGGGTGAGCTGAAGGATTTTGCTCATCCGCAGGTCACGGCTGCTTACGAAGCGAAGCTGGAGCTGGCGCGATTTGGCGCACCGCTCGGAGTCGAAGAGGCACGCGCCGGCTTGCTGACCGTCAAGGGTGAAGGCCGCTGGAGCGAGCGGGATTTCGCGGCAGCGGGCAAGCTCTCCACACAGGAAGCACACCTCGCCAATTCCACGCTGCGGATTCCGGCGCTGACGGCTGGAGCGGAATTCTCTGTTACTCCCGACAAGATCGAGGTGGCACACATCTTCGGCAGCCTCTTCGGCGGAGCTGTGGTGGGTGAAATGGCGGTGAGCAACTGGCAGCACGGCTTCGCAGCTGCGAGCCAGACCCGGCGATCGCCAGCGGTAGACGAGCAGTCCGGCGAACTGCGCCTGCGCGGCGAGCACCTGCTGGTGGCGCGAATCGCCGAGGCACTCTCGAACCGGGATTTGCCCCTGAACCGTGCACGGTTGGCAGGGCGCGGCCAGGGAACACTGACGACCCTTTGGCGGGGCACGACGCATGACGCAGTCACGCAGGTTAACATCAAGGCCGAGCCGGCGGCGAAACCCGATGCCGATGAATTGCCGGCGGCAGTGGCGCTGAGCGCAACTTACAGTTCGAGGGCCAAAAGGCTCGATATCGCCGACCTGAAGGTCACAACGCAGGCGACGGAGTTTCATTTGGCGGGCACGCTGGGGGGCGGCAACGGCAAGCTGAACCTGGGTCTGGATACGCGCAACCTGAGCGAATGGAAGCAGTTGGTCATGGCAAGGTTCCCTGGGGAGTGGCCGTTCGAGGCGCGCGGGCGCATGCAATTTCAGGGAACGCTGAGTGGCCGGATGCAGACGCCGACTCTTGCCGGGCGGGTGCAGGTCAGGGACTTCGATTCCTTCGTGTCGCTCTCGCGGCTGTCGATTGAACGACAGGCACGAACCGTTACTCCCCGTGCGGCAAAGCGCGCGCTACTCCGCTGGGATGCGCTGGATGCTTCATTTGAGTATTCGCCCTCGCGCTTCGCGATTACGAGCGCCAGTCTGGACCGCGGACAGACGCGGTTGAACTTCGATCTGACGGCGGAGCTGCGCGGTGGGGAGTGGGCTGACGCTGCGCCTTTGCGGTTGCGCGCGGAGGTGCGCAACGGGCATGCCGAGGAGTTGCTAAGGCTTTTCGGCGACGACTTTCCCGTGAGCGGCACGGTGAACGGCCGCTGGCAGATCGCAGGAACCCTGGGCGATCCACGCGGCAGCGGCAGTATGGTCATCACGCGCGCCACGCTGTGGAACGAGCCATTTGAGAGAGTTGCCGGCCGGATGGAGCTGGGTGGACACGAGGTGCACTTCGCCGACGTGGACGCCACCCACAGCGGGGCAACGCTGCATGGTCAGGGCACCTACAACCTGCTGACGACGGCGTTTCGCTTCGAGGTGCGCACGCGCGATCTCAACCTGGCGTCGGTGAAGAGCGTGCAGCGCGCAGGTGCGAACTGGAGCGGGCTGGTAAGTGTGACGGCTTCGGGCTCAGGCACGGCCGATGAGCCGGCAATCAACGCGGAACTGACGGCGAGCAAGCTGGCGGTCAACGGCGAGCGCATTGGCGACGTGACTCTCTCGGCGGTTACGAAGGGCGACCTGATGACGATCAACGCCCGGTCGCCCGTACAGAGTCCGGCGCTGGTGGTGGAAGGTACGGCGCGGATGCGACGGGACTATCCCGCCGACATCAAGATTCGTGCCAAGGGCCTGAACGTCGATCCACTGTGGCGTTTGCTGCTGAAAGAGCGGCCGGCGGGGCACTTCACTATGACCGGAAGCGCCGTCGTGCGCGGACCGCTCCGTACCCCGGCGGCATTGCATGCAGAAGTCGATGTGGATGAGTTGGCGGGCGAAGTCGAGCACATCCAACTGCGCAACGACGGGCCTATGCGGGTCACCCTGGATGACAACGTACTCCGTCTGGACCGGGTGGTGCTGGTGGGCAATGATACAAATCTGACGGCGCGGGGAACGGTGGGACTCGGCAGCCCGGCAGTGCTCGATCTGACGGCGCGGGGCCGCATCAATTTGAAGCTGGCACAGTCGTTTGACCGCAACCTGAACTCGTCCGGCATCTGCACGGTGAACGTTCAGGTGAACGGCACCAGCGCACGTCCGCTGATCAGCGGACGGCTCGAGGTATCCAATGCGGGGCTTTCCTACGCGGATTTGCCCAACGGCCTGAGCGATATTCGCGGGCGGTTGATCTTCAACCAGGACCGTTTGCAGGTGGAGCAACTTACGGCGCGCACCGGCGGCGGCACGCTCGACATCGGCGGCTTCGTCAGTTATGGCCAGGGCCTGAGCTTCAATCTGGCGGCCAGCGGCCGGGACTTCCGGCTGCGTTATCCTCCGGGCGTCAGCACGGCGGCCGACGCCAATCTGACGCTTACGGGAAGTGCCCAGTCGGCGCTGTTGGCGGGCGCGGTGACCATCACACGCTTCGGCGTGAATCCGCAGTTCGACTTCGGGCCCTACCTGGCACGGGCCAGGGAATCGGTGGTGTCGGTACCGCCGGAGTCGCCGGCATCACGGCTGCGACTCGATATACAGGTTTCGTCGCGGCCCGAGTTGCAGGTGGAGACCTCGCTGGGACGAGTTTCCGGCGACATCGATCTGAAGCTGCGCGGCACCGTGGGACGGCCCGCAGTGCTGGGGCGGGTGAATATCGCCGAGGGGAACGTCTCGATCTACGGCACGCGCTACCGCATTCAACGCGGTGACATTACCTTCACCAGCCCGGTGGGCATCGAGCCGGTGCTGGACATTCAGGCCACGGCGACCGTGCGCAGTTACGACATCACATTGGGCTTCCACGGCCCGATCAACAAGCTGAGTACCACCTATCGTTCGGACCCGCCGCTTTCGACCGGCGATATCGTGAGCCTGCTGGCCTTCGGACGCACGCGCGAAGAGACGGCGGCGCAGTCGTCGTCCACGCAGGCGCTGCCGGGGACCGCGTCGTACGCGATCCTCAACCAGGCGCTGGCGGCGGCGGTGACCAGCCGTATGCAGAAGATATTCGGCGTGAGCCGCATCAAGATCGACCCGCAGATGCAGAGTCCGGCGGGGCTGGAATACAACGGCGCCGGACCGACGGTTACCATCGAGCAGCAGGTGGCGAATCGGCTCACGGTGACCTACGTCAGCAATCTGTCGCGCTCCAACTATCAGACCATTCAGGCTGAGTACAACGTGAACCGCAACGTATCCATCGTGGCGGTTCGCGACTGGAACGGCATCGTCAGCTTCGACATTCGAGTCCGCCAGCGGCGGCGGTAGGGCGACTGCGCTTCCTGCGAAAGCTGCGGCGGGCGTGGTATGTTCATGACGAGGTGAGCCGCTGCGGGCGGCATCACGGCAATCAACTGATATGAGGTGGGGAGTTGGGGGCTGGACCCAGAACGGCGACTGAAATGGCGATCCTGCGCAATGTCGGCACCACGCTGGAGATGATCAAGTGGGAGCACTCGATCTTCGCGCTGCCCTTCGCGCTGCTCGGGGCGATGCTGGCGGCGCGCGGCGTACCCACGCTGTGGCAGCTGGGGTGGATCGTGGTGGCGATGGTGGCGGCGCGCTCGGCGGCGATGGCGTTCAATCGGCTGGTGGATGCCCGCTATGATGCCGAGAATCCTCGTACCCGTGGACGCGCGCTTCCTGCAGGGCTGCTGACGCGGCAGTTCGTGACCGCGTTTGTCGTGGTTTCGTGCGTGTTGTTCATCTTTGCCGCGGCGCAGTTGAACCGGCTTTGCCTGATCCTGTCGCCGGTGACGCTGGTCGTGCTGCTGGCGTACTCGTACACGAAGCGCTTTACCCGGTGGTCGCACCTCTGGCTGGGATTTTCCGACGCGATTCCTCCCGCCGGCGCATGGATCGCGGTGCGGGGTACGCTGGACGTGCGCGTGCTGCTGCTGGTAGCGGCGGTGACGTTTTGGGTGGGCGGTTTCGACTTGCTGTATGCCTGCCAGGATGTTGAGTATGACAACAAGCGCGGACTTCATTCCATTCCGCGTTTCTACGGTATCCGCAACGCGCTGCTGGCCGGCAAGGCAGCGCACGCGCTTACCGTCCTCTCTCTGGCAGGTGCGCTGATCGTCTTCCACATGGGAGCCATCGCCTGGGTCGGCGTGGTGCTGTTTTCCGCGCTGCTGGTCTACGAGCACTCCATCGTCAGCCATGACGACCTGAGCCGGCTCAATGCGGCGTTTTTTACGCTGAACGGAATCGTGTCGGTGCTGTTGTTCGTGTTTATGGCGGCAGACATCCTGATCCGCCGTTAACGCCCGGGGGCACGGCGCACCGCTCCAGAGGCGAACAAGAGGCGAACCGCGCCAAGCACTCTTTTTCCTCACATTAAGGAACGACCGGGGGCGCTTATTTCCGGGTAAGTCGCACTCACAACGGTCCGGTTGGCCGGGAAGCCGGCTGCGCCTTCCCGAAGTGGGCCGATCCTGCCTTGCCGGAATGCCCAAATTATTGCACTCGCAGCGATTTAGGTGTGTATTCGGATGCACTGGTGGCAACGCCCAGCGGGGCGATTGCTTCTAGGTTGTCAGGTATAGGGTTTGCGGGACGCAGCCACACGGAATACGTCTCCTCCGAGGCTCGCATGAACGTCCACGTAAGTTACAAGCTGGGCAAGACTCCCGACCTGGAACAAGAAATCAATCAGCAAGTAGAGCAGGTGCGCCGCAGGCTGCAGGCAGCGGCCGGGCAACAGATTGAGGCCGCTCTGCCGGGATCCGAGCGGCAGAACAGCGAAGCATTCCTGCTTTGCGCTGTCGAAGGTCTACCCCCCGAAGAGATCGCTGCCATCGGCGATCGTACCCCCGACCCGGTGCGGCATTCCATCCTTGCCGCGCGCGAACCCCTGCGCAAATCCACGCCCATGCGCAGTGAATGGAAAGACAAGCTGCTCCAACACACCAAGATCGCCTGAAAACGGTCTGGCGAGAGAGGTATTCCGGATGATTACCCGCGAGAACATTATCGAATTGGCACAGTTTGAGTCGCCTGAGAATTGCGCCGTGACCTTTTACTTTCAGCCAGGGATACCGCAGAACAGATCGCATCGCGAAGAGGGAATTCGCGTGCGCGACGTGGTGCGGCAGGCAATCCAGCAGGCCGAGAAGAACAAGAGCGCGTGCCAGGACCTGGAGCGCATCCTGGCGATGGTGGAGCAACTGCAGGGGAACGGACGCCAGGCCAAGGCAATTTACGCATGCTCGGCGAAGAACTTCTGGCGGGAATACAACCTGCCGCCGCGCCTGGCGGCGACGCAGGCGAGTGTGGGCCGGTGCCTGCGGTTGCGTCCGCTGACGGCGATCGCAGCGCTGCTGCCGCGGGTGGCGATTGCGCTTACGGGGAGGAAACGGTTTCGGCTGTTTGAGTTGTGGATGGGCGAAATGCGGGAGAAAGAGGCGTTCGAGTCCGATGTGCCGCGGCGCGCGCGCAGCGACGGCTTTGCCGGCTATGACGCGGGCCATGCCGAGCGCCATGTGGAACACGAAGCCATCCACCATTTCAAGCGCATGGCCGAACGATTACAACAGCCGACTTATGACCGGCTGATCATTGGCTGCCGCGATGAAACCTGGTCGGAACTGGAGCCCCATCTGCACACCTACGCCAAGGCAAAGCTGATCGGGCGCTTTGTTCCCGAGTCGTCGGCGATGAGCGCGGATGCGGTGCAGCAGGAGTCCGAACGGGTGCTGAGCGAATTTCGCGAGCGCCGGCGCCGAGAGCTGGTCGGCAAGGTGCAGGACGAAGCCAAGGCCAAAGGGTTGGGCGCCCTGGGTATCAAGCGCGTGCTGCGCTCGCTTGAGGCTGGCGAAGTGCAGACGCTGCTGCTCGGCGAGGACTTTGCCGCGCCTGCGGTGGAGTGCACCAACTGCGGGCATGTGGACCCGCTGAAAATCAGCGGCGATTGCCCGACCTGCGGCGCAGCCACGCGCGTGATCGAAGACGTGACGGATGTGCTGCTGGGGGCAGCGGTGCGCAAAGGCATTGAGATCGTGCACATCCCACCCGACGAGGAGTTCGAGAAGATCGGCAACGTGGCAGCGTTGTTGCGCTTCCGTGCCGACCAGAACACGAACGTGATGCAGCAGGCCGGATAGGCTGAGTCTTTGTCGGCGAAGCCCGGGCGCACAGCCCGGGCTTTTCATTGGCTCAGGCTTTTGATGTTTGCACCCGATGCAGGAACGGAGAAGGCTTCATGATGGCGCAGGAGGGTGAAGAGGACAGGGCGGTTGGGTGCGGAGCGACTTCAAAACATTCCTGCCGGCTGGATGTTAGCGAATGATGGAATAGCATAAAGATAATCAACGCCATTCTCAGGCTGGGAGCTTGGCCTTCTTGAAATTTGCAATTATGAAGGCGACCAGGGTAAATATTGCATCCCGGGGTTAAGGGGGCGTATCTTTTCTAATGTAGCCCTCAATTACCGTGAACAGCGAACGACAAATCGCGACGGCTCTCTGGTTCTGCACCGCTTCCTGCCTGTGTTGTTGTTGACGCACTCTGCGTTCGCCTGGTTTTTTGCATCCCAACAAAGAAGGCAATCTTAAGGAGTTCTTCCATGAAGATAGCGAACCAAGTTACGGAACTGATTGGCCATACACCGCTGGTGCGACTGAACCGGGTTGCGGAGGGGGCGGTGGCGACGGTGGCCGCGAAGCTGGAGAGCTTCAATCCGTGCAACAGCGTAAAAGACCGCATCGGCGCCGCGATGATCGAGGCGGCCGAGCGCGAAGGAAAGATCAACCCGCAGTGCACGGTGTTGGTAGAGCCGACGAGCGGGAATACCGGGATCGCGCTGGCCTTCGTGGCGGCCGTGAAGGGATACAAGCTGATCCTGACGATGCCCGACACGATGAGCACGGAGCGGCGCGTGCTGCTGCGGGCCTTTGGGGCTGACCTGGTGCTGACGCCGGGCGCAAAGGGCATGAAGGGCGCCATCGCCAAGGCCGAAGAGATTGTGCGCTCGACCAAGGGCGCGCACATGCTGCAGCAGTTTTCGAATCCTGCAAATCCGGAGATTCACTTCAAGACCACCGGTCCTGAAATCTGGGAGGACACGGACGGCAAGGTGGACATATTCGTGGCGGGCGTGGGTACCGGCGGAACGCTGACTGGCGTAGCGCGCTATATCAAGTCGAAGAAGCCTGATTTCAAGGCGATTGCCGTGGAACCGGCAGACAGTCCGGTTATCTCGGGCGGGGCGCCGGGTCCGCACAAAATTCAAGGCATAGGCGCCGGGTTCATCCCGGACAACCTCGACAAGAGCCTGGTGGACGAGGTGATCCGCGTGAGCAACGACGACTCGATTGACATGGCGCGGCGGTTGGCGAAAGAAGACGGCCTGCTGGTTGGCATTTCGGCTGGCGCCGCCGTGGTGGCGGCCCTGCAGGTTGCGAAGCATGAAGAGAACCGGGGCAAGCTGATTGTGGTGGTGCTGCCCGACTTTGGCGAGCGCTACTTGACCAGCGTGTTGTTTGACAATCTGCGGCGCGAGACGCTGGAACTGGAGACGGTGTCCGTATGACGGCAACTTCGATATCGCGAGAGGCGGCACCTGAGCCGGTGGTGAAGCCGATCGGGCTGTTCGAGTCGATTCGTGAAGATGTAGCTGCGGTCTTCGAGCGCGACCCGGCGGCGACGGGCAAGCTGGAGGTTTTCCTCTGCTACTCCGGCCTGCACGCGATCTGGACATACCGCATCAATCACTGGCTGTGGAACCGCAACTACCATCTGGCAGCGCGCTGGCTGTCGCAAGTGGCGCGGCTTTTCACGGGGATCGAGATTCACCCGGCGGCACAGATCGGCCATCGAATGTTCGTCGACCATGGCATGGGCGTGGTGATCGGCGAGACATCGATCGTGGGCGACGACGTGACCCTCTACCAGGGCGTTACGCTGGGCGGTACGGGCAAGGAGAAGGGCAAGCGGCATCCCACGGTGCGCAGCAACGTGGTGATTGGCGCAGGCGCAAAGGTGCTGGGCAACATCACGATCGGACAGAACTGCCGCATCGGCGCGGGATCGGTGGTGCTGCGTGACGTGCCGGACGATTCGACGGTGGTCGGCGTGCCGGGACACATCGTGCTGCACCACGGCAAGCGGGTGGTGATCGTCGATCCTAAGCAGATCAACGATCCGCTTTCGGAGGCGCTCAACGCCGTGATCGACCGCATCCAGGAGTTAAACGCGCGCGTGCGCGATCTGGAAGGGGGGCGCGACACGTATCCGGATTACGCGGTGCAGAAGGTGGACGCGGAGATTGAGTATTACATCTGACGCAAATGGCGGCATTCTGCGTTGAGCCGGTTTAAAACGCCGGCTGCGAATTGTGTGAATCGAGATCGAAAGCAAATGCCCCACGTTCGTGATCAGCGGACGTGGGGCGGGTAGTTTCTTAAGGAAGTGTTTCAGCGGCCCTTGGACTCGGCAACCGGGTCGAGCGCGGCACGCAGGTAGCGGACCGCCTCTTCCGGCGGTGTCGGGTTGATGTAGAAGCCGGTGCCCCACTCGAAGCCGGCAGTCTTGGTCAGCTTGGGCATGAACTCGATATGCCAGTGGTAATGATCGAGATTCGCGTCCTGCACGGGTGCGCTGTGGATTATCAGGTTGTAAGCAGGATTATCGAGCACGCGCTCGGCCCGGGTGAGCAGGTCCTTGAGGGCGCGCGCGAGGCCGTCGAACATCTGTGTCGAGGAGTTCTCAAACGCCGACTCGTGGCGCTTGGGCAGCAGCCAGGTCTCGAATGGGAAGCGCGGCGCATAGGGCGCAATGGTCAGGAAGTGTTCGTTTTCGCTCACGACGCGCACGCCAGCCTCTAACTCCTGCCGGATGATGTCGCAGAATACGCAGCGCTCCTTGTAGATGTAATACTGCTTGGCGCCTTCCAGTTCCTCGGTGACACGCCGCGGGATGATGGGCAGTGCAATGAGTTGAGAGTGGGAGTGCTCAAGCGATGCGCCGGCGGCTTCGCCGTGGTTCTTGAAGATCAGGATGTACTTGAAGCGCTTGTCCTGGCGCAGGTCTAGGATGCGGTCGCGAAAGGCCCTGAGCACGTCCTCGATCTGCTTCTCCGGCAGGTCGCCGAGAGAGAGGTTATGGTCGGGCGTTTCGACGATGACCTCGTGCGCGCCGATGCCGTTCATCTTGTCGAACATGCCCTCGGCCTGGCGTCCGAGGGTGCCCTCGATGCCGAGCGCGGGGAACTTGTTGGGCACCACGCGCACGGTCCAGCCGGGAGCATCCTTGGCGCGTGGCGGTCCTCCGCTGGGGTTGGGGCGGAAGGCGAGAATTTCGGAGGGAGTCTTGCTCTCGTTGCCGTAGCAGAACGGGCAGAACCCACCCTTCAGCTTCACCCGGTCGCGGATGAAGTCGGTCGGACGCTTGGCACGGTCGGTGGAGATGATGACCCAGCGACCTACGATGGGATCTTTTCGCAGTTCCGGCATGCTCAGTAACCCCGTTCCGCAGGCTTCGGGCGAACTGCGCTCCGAGCTTTGTATGGTCATTGTAACGCAGCGTCGAGATGTTCGAGCGCAACCCCGGCCGCGCAAAAAATGGATTGGGCGCAGCCGAATATCCTGCCGAGGCCATTTTCCGGGGACCTCACCTACAACGCATATGCACTCGGGAAGGGCGCAGGCATGCGATAAAATAAAGGGCAGAACCAAGTGTCAGAACAGAGTTGGCTGCCACCGGGCCTGCCCGTGGCGTTGCGGCTGCGGCGAGGGCTGGAGCACGCGCTACGGAGTCGACGCAATCTGATTCACCTGCAAGGTGAGGCTTTACTGAATGAACCTTGACCAGTCAAATGCGATTGCCGCACGCCAGTTGAATACAAACTCGAACGGGGAGTCAGCGGGAAACCCGAATTGGACTCGCCGATACGAGTGGATTGTCATTTTGTTTGCGGCGGTGATTTTTCTTACTGGCATCATCAGCCCTCCTTCCCTGATGGACGACGTCGATGGCTCGCAGGCCCTGATGGCGCGCAACATGCTTCGCTCGGGCGACTGGGTGACCATGCGGCTGGACGGCGTGAAGTTCCTCGAAAAGGCTCCGCTGAAATACTGGATCACCGCGAGCCTGTACTCCGTGCTCGGCGAGCATGACTGGGTGGCGAGAATTCCTTCCGCGCTGGCCGCAATCCTGTTGTGCTGGGTGGTGTTCCGTTTCGGCAGGTGGGCGTTTTCTGAACGGGCTGGATTTTATGCCGGGCTGTTTCTTGCCACATGCATAGGGCTGTTTCTGTTTACGCGGATTGTGATTCCGGACGTGATCCTGACGCTGTTTATCACGATCTCCACCTGGGCCTTTTTGCGTACCCAGGATGAGGAAGAGCAGCGGCCG
>CAINCZ010000046.1 GCA_903847195.1 uncultured Acidobacteriota bacterium | reverse complement strand
GTAAGCACGAGGAGTTCTTTCAGCGCATCCTCGTATTCGTAGATCACCTTGCCGCGCAGATGGGGCAGTTTTGCGAATTGCCGCAATTCCACGCGCTTCGGGTCGATGAGCACCAGTTCGAGCTGGTCGGGCGTCAGCTGACCGGTCAAGGCCGTTATGATCGCGTGGATCAGCATGCTCTTCCCGCTACCGGTCGCGCCGGCAATCAGGAGATGCGGCAACTCCGGCAGGTTCGCGTATTCCGTCTTCCCATCCACGGTCGTCCCCATCGGGAGATCAAGCGTGCCAGGGTGGAAGTGCGCCGGGGTGAGGGTCACCGGCTCGCGCTTCACAGCCTCGACCTCGATGCCGACGAGGTTGGTTCCGGGGATCGGCGCAAGGATCCTGATCGGCCCCGTAGCCTCAAGGGCTCGCGCGATATCCGCCTCGTGCTTCTTGAACGCGCTCATGCGGACTCCCGCGCTCACTTTAAACCTGTACTGCGTCACATTCGCGCTAGTCTTCGTTTCGATTGGCTCCACGGGGATCCCGAACTCAAGGAGGCGCATCTTGATGCGCTCATCGGGCGGCAGGTTCCGGTTCTCGACCCGCTCGAGGCGGCTCGGCACGAATTTCTTGCTGGTGAACGCGACGTCCTTCACCTTATGCATCACTTCCACGTCGCTCATGTCCGCGCTGATAAGTCCCTGCGCGTACAGCAGCCCCGCCTGCTCGCCGTCAAACGGATCCGAGAGGTTCGGCAGGTATACCACGTCCGGGTTCGCTATGAAGCGCACCGCGTCGCGGTAGATGTTGTAGAAGATGATCCGGTACTGTTCGTGGCTGAAGGGGATCGCGTAGTCGCGTATCTGCGGCTTCCCGGCGTTCTCGCGCGTGTTCTCGCTATATTTGATTTCGCGGAAGAGCATGCGGTCGGCAACGAGCCCCTTGCTCGCCTTCAGGAGATGCCACATGAACTGGCTCTGGATGATCTTCACGTAATCCTCGCTCTCGGTGTCCGTGAAGCTCTTCACGAATTTGGTGTCTATGATTTCGATGCCGCCGTCCTTGCGCTTGTGCACGAGATCGGGGATGCCGACGGCCGGCAACGGAAGCTCTTGGCCGTCCACGGTCGTCAGCACCGCTTCCATTTTCTCCTCGCACATCAGGATCTCGTTGTATTCGGGCTCTTCGGCAAAATAGAACTGCATGGCGCGGGCATAGCCTGCGAGCATCTGCTCGCGGCTGCCGGTCTTGCCGTAGGCCACGTAGAAGTCGCTGAACTCCTCGAGGTATGCGTGCCCGAGCTCTATGGCAACGCCGATGCGCTCGTCTTTGTCGCCGATCAATGGATGGTCGGCGTCACCACCATAGTAGGCCTTGAGGGCTTCGTGTCCCGCGCGTCCGATCATACCCCCGGGGCCTATCTTGCCGTCGTAGACGTTCAGGATGTATTTGAGTTTGAAGATGAGCGGGTTCCGGAGAAGCTGGGCGAGCATGCTGTAGTGCATGCGGTCGATCGGCATCTGTATCGTCGGCTTATTTTCCTGTTCCGGGTTTGGCATTTTCGTCTTGAAGTGCTTTTTGTAATTCGGCCTCTGGATCGGGTACGACAGTCAGATCTTCGGGCACGTGGCTTGGCGCACCCGTCGCCAGACCTTCCGCATTGAGGGTGTTCTTCGGGAGGGTGCTATCCTCCTCGTTGTCTCGCGCTATGGCTTTCTGGAGCGTCTCGGTCTTTGAGACGAGCTTCGCGCCCTGCTTGATAACCGTCTTGCGCGGCATCCAGAGTTCTGGATCCTGTGCGCTATTCCATGGGCTGTAGGCACTGTCCTTGGCCTGCGAGAGGTTTTTGATGCCCATCACCGCCTCGCGGCTCATGACGGCGATCGTTTTCTGGTCGGACCGGTTTGTGAGGACTGCGTACACACCTACCCAGTCGCCCCGCTTCTCGATCGAGGCCCATGGGTCGATCTTATGGATCAGCTTCGGCTCGGCGCCCTGCTCATACTCGAAGGCGTCGTTCTTCCGGACGATCTGCGAATTCACGCTGATACCGGCGCGAGCCAAGAGCGTCACCAGTCCCTGATAGCCGAGCTGGAATGTCGCTTTGCCTTTATAGGGGATGATGAATGCTTCGCCCGCTACGTTCGACGGATACAGCTCGAACTCCGCGCAGCTCATCAGCGACTGGATCAGGGAGGCC
>CAINCZ010000045.1 GCA_903847195.1 uncultured Acidobacteriota bacterium | reverse complement strand
ATCTTAGAACTAAGAATCGACAATTGCGCATCCTTGGCGAACGCTTACCAGCGACTAAAGGGATGTCAACCGCGACCGCCGCGACATTCGAAACGACCGGGTATAGGCATGCTCGATTCGCTGGTAAGTGCTACCCTATGCCCATGCGGGCAGACTTGGAACAAGCGATCGAACTCCTGCGCTCTTCGAGCACAGAACAGCTAGATCGCGTCCTGCAACTTATTCACAACACGGTGTTCTCGTTCAGCATGAGGGTATGCGGCCATCGAGAAGATGCCGAAGACACAGCCCAGGAAGTGCTGATCAAAGCGATTCCATATCTTCCCGGCTTTGAAAACGCACAGGCACTGGCCGCCTGGCTGTATACGGTGGCGCGCAATCGCTGCCTGATGTCACGACGGCGCAGCAAGTTCGCGCCCCATCAGCAACTGTCGCTCGATGAACTCATGCCGGATGCCCTTGACCTCGAGCGCCTGCTGGCCGACCGACGCTCCCCGGAAAGGTCCGTGCTGATGACGGAGGACAAGGAACGTCTGCAGCAGGCGATTTTGCAGGTCCCGCCACAGTATCGGCTCGTATTGGTGTTGCACGATATTGAGGAACTGTCCGCTGCAGAGGTCTCGAAGGTGCTGGGCATTACACCAGGGAACGTACGCGTGCGGTTGCATCGGGCACGGCTTTTCGTGCGACGTGAGTTGGCACGGCCGTCTGCGGGCAAGAAGCCAAAAGGGATGCCTGCAGATCCGAGTCCGTGCACGAGCCGCTGCAAACGGGTGTTCTCCAATCTGTCGAACTACATGGACGGCCTGCTCGACGGTTCGCTCTGCCAGGAACTGGAAAATCACATGCAGGGGTGCGAACCCTGCCAGGCGTTCTTAGCCGAACTGAAGCAGACGGTCGCCGGGATACGCGATATGCCTGCTTCGCCGCCTGATCCCCTTGCCGCCTCCCGGGCCCGCGCCCGCGCTCTAGCCACTGCACCGCCAACCCGTTAAAACACCTTCACTTTTCTGCCTTTTTTCGCCGCGCCTGTAACAAGCCACCCCAAACGCGCATTCTCTCTTCGGAGCCGGTTAGCTGTCGGCATTTACCAGACATACAATGTCTTCAGCACCTAGGTGACATATGATACCAACGGCGACAGGCGGAGCTCCAACTACGAAAACGGCCGGTCCTCGCTGGCATGGCTAAGGCACTGTTGCTCTGGACTGAGGAGCGTATGAGAACCCGATTCTGGACGGTGTTTATCCTAGTCTGCTGGCTGGGATTGCAGTCTCAGGCACAAACCGGAACGGCCTTGAGTACTGGGCCTGGGCTGGCCAATACGGTCAAGGCTGAGGTCGAGGTGCGGGCGGTAGCGGAGGCCGCTACATTGAGCCTGAAGCAGGCGGTCGCGCTGGCACTGGAAAGCGATCCGCTGCGCAAGGCCGCCCTGGCCGACGAGAAGATCGCCGCTGCCGGGGTGCGCCAGGCGCGGGCGGCGCTCATGCCGCACCTGCTCTTCTCCGAGTCGGCCTTGCGCGGTACTGACCCGGTATACGCATTTGGCACCCGGCTGCGCCAAGGACGCTTCACGGCAGACGATTTCGCGCTGAACCGGCTGAACCATCCGACGCCGCTCGGCAACTTCGTCACCCGCCTCAGCGGCCAGTGGAACGTGTTGAATGTACCCGATTGGCTGCAGGTACGTCGGGCAGAGAAGATGACCCATGCCGCCGCGCAGCAACTCGACCGTACTGGGCAGCAGACGGTGATGCGCGTGTTGGGCTCTTATTTCAACCTGCTGATGGCGGCTCGCCAGCAGGAACTGTCGGAACAACAGTTGCAGACCGCCCGTTCCGTGCTGGCGCTGAGCCGGGCACGATATGAAAGTGGTACGGCCGTGGAGGCCGACTACCTGGCGGCGCAAGTGAACGAAGCGATGCGCCAGATGGAACTGGTCCGCGCCCGCAACGCTGCTTCGTTGGCGCGGTTGCAGTTCACCACTGCGCTCGGCTTTGCCGATGAGCGCGATTTCAAACTGGTCGAGCAGGCCGCCGAGCGCCATCTCGACTTGCCCGCGCTGGCCGACTCCGAGGCGCGTGCGCTGCATTCGCGTCCCGACCTGAAACAACTGCAACTGCAAGGTGAGGCGGCGGAGGTTGGACGGCGCATGGCGAAGTCTGCACTGGCACCGCGCGTAAGCGCCTTCGGCGGCTGGGAGCAGGACAATCCCGCGATGTTTTCCGGCGGTAGCAATAATTGGACGGCCGGAATTGAACTGCAATTCGACCTGTTTACTGGCGGGCAGAAGTCGGCGCAACTGCAACAGGCCCGCGCCACCAGCGAGAAACTGGCCGCCTTGCAACGGGCCGCCGCCGATGAGGTGCGGATCGAGGTGCACAAGGCGTGGTTCGAGGCCGATACGCTCCGCCAGCAGATTGCAGTCATGCAGGCCGCCGTCGCCCAGACAGAAGAAGGCTTGCGCATCACCCAGACCCGGTACCAGTCCGGCCTTTCCACCATCACCGAACTGTTGCGTGCCGAAGAGTCGCGGCGCCGCACCCAGACCGAATACTGGCAGACGCTCTGCGGTTTTCAGACCGCGCTGGCAAACCTGGAACTGGCCACCGGAACGCTGAGTCCAGGGTCGTCCGTCGTGGTGCAGTGATGATTCCTCTATGCGCTCCAAGGGAGATTGGTATGAGAAAGACAAATAAGCTGGGCCTCATGTTCGTGGCATTGGCGCTCCTAGTCGCGGCCGGACTGCTTGCCTCCTGCAGCGCCAAGAAAGAGGCAGCCGCGGCGCCTGCGCCGGACATCGTGCGCGATTTGCCGGTGCTTGAACTGAAAGCCGTGGCCGTGCCCGACGGGGTAGAAGCGGTCGGCACAGTGCGCGCCGCCGACACGGCGCCTCTGGCGGCGCAGATTATGGGAGTAGTCACGGCGGCTTACGTTCACGAAGGAGACCGCGTGAAGCGCGGACAGGTGCTGGCCGAAATTGATGGAGCGCAGGCACGCGCCTCGGTGGACCGCGCAAAGGCAGCGGTGGAGAGTGCGGCCCATGAAGCCAAAGCGGCAGAAGCAGACTCGGCGCTGGCCACTTCAACCCTGAAGCGTTACCAGCAACTGCTGGATAAGAAGGCGGTCAGCCTGCAGGAGTTCGATGAAGTGCAGGCGCGCGCCCAAGCTTCGGCGGCCCATCGCGAGATGGCGCACTCCGGCCAGGCACAAGCCAAAGCTGCACACGCGCAGGCCATGACGATACTCGATTACATGCACATCCGTGCTCCGTTCGACGGCGTGGTGACCGACAAGCGCGTCGAGGCCGGAGCCATGGCCGTTCCGGGCGTGCCGCTGCTAACGGTGGAGCGCACTGGCCGATTCCGGCTGGAAGCCGCGGTTGACGAGAGCAAGCTACGTTTCATTCGTAAAGGACAGGCCGTCACCGTAAAACTGGACGCGCTGGACCGGCAGCTGGAAGGCAAGGTCAGCGAAATCGTGCCGGCGGCCGACGCTGCGTCGCGCAGTTTCGTCGTAAAGGTTGAGTTGCCGTCAAGTCCCGACCTGCACTCCGGCCTGTTCGGGCGCGCGTTCTTCCTGCATGGCGAGCGGCAATCGCTGCTGGTGCCCTCCACGGCGGTAGTGGAGCGCGGGCAACTGCAAGGCATTTACGTGGTGGGCGGCGATCGCATGGTGGCGCTACGTTACGTGACCCTGGGGCGCGCGGCAGGCGACCGGGTCGAGGTGCTCTCCGGCCTGCAACCCGGCGACACGCTGGTGGTGGCGCCCGGCACGCGGGATCTGGGCGGCAAGCGCATTCAATAGTCATATCAGGACGAGGCGGGCATGAGCACCGATCATCAAACATCCAAGTTGAAACTGGCCGGCAAAATCGCGCACGCTTTCATCACCTCGAAGCTGACGCCCCTGGTAATCGTGGCCGCGCTGTTGCTGGGCATCTTCTCCGTCTTGCAGACGCCGCGCGAAGAGGAGCCGCAGATCAAGGTTCCCATGCTGGACGTCATGGTGCAGATGCCAGGAGCCTCGTCGCAGGAAGTGCAGCAGCGCGTGTCGGTTCCAATGGAGAAGCTGCTGCGCGAGGTGCCGGGAGTCGAGTATCTCTACTCGATCTCTCATCCCGGCATGAGCCTGGTCGTGGTGCGCTTCTATGTAGGCACCGACGAGCAGGACGCGATCGTAAAGACCTACAACAAGCTCTACTCGAACTTCGACCGCATCCCTCCCGGCGTTTCTCAACCGCTGATCAAGCTGCGTTCGATTGACGATGTGCCGATCCTGGCGCTCACGCTGTGGGGATCCAACTATGATGCCTACCAACTGCGGCGCATCGCCGGCGAACTCGACAACTCGCTGAAGCAGATCGATAACGTCGCCGAGACCAAGATCATCGGCGGACTCTCGCGGCAGGTGCGCGTCACGCTCGACACGCAAAAGCTCGCGGCGTATGGAATCACTCCGGGAGCGATCGTTCAGCAGCTGCAGGCGGCCAATGCCCGCGGCGCCGTCGGCAGCTTCGCCCAGCAGAACCGGGAGTACCAAGTGGAAGCGGGCCTGTTCCTCGAGCGGGCTGACGATCTGCGTCGCGTGGTCGTGGGCCTGCACGACGGGCGCCCGGTTTATCTCGGCGATGTGGCAGGACGGTTAGAGGACGGCCCGGCCGAGCCGGATAACTACGTGCAGTTCGCCAGCGGACGCGGTGCCAGTGCATCGGAGCATTCCCTGCAGCAGACCAAGGGCGAGCAGGGCGGCGAGCATCCGGCGGTCACCATCACGGTCGCCAAACGCAAAGGGACCAACGCCACGGTGATTGCCAACCAGGTGCTGGGTAAGGTGAACGGCCTGCGCGGCTACCTGCTGCCCAACGATTTGCAGGTGAGCGTAACCCGCAACTACGGCGAAACCGCGAAAGAGAAGTCGGACGAGTTGCTGAAGCACCTGCTGATCGCAACGCTTTCGGTGACCCTGCTGATCGCCCTGGCTCTTGGCCTCCGCGAGGCCGGGGTGGTGCTCATTGCGATTCCGGTAACGCTCGCGCTCACGCTGACGATCTTCTATCTGCTGGGCTACACGCTGAACCGCGTGACGCTGTTCGCGCTGATCTTCTCGATCGGCATTCTCGTGGATGACGCGATCGTGGTGGTTGAGAATGTCGTGCGCCACTTCCGCCTGCCCGAGAACCGGGGCCGCGCCCTGGCCGAGGTCGCCGTTGATGCCGTGGATGAAGTCGGCAACCCCACGATCCTGGCGACCTTCGCGGTGATTGCCGCGATTCTGCCCATGGCCTTTGTACGCGGACTGATGGGCCCTTACATGCGGCCGATTCCGGTCGGCGCTTCGGCGGCCATGATCTTCTCGCTGGTCGTCGCGTTTGTGGTCTCGCCGTGGGCGGCGCTCCGCTTGCTGCGCCACTACGCTGGCAGCGCCGATGGCGCCGGTGGACATCAGCACGAAACCGAAGGCTGGACCACTAAGCTCTATCGCCGCATCATGACGCCGCTCCTGGCCCGCCCCGGCGCGCGCTGGATGTTTTTCGGCGGCGTGATCATCCTGCTGC
The DNA here is from genome assembly GCA_903847195.1 of uncultured Acidobacteriota bacterium. The sequence continues at coordinate 1,057 of CAINCZ010000045.1, read as the reverse complement.
TGCTGGCGTTTGCGCTCGTCCCGCTCAAGCTGGTGCATATGAAGATGCTGCCGTTTGACAACAAGAGCGAATTCCAGGTGATTGTGGACATGCCGGACGGCACAACGCTCGAGCAGACAACGGTGGCGGCGCAGGCCATGGGCCGCTATCTTGCCGCGCAGCCCGAGGTCAGCAACACCCAGATTTACGCGGGCACATCGGGTCCTTACAACTTCAACGGCTTGGTGCGCCATTACTATATGCGGCGGCAGCCGAACCAGGCCGACATCCAGGTCAATCTGCTCGGCAAAGATGAACGTCGCACGCAGAGCCACGATATTGCGAAGCGATTGCGTCCCGAATTGGTGCGCATTGGCACGCAGTACGGCGCACGGGTGAAAGTAGCGGAGGTGCCGCCCGGGCCACCTGTGCTTGACACCCTGGTGGCGGAGATCTATGGGCCCACGCCAGAAGGGCGGCTCGAACTGGCTCGTCAGGTCAAGCAGATCTTTCAGACTACGCCCGGGGTGGTGGATATCGACTGGTACGTCGAAGACCCGCAGCCTAAGTACGACCTCAAGGTCGATCTTGAAAAGGCCGCGCTGCATGGCATCACCGCCGCCGAGATCACACGCACGCTGCAGGTCGCGCTGGGCGGCGCCGAGGCTGGACTGCTGCACACGGCGGCGGCTCGCGAGGATGTACCCATCATGGTGCGGCTGAACCGCGCCGATCGCAGCGGCGCCGAGCGGCTGGCCGGCCTCAAAGTAGTGGGCATCACGGGGAAGCAGGTTTCGCTGGGAGAGGTTACGACGGCGCGCGAGACCACGATCGAGCCCACCCGCTACCGCAAGAACCTGCAGGACGTCACCTACGTGATCGGTGATGTTGCCGGGCTGGAAGAAAGCCCGGCGTATGCCATTTTCAAGATGAACGAGGCCATCAAGCGGCTGCGCGCTCCAGACGGGAATGGCGTAACCCTCTATAACGCCGAGCAGCCGGAGAATACGGACCACTATGCGATGAAGTGGGACGGCGAGTGGCACATTACGCTGGAGGTGTTTCGCGACCTAGGCCT
>CAINCZ010000044.1 GCA_903847195.1 uncultured Acidobacteriota bacterium | reverse complement strand
GGAAATTCTGCGCCAGCGCGAAATCGGTGAGCCACAAGCTCGCGGATGGATACATCCCAGCCGGCGTAAAGTACCCGCTGTAATATCCGTACCACGGCGACGGCCCCCATCCCCACGAATAAGCCACCGGGCTCGCCCACGGGCTGTAGGCCCAGCGGTAAAACCCCGGGTGATAATACACGCTGGGCACATACCGGGAGTATGAGATGCCGCGATACCCGTAGCCGCGATAGACGTTCACATAGGATCGTCCGTTGACCACGTAGGTCCGCGACACGTATCCGGGCCGCATCGCCAGACGCCGCTCGACGAATCCGCTGCGCGGTCCGTTGCTGACTAGGCGCGCCCGGCTGGGGGTGATCACCTCGACGTGCCGATCGCCGCGCGCCGTGCGCATCACTACCATCTGGCTCCGGTCCGGCCGCGACATCCGTGCGTAGTTCACGTGCCCGTGCTCGCCGAAGCGCGCGTCCACTCCCGGCTTGGAAAACTGCGCCACGCGCCCATTGTTGCCGACGACCCACTTGCGACCGTCGGGAGCGGCGAAGGCCATACCTTGCTTGGTGGGCACCGGCCTGGCGTTGGGAGGCAGTTTGATTGCCGTGCCCGACGGGCCTAGCACTGGTCTGGAAGGGCCCTTCGGCACCGCACCGGCAGTCTTGCCAGCAGAGGGGTTGGGTCGTGCCGCGGTGCCAGCTCCAGTTGTGCGACCTGCTGGGGTCGCCCCTCCGGTCCGCGGCGCTGTCGCTGGACGGCTCTGCTGCGCTGGCCTTTGCACTGTTTGCTGTGGACGCGGCGGAGGAGACGATGTCTTCTTGTCATCGGCCCGGAGAATTCCGGAGAAAAACAAAAGGCAAAATCCGAAGCAGATGCCGGCAAGCCGGCGACTCAGATTGGAATTCATCGAACTCCTCCTCCTCTAGCGTCACACTTATGCGGCCTCGCCCTCGCGCGGTCCGGTTGCGGCATCAGCTCCCGGTGCGCCAAGCGATGCGCTTCCGAGCGTTGTTGTCACGGCAATGCGGCGATGTCCATCTGCAGCTTGGCTGCCTGTGCACCCGCTGTAGTCACTCCGAACTGCTGGGCCTGACTGCGGTTCTTCAGCATCTGTTCCAGATGCGCTCGCAGCGTCTCCGACTTGTCCGGCTTTTGCGCTGCTGCGGCCTGCGCGTATGCGGCGGCCAGCGATACCCTGCGCCGTTCCATCGCCGCATAGTCGAGGTTGAGCTTCGCCAAATGGAGCGCCGGACGATCACGCTCGATTGCCTCGCCAAGGCTGGCCGCTTCCATCACCTGCTGTTTAACCGCTTCTGTTTCTTCGGGCAGCACCGTTCCGCCGTTGGCGACCAGAGTATCAAAGGCCGCCAAGCGCTCGGCGAGCGCAAGTTGGAATTCCCAAACGGCCATCGCCCGCGTATTCAACTCGGCCAGGTTCCGGGGATGGGTTGCCTGCAGGTTAGCCTTTGGTATGGTCAGTTGTGGGGGCTCCGCTTCCAGCTCAGCCATGGCCTGCTTCAGCTGC
>CAINCZ010000043.1 GCA_903847195.1 uncultured Acidobacteriota bacterium | reverse complement strand
TTTTCCGTCCTGCGGCGAGGGGCCGACCAGTTCCGCGTTGTCGGCGCGGTCGAACATCCAGAGGATGAACAGGTGCGAGAAGCCTTCGATGTCCTGCAGTCCCGGCGCGAACTCGGGCAGGATTTCGAGGATGCCTTCGGCCTTGTGCTGCGCTCCCAGACCGCGCGGGACTTCGCTGGTGCTGCCGTAGGGGCTGCGGACGTAGCCAATTGCCTTCGGTGTGAACATGGGTGCATTTTACAGCGGGAAGGGGATCGCTCGCACATCCCACCCACATCTGCCAAAAGATGGCAGATATGGGGCACCGGGCTCGGGATGACAATTCCGATACGGCATTACCGCGATTGACGCAAGACAACAGCAGGTCCTTCGCTTCGCTCAGGATGACACCGGGGAGGAAGGTCAAAAGCCCCGCCCTAGCCAAACTCGGGCTAGAACGGGACAATCAGCACCCGAATTGAGATGGCCGCGAGGGAAAGTCGAAATCCCCAGGTTAGCGCCGCGGACGGCGCGAAGCTGGGGCACCCCGACTTGAGATGGTCGCCGTTCGGGTGAAGGCAGGCGGATTCCGATAGAATCGGGGGACGCGATTCATTGCGCGCAGAGAACGCTGGCTGATGATGAACTCTCCGATCTTCTCGCCGATCTACGAATTTCACGTTTCGCGCGCGGCGCGGGAGCGGTATCGCTTCGCCGACACGCTGTTTGGCTTTAACGGCAACGTCGTCTTTGCCAACGTGGCGGCGTGCCGCGATTTTGCCCAGCGCATGAACGTGGCGCGCGAGGCCCAGGCACATCCTGAACGGGCGGTGAACCCCGGCGCGTTGCACGCCATGGGTCTGATCGACGAGGCGATGCACCTGATCTTTGCGCTCTATCGCCAGCAGAGCGATCCGGGCGTGATGACGGATGCGCTTGGCTGGTTTGAGCAACGGCTCGGGGCCGAGGTGCTGGACCGCTCGCTGCTGGGCTTCTGCACGGAGTTTCCGGGCACGTCCGTTTACCGTGGCGAACGCCAGGCAGCCGAGTGGCTGCGGGATTCGACCGGCGGCGTGTCGCACCGGGCGGTGGCGCTGGAAGAGATGATCCTGCTCTGGATGGCGAACCTGAATCCCGGGTTCAAACCGTTTGCCGAATTATTTGACGACGCCCCGCTCGTCCAGAGCACTGCTTACCGCGACATCACAGCCGGACTGCGCGATTACTTCGACACCCGTCCCAAGTTCGGCCCCGCGCGCGAGAACCTGGTGGACATGCTGCGCGCGCCGGCGCTGGCCGCGCCCGATTCGCTGGCCGGACAGTTGGCCTTCATTCAGGGACGCTGGTTCACCCTGATCGGCACCTTCATCGAGCGGCTGCTGGTCGCCATGGACGTGCTCAAAGAAGAAGAAGTTGCGCTGTGGATGCGCTTCCATCCGCCGGGGCAGGACGTGCGCCATCACGACTCCAAGCCGCTAACGGGCGATTCGAGCGCGGCCGCCGTTCCCAGTTTCACCGCCCCCGACGTGCTGCATGAGTATGAGCATTTCAGTCCCGATGTGGACTGGATGCCGAAGACCGTGCTGATGGCCAAGAGCACCTATGTGTGGTTGCATCAGCTCGCGCGTGAATATGGCAAGCAGATCGAGCGTCTCGACCAGGTACCCGACGAAGAGTTGGATCGCCTGGCCCGGCGCGGTTTCAACTCACTCTGGTTGATCGGGACATGGGAGCGAAGCCGGGCTTCGCAGCGCATCAAGCAGTTGACGGGCAATCCCGAGGCTGCGGCTTCCGCCTACTCGCTTTACGACTATCGCATCGCCGATGACATGGGCGGCGAGCCGGCATACGCCAATCTGCGCGAACGCGCCGCGCGCCGCGGCCTGCGGCTGGCGAGCGACATGGTGCCGAACCACATGGGCATCGATTCACCGTGGGTGGTCGATCATCCCGACTGGTTTGTCTCGCTGCCCTACAGTCCTTTTCCCGCGTATAGCTTCAACGGTCCGGATCTCTCGGACCGGCCGGGCATCGAGATCAAGATCGAAGATCATTACTACGACCGTACGGACGCCTCCGTGGTGTTTCGTCGCGTGGATCACGCCAGCGGCGACACTCGTTACATTTACCACGGCAACGACGGCACGAGTTTTCCCTGGAACGACACGGCGCAGTTGAACTACCTGAAGCCTGAGGTGCGCGAGGCCGTCATCCAGACGATCCTGCAGGTTGCGCGACGCTTCCCAATCATTCGCTTCGACGCCGCGATGACACTGACCAAGCGCCATTTTCAGCGGCTCTGGTTCCCTGCCCCGGGCACGGGCGGAGCGATTCCTTCGCGTGCCGAGCACGGGCTGACGAAAGCGGATTTCGATGCCGCCATGCCGCACGAGTTCTGGCGCGAGGTGGTGGACCGCGTCGCCCAGGAAGTGCCGGGAACGCTGCTGCTGGCCGAAGCGTTCTGGCTGCTGGAGGGATATTTCGTCCGCACGCTCGGCATGCATCGCGTTTACAACAGCGCGTTCATGAATATGCTGCGCGACGAGGAGAACGCCAACTACCGCAGCGTGCTGAAGAACACGCTGGAGTTCGATCCCGAGGTGCTGAAGCGCTACGTCAGCTTCATGAACAACCCCGACGAGCGCACGGCCGTGGATCAGTTCGGCAAGGGCGACAAGTATTTCGGCGTCTGTACGCTGCTTGCAACCTTGCCGGGCCTGCCGATGTTCGGCCACGGGCAGATCGAAGGACTGACCGAGCGATACGGAATGGAGTACCGCCGCGCGTATTACGACGAACAACCCGATCCCTGGCTAGTAGCGCGGCACGAGCGGGAGATCACGCCGCTGTTGCTGCGGCGGGGGCTGTTCGCCGAGGTCAAAGATTTTCTGCTGTACGACTTTTACAGCGAGGATGGCCGCGTCAACGAAGACGTCTTCGCTTATTCGAACCGGTTGGGCAATGAGCGCGCGCTGGTGGTCTTCAACAACCGGTACGGCGCTGCAAGCGGCTGGGTGCGGCAATCGGTCGCTTATGCGGAAAAGGGCGGAGATGGCGAACGGCAACTGCGCCGGCGGCAGTTGAGCGAGGCGCTGGGGGTGGCCGATGATGACGCTCATCTTTTCATGGCCTGCAGCGACGTGTTGACCGGACTTGAGTATTTGCACCGCGCGACCGACCTGGTGCACAAAGGGTTGAAGCTCGAGTTGGGCGGGTACAAGTGCCATGTGCTGATGGACTGGCGCCAGACATACGACGATGGCACAAGGCCGTGGGGCAGACTGTGCGAGAGGTTGGGCGGTCGGGGAGTTTCGTGCCTCGAAGATGGGTTGCAGCGCCTGGAACTGGAACCGGTTCACGATGCGTTGCGCAACGTGCTCGACGTTTCGCTCACGGCAACGCTGGCCGAGCTGGCTTTGGAGCCGGAGGCCCAAGGCGAAGAAGCCATCGCTCGGTACGCGCTGGAACTGGATACTCTTCTGTCCGAAGCCGCGCGGCGCGTGAGCGCACTGGCTGTGTCGGTGGAGAGCTTTACCGGCACACGGACCGCCGCGGAAAGTCCGGAGAGCAAACTGCGACGGGACTCCACTTGGACTGGGAATCGCTTTAAGGAGTTGCTGGAAGCGGCGCTAGATATTTCCGGGCTCGAAGTATTTTTCCCGCAATCGTGGCCCGCTGAGATGCGTGGCGTGCTGCCCTCCCGTTCACTGCAGCCGAGCGAGGCGGCGGAAGTCTGGTCCACCATTCTTGCCTGGGCCACCATAGCTGCGATTGGTGAGAGCGTTGCTGAAGCCGATCCGAACTCTTCGGCCACGAAGCTTTATGACCGTCTGCGTTTGCGCGAGCCGATGGCCGAAGCGTTTCAGGCTGCTGGGCTGGAAGGCGAGCGCTCATGGAAGGCTGTCGCGATGGTGCGTGCCAGCTTTGCCCACGCGGAGTTTGGGGCCAGACCCGAAACAACAGCCAGCCGCAAAGCGGCGCCGTTTGGCTGGCTGCACGATCCTGATATGGCCTGGCTGGTCGGAGTACACGACTACCAGGGAGTGCGCTACTTCGACAAAGAAGCGTTCGAACGACTCTTGTGGTGGATGTCTCTGAACGACCTGATCGAAGCGGCGCAGGAACGCAAAGCAAACCTTGCGCCGAAATCGCTGGAAGCCGCGCCGGCATTGGACGCGGAAACCACGCATTGGGATGAAGACGCGCCCACGCACCGAACCATCGCGAGCCTGGAGGAGAAGCTTGAATCGCGACTGAACGCTGCGGCCAAGGCCGGCTATCGGGTGGAAGCACTACTGTTCGGGAGCAAAGAATAGCGAGTGTCACAGAACCAAAAGAAGGACCGCCGGTTACGGCGGTCCTTCTTTGTTGCATTGAGAATGGCGCGGGGCGCAAACCTGGAGCACCGGGCGACAGATCTTCCGCCCGGCAATAACGAAGGCCGCCCGCAGGCGGCCTTCAAAAGCACAAATGTCCGGACAACCTATGCGATGCCTTCCTGCTTGAGCACCTGCTCATAGGCAGGAACGGTCAGAAATTCGACGAACTTCTCCGAGTGATACATCTGGCGCATCAGTTCGGCGGCCTTTTCATAAGCGGCGTAGCGTGCGGCATCCACCGTCTGCTTCGCCTTGGCCAGTTCTTCGCCAACGATGGCGTCGCAAAAGGCGAGATCGACCTTGCGGCCGTCGTTCAGCTTGGCGCCGTGATGGATCCACTGCCAGAGTTGAGCGCGGCTGATCTCGGAGGTTGCGGCGTCTTCCATCAGGTTGAACAGCGGCACGCAGCCGATGCCGCGCAGCCATGCCTCAAGGTACCCTATGCCAACGCCGACGTTCTGGCGCAGACCGGCCTCGGTGATCTCGCCGGTGGGAACCTGCAATAGATCAGCCGTGGTGATGTGGTACTCGGGAAACTTCTTGTCAATCTGATTGGGCTGCGGCATGTACTTGTCAAAGATCTCCAGCGCCACGGGAACCAGGCCGGGGTGGGCAACCCAGGTACCATCGTGCCCGTCCTTGACTTCTCTTTCCTTGTCGACACGCACAGCGGTAATGGCCTTGTCGTTGAGAACCGGATCGGCCTTGTTCGGAATGAACGCGGCCATGCCACCAATGGCGTGGATGTTGCGGCGATGGCAGACCTGGATGACCAGCTTGCTGTAGGAGCGCATGAAATGCGTGGCCATCGTCACCTGGCCGCGATCCGGCAGGATGACCTTGGGATCGTTGGCGAACTTCTTGATGAAGCTGAAGATGTAATCCCAGCGTCCGCAGTTCAGGCCCGCCGAGTGCTCGCGCAACTCGTACAAGATTTCTTCCATCTCGAAAGTGGCGAGAATGGTCTCAATCAGCACCGTGCCGCGGATCGTACCGCGGGGCACGCCGATTGCCTCCTGCGCGTACAGGAAAATGTCGTTCCAAAGCCTCGCTTCGAGGTGGCTCTCCATCTTCGGCAGATAGAAGTACGGCCCGGAGCCACGCGCCATCAACTCGGTCGCGTTGTGGAAGAAGTAGAGCGCGAAGTCGAAGATGGAACCGGAGATCGGCTGCCCGTCCACGAGCACGTGGCGCTCATACAAGTGCCAGCCGCGCGGGCGAACCAGCAGCACGGCGGTCTTGTCGTTGAGCTTGTAATCCTTGCCGCTGGTCGGATCGCTGTAGGTAATGCGGCGACGCACGGCATCGGCCAGGTTGATCTGGCCTTCGATCTGGTTCGACCAGGTCGGGGTGTTCGCGTCTTCGAAGTCGGCCATGAAGACCTTGGCCCCCGAGTTGAGCGCGTTGATGATCATCTTGCGGTCGACCGGGCCGGTGATCTCGACTCGGCGGTCCTGCAGGTCGGCCGGAATCGGAGCCGCGCTCCAGGCAGATTCGCGGATTTGCTTGGTCTGCGGCAGGAAATCGGGCTTTTCCCCGGCATCCAGGCGCTTCTGGCGTTCGGCTCGTGCGGCGAGCAGCTCCAGGCGGCGAGGGTTGAAACGGCGATGCAACTCAACGATCAGCTGCACTGCTTCCGGAGTCAGCACCCGATCCTGATCGGGGTGCCGGGGGGCTAACAGTTTCACGGCGTCACCAGTGGACGGCATACTCATATGTTCCTCCTAAATACATGTCATCGGCGGCTGTAGCCGCCTTTGTGAAAATCAGGCTCAAAAGTAGAGCGATGCTGCTGCCAATTTGCGGGACTATTACCGGGCTGCTATTTGCTTCGCGGAGGTAGCGACGACTCCGGACACGCACACTACGGCTCTAATATGCGTTCTCCGCCCTTTGGCCCAATGCGCCGCATACGGCTAATGTCGTAGGGAAGCGCTCACTGGAAAGCGCCTTAAGGCAATGTTGAACAAGACCGAATGGCGTTCCAACCGCAGGCACTAAGAACGAATCTCACCCCATTCTTAGATGAAAACTGCCGCTCTGTCGCGCCTTTTTTCGCTACCTATTCCGCGCATGCCTATGATATATGGAAAGGGTCATACGTTGCACCCGGAAAACTCTGCGCCTTGTGCCTGCGACGGCAGTGTGCTTCCAGCCGGTTCGGTGGCCGGAAACAAGAAACTGGCACCGCAACCGGCTTCATCCCGAGGAGCACCGCCATGTTATTGCCCCGCTGGCTCAAGGCACAGGATGCAACCGCAAGCGTCCTGCCCTGCACGGCGGAAAGCACTACGACGGGCCGGGGAGCCGGGTGCTCCGCACCATCGCAATTCATTTCCCTGGAGAAGTTCTCATGAGCCTGAGTCCTGCTGCAATTAAGCATGAGCGAATCCGCTATTCGATTCCAACGCGTGAGTTGGAACGCAGATGGTCCGCCGTTCGCGCGGCGATGAAAGCCGAAGGTATCGGCTGCCTGATTCTGCAAAACGACAACCAATACCTGGGCGGCTATTGCCGATATTTCACCGACATTCCGACCGAGCAGGCTTATCCCTGGACCGTGCTCTTCCCCGCCGATGAGGAGATGACCCTCATTACCCACGGCGGACCGCCGCCGAGCGCTCCGGGACCGTTTGACTGGGCCGTTCGTGGCGTAAAACAGCGCATCAGCCTGCCGTACCTCCGCACGATGCTCTACACCAACAACTGGGACGCCGAAGCCGCGGTGAAGGAACTGAAGCGGCGCGGCGACAAGAAGGTGGGCTTCGTTGGCCTGGGCGCGATGCATGCGGCTTTCTACAAGTACGTGACCGAGAACCTGCCCGGCGTGGAGTTTGTCGAATTCACCGACGCGGTAGACCATATCAAGGCGGTCAAGAGCGAAGACGAGTTGGTCTTCATCCGCAAGACGGTTGAGACGCACGACATGGTCTTCGCTGCCGTGCCCACCATCATCCGGCCCGGCCTGTATGAGTACCAGGTGCGCAGCGAAATTGCACGCATCCTTACCGACCTGGGCAGCGAAGAGCAGTTAATCATGATGAGCTCGGCTCCGGCCGGTCAGCGCGCCGTCAACATTCACTCCTTCTGGCAGAACCGTCAGATTCAATGGGGCGACCAGATCATCATCATGATCGAGCCCAACGGGCCGGGCGGATTCTATGGTGAAATCGGCCGCACCTGGTGCCTCGGCGATGCGCCGCAGGAATTGCTGAAGCTCTGGGATATCTCGGTCGAAGCGCAGAAGCTGACGGCGCGTTTGTCCGTCCCGGGTGCGCGTCCGGGCGACATTTTCAACGCCATCAATAAATTTCTCGCTGAGAAGGGGCTGCCGCTGGAGAACCGGCTCTTCTCGCACGGCCAGGGTTACGATCTGGTCGAGCGACCGGCCTACCGCCTTGAAGAAACCATGCTACTGCAGAAGAATATGTTCGTCGCACTGCACCCGACAGCAATGACAGATACGGGCTTTGCATGGTGCTGTGATAACTTTCTGATTACCGAGCAGGGCGCGGTGCGCATGCACACGAACCCGCAGGAGATTTTCGTCATTAACTGCTAAGCTTCTACCCGGCCGAAACCGCACAGTCCGGCCGGGAGCCTTAAAATTTATTTTGCTCTCTCTAGGAGGGGTCTCATGTCTGTTAAGAAAGTCGCGATCCTCTACAAGGCGGATGCCAACGTCAATCCCCTCGACATCCTGCCTGAGCAGGAAGCCGAAATCAGAGCCGTAGCGCCGCATGCCACCGTCGTCCGCGCTCACGAAGAAGCTGAGCTGATGGACTTTGCCCCCGAGTGCGAGGCGCTGTGCACCTGGGGCATGTACAAGCCGGCGAAGTTCGTCGCGGCGGCCAAGAACCTGAAGTGGATTCACGTGCTCTCGGCCGGCTATGACGGCATCATCAACCTGCCGGATGTTGTCTCCCGCAAGCTGACGGTCACCTGCACCAAGGGCATCCACGGGCTGCCCATGGCCGAGCACACCCTCTGCATGATGTTGATGTACGTGCGCGGCTTCAACCTGCTGCGCGACCGCCAGAACAACAAGATCTGGCGCCGCTTCCTTGAAGCCGACGAGCTGGCCAGCAAGACGGTGGGCATCGTCGGCGTCGGCGAAATCGGCAAGGTGATCGCCGAGAGGTGCAAGGGCCTCGGGATGAAAATCCTCGGAACGGGCCCACGCCCGGTGCAGAACCCGGACCTCGAGAAGTTCTATCTCGCCGACAAGATCGACGAGATGCTGCCGCAGTGCGACTTCCTCGTGCTGGTCTGCCCGCTGACCCCCAAGACGCGCGCCATGATCAGCGAGAAGCAGTTGCAGCTGATGAAGCCGACCTCGATGCTCCTCAATCTCGCACGCGGCCCCGTCGTGGACCACGTCGCGCTGGTGCGCGGCTTGAAGGAAGGTTGGATCGGCGGTGCCGGACTCGACGCTCTTGATCCCGAACCGCTGCCCGAGACGAGCGAACTCTGGAGCATGCCCAACGTCATCCTCTCGCCCCACATGGCCGCCATCTCGCCGTATTACATGATTCGCGCCGCCCGGGTGTTTGCCGATAACCTGGCGCGCTTTGACCAGGGCAAGCCGTTGCTGTACGAGTTCAGCTGGGAGCGCGGCTACTAGGGATTTTGAGCACGTGTCGCTTGCCTGCTCGAGAAGCGCACGCAACTTAAAGCGAATAAACATGAAAACCCGGCCTTTGGCCGGGTTTTCTCCTTGACCTTCCATATCCACTCACGGTTAAATTGCAGCCTACCCTAGTGGTTTGAATGGGAAGTCTGTCTTACCGCCAGTTCCTTTGGCGCAGACGTAGTTCCACTGCGAGCCATGACGGTTATACCGCACCCAGGCTGGGAGTTCCGGCTTGCGTTGTTTTACTCATTTTTGCGATTTTGAGGACCGCTGGAGGTTAACTTTATGCAATCCACCAATGCCCCGACGACAGTTCCGGGCCCGGGCAGCAGCATTCAGCGCTCGAATTTTCGCTGGGTCCTGCTTGTTGCCTGTTGCGTTCTGCACGCAGTCAACTTTGCCGACCGTGCAAATATCGGCGTAGCGATCCCATCCCTGCGCGCTGAGTTCCATATGACGGGCGCTCAACTGGGAATGATGGGCAGCCTGTTCTTCCTGGGCTATTTCCTCATTCAAGTTCCCGCCGGCTGGGCCGTCAGCAAGTGGGGGGTGCGCGGTTTTATTTCGAGTACGATCATCCTGTTCTCGGCCTTTACGGCCCTGATCGGCACCGCGATGTCGGGCGCCATGGTGATGTGGTTCCGCGTGGCCCTCGGTATTGTGGAAGCGCCGACGGTGGTCGCCTCCAACGGCTCCATTAAGACCTGGTTCCCGGCCAAGGAGCGCGGCATCGCGCTGGGCTGCCTGACCGGCGCCACCACGCTGGCCGTCGGACTGACGCCGATCGTCGCCTCGTGGATCCTGAAGGGGTGGGGCTGGCGATACATCTTCTTCTTCTTCGCCATTCCCGGTATTTTCCTTTCGATCTTCTGGTTCTGGGTGGTGCGCCGCTATCCGCAGGACAGCCCGCACGTGAACGAAAGCGAACTGGAGTACATTCGCACCGCGGTCCCGACGCGCGGCAAAAAGACGGCGGCCATCGGAGCGCTCGGCGGGTTCGATACGTTTCTGCGCGCCAAGGCGGTCAAGGTCATAGAGACCAATGCCGAGATCTTCCGCTCCCGGAATATGTGGGGCGTGTTCATGGTTTACCTGTTCATCCAGATCATCTTTTACGGTATTTCGTTCTGGCTGCCGGCCTACCTGCGCGATGCCAAGCATTTCTCGATCATGCAGAGCGGCGCGCTGGCGGCGGTTCCCTGGCTCGGCGGCTTCTGCGGCAACTTCTTCGGCGGCCTGATTTCCGACACGCTGCTCTATGGCCGGCGCAAGCCCATGATGATCATCGCCGGACTGGGCACCATGTTCGGAATGTGGGCCATCGTGGGTTCCAGCAGCACCGTGGCGCTGACGATTTCACTTTTCCTCACCGGCATCTTCGCCAACATCGGCTGGACGTCGTACTTCGGTTTCCCGATGGCGTTCACCACCGGCAAGACCTTTCCGGTTGCGATCTCACTGATGATCATGGGCGGCAACATCGGCGCCTTCATCTCGCCTATCGCGCTGGGATGGCTGCTCGACGTTTACAAGAGCTACGACGTGCAGTTCATCTTTATGGGCGCAGCCGCCCTGGGGAGCCTGATCTGCTCGCTCGTGTTGCTGGATGAACCGGTCAACATGCCCAAGAGCAACTAGTCGTTTTGGGCGCAAGCATGAACCCCGTCGCGCAGCGATGCACGACGGGGTTTTTTCTTTCCGATCAGCAACCGTGTGGAATATCGCTACCGGCCGGTGCTGCCGAATCCGCCTTCGCCCCTAGTTGAGGACGACAGCTCAGCGACCTCCGTATAGGCCGCAGGCAGGCATTTGGTCAGTCGTAGCTGCGCAATGCGGTCGCCGGCTGCCATCTCGTAGGGCTGGCCACTCAGGTTGGCCATGATCACCTTGATCTCGCCGCGGTAGCCGCAATCGATCACTCCGCCCAGAGTGCAGATGCCCCTGGTAGCCAGCCCGGAGCGGTCTTCCACCAGGGCGCCATAGCCCGCCGGCAGTTCGAGGGCAACGCCGGTGCGGACCATCTTGATCTGGCCCACCTCCAACTTGTCGGCACAGAGCGCATAGAGATCGGCGCCCAGTTCTCCCTCGTCGGCCGGGTGAGCGTAGGCCGGGAGCTTGGCGGCAGGATCGAGCTTTTTTACTTTCACGGGAAGAGCCGGCACGGAGGCACCTCGTCTGTTTTTCGGTGTGGAGCGCGTCTCGATTTTATCCGAGTTCGCTTCGGCAACACAGCAGAACGAGGCAGCAGGGATGCCCGTCCAGCAGCGGCCAATGCACAAAAGACTGGCCGGGGATTTCCCCGCACCGTCAGGGGTTATGGAAACGCGGTGAAAGGCAATGCGCAAAAAACAGGGCAGGCCGAAGCCTGCCCTGTCTCAACTTCCCAGCGAAACGTCCTACTTTTTCAAGGAGTAGCTGCTGAGCACTTTCATGTAATTGGCCCGCTCGAACGCCGCCGGATTGCTGACGGACTTGGCGCTCATCGAGCCCTGCATCTGCTGCACAGACTCGTAATCGTGCTCCTCCAGCCACTGCTTCAGGTTGGCCACCAGCGAAGTCAGCCACCCTGGACCGCTGATCAGCAGCGCGGAGGTGGTCATCGCCACCTTCGCCCCGGCCATCATGCACTTCACGACATCTTCCGCCGTGTGTACGCCGCCGGTGATTGCGATATCCGCCTTGACCTTGCCGTAGAGCAGCGCCGCCCAGGCCAACCGCAGCCGCAGTTCGTTCGAGCGGCTCAGTTCCAGCGTCGGCACCACATCGAGTGCTTCCAGATCGAAATCCGGATGGTAAAAGCGGTTGAAGATAACCAGGCCGTCGGCTCCCGCCATATCCAGATGCTTGGCGAAGTTGGCGAACGCGCTGTAGTAGGGCGCCAGTTTGACCGCCAGCGGAATGCGCACCGTGGAGTTCACGTTGGCCACCAGTTCGGTGTACATCGCCTCCACCTGCGCCGAGGTCTGGTTCATGTCGGTCGGGACGAAGTAGATGTTCAGTTCCAGCGCATCCGCGCCGGCGTCTTCCATCAGCTTCGCGTACCGCACCCAGCCACCGTGCGAAATGCCGTTCAGACTGGCCATCACCGGGATGGATAGCGCCTGCTTCGCTTGGCGGATGTGTTCGAGGTAGGCGTCAGGCCCGATATTGTACTGGCTCAGATCGGGGAAGACGCCCATGGCCTCGGCCGACACGTCGCTGCCTCCGCTCAGGGCGGAGTCCAACTCGTTGGCTTCGAGGTTGATCTGCTCTTCAAAGAGCGAGTGCAATACGATGGCGGCGGCGCCCGCATCTTCCAACTGGCGCAGCAAGCCGAGTTCCTTGCACAGCGGCCCGGAGGAGACAACGACCGGGTTCTTCAGTTTCAAGCCTAGATAACTGGTTTCGAGATTAGTCATTGCCTGCCTCCTTCGCCTGCGGCTCATTGGTGCTGAGGTTCATGGTCGACAAGTGCTCGTAGAGCTTCCAGCGCCTATTCACGTCTTCCTGGGCCTCGCGCAGCAAGAACGCGGCGGCTTCAGGATTGCTGTGCCGCAGCATGGTGTAGCGGGTTTCGTTGTAGATGTACTTCTCCAGCGGAATGCTCGGCGCCTTGCTGTCGAGCTGGAACGCCGGCTTGCCCTGCGTCACCAGTTCCGGGTTGTAGCGGAACAGCGGCCAGTGGCCCGATTGCACCGCGAGCTTCTGCTGGTCCAGCCCGTGCACCAGGTCATAGCCGTGCGCGATGCAGTGCGAATAGGCCAGGATGATCGAGGTGCCGTCAAACGCCGCCGCCTCGTTAAAGGCCTTGAGCGTCTGCATGTCGCTGGAGCCGAAAGCTACGCGCGCCACGTAGACGTTGCCGTAGCTGACGGCCATCATGGCCAAGTCCTTTTTCGGACGCGGCTTGCCGCCGGCAGCAAACTTCGCCACCGCGCCACGCGGCGTGGACTTCGACATCTGTCCGCCCGTGTTGGAGTAAACCTCGGTATCCATCACCAGGATGTTGACGTTGCGGCCGCTGGCCAGCACGTGGTCCAGCCCGCCGTAACCGATGTCGTAGGCCCAGCCGTCGCCGCCCAGGATCCACACGCTCCTTTGCACTAGCACATCAGCCAGGCTGAGCATGTCCTTGGCTTGCGCCGAGCTATTGCCCGCCAGCTTCTGTTTCAGCACCACCACCCGCTCGCGCTGCGCCTCAATGCCGGCTTCGTTCGACTGATCGGCATGGAGTATCTCGCCGACGAGTTGTTCGCCCACTTCGGCCGCGAAGGTCAGCAGCAGCTCACGGGCATACTCCGCCTGTTTGTCGATGGCCAGGCGAATGCCCATGCCGAACTCGGCGTTGTCTTCAAACAGCGAGTTCGACCACGCAATGCCGCGGCCTTCTTTGTTGAACGTGTATGGCGTGGTCGGCAGGTTGCCGCCGTAGATCGACGAGCAGCCCGTCGCGTTGGCGATCACCGCCCGGTCGCCGTAGAGCTGGGAAATCAGCTTCACGTAAGGCGTTTCGCCGCAAGCCGCGCAGGCGCCGCTGAACTCAAACAGCGGTTGCAGCAACTGAATATCCTTCACTTGCCCCGTCGCGACCTTCTTGCGGTCGAACTCCGGCAGACTGAGGAAGAAGTCCCAGTTGCGCGCTTCGCGTTCGCGGATGGGCGGCTGCGCCACCATGTCGATGGCCTTGTGCTTGACCTCGGTCTTGCTCTTGGCCGGACAGACTTCAACGCAGATGCCGCATCCCGTGCAGTCTTCGGGCGCCACCTGCAGCGAGTACTTCAGGTGCCCCAGGTCCTTCCATCGCGCCGAGGTGGACTTGAAACTCTCGGGCGCATCCTTCAGCAAATCGCCATCGAAGATCTTGGCGCGAATGACCGCGTGCGGGCAGACCAGTACGCACTTGCCGCACTGGATGCAGAGCATCTCGTCCCACGCGGGGATTTCTAGCGCGATGTTGCGCTTCTCCCACGCGGCCGTGCCCGTCGGGAAGGTGCCGTCCACCGGCATGGCGCTGACCGGCAGGTCGTCGCCGTTGCCGAGGATGATCGGACCCACAACCTTCTGCACGAACTCAGGCGCATTCGGCGGAACCGGCGGCAGCATATCAAAGTTGCTGGTGACGGTTGCCGGGTATTTCACCTCGAACAGGTTCTCCAGCGTGCTGTCGACGGCGGCAAAGTTCTTCTGCACCACCGACTCGCCACGCTTGCCGTAAGTCTTCGAGATCGAGTACTTGATGGCCTTGATCGCTTCTTCGCGGGGCAGCACGCCGCTGATGGCGAAGAAGCAGGTCTGCATGATCGTGTTGATGCGGCCGCCCATGCCGGTTTCGCGGGCCACTTTGATTGCGTCGATCACGTAAACCTTCAGCTTCTTGTCGATGATCTGCTTCTGCACCGCACGCGGCATGTGGTCCCACACCTCTTCCGCTCCGAATGCAGAGTTCAGCAGGAAGGTCGCACCCGGCTCGGCCGAGCGCAGCACGTCCACGCGCTCCAGGAAGTTAAACTGGTGGCAGGCCACGAAATTCGCGCGGGTGATCAGGTAGCTCGAGAGAATTGGACGCGGGCCAAAGCGCAGGTGCGAGGTCGTCATCGACCCCGATTTTTTCGAGTCATATACGAAGTAGCCTTGGGCATAGTTCTCGGTGTCTTCGCCGATGATCTTGATCGAGTTCTTGTTGGCGCCCACCGTGCCGTCGGCGCCCAAGCCGAAGAACATGGCGCGCACCGTGCGCGGGTCTTCGGTCGAGAACTGCGGATCGTACTCGATGCTGGTGTGCGTTACGTCGTCGTTGATGCCGACCGTGAAGTGGTTCTTGCTCTTCGCGCGGCCCAGCTCTTCAAACACGCCCTTCACCATCGCGGGCGTGAATTCCTTGGACGACAGGCCGTAGCGGCCGCCGATGATCTTCGGCATGGCCTTGAACGGCGAGGTGCCGGCGGCCTGCGACTCGGCCAGGGCGGTCAGGACATCGCCATACAGCGGCTCGCCCGTGGAGCCCGGCTCCTTCGTGCGGTCCAGCACGGCGATTGCCTTCGTCGTCGCCGGCAGCGCCTGGATGAAGTGCTCCACCGAGAACGGCCGGTACAGGCGGACCTTCAGCAAGCCGACCTTCGCGCCGTGCGCGTTCAGGTTTTCAATGGCTTCCTCTGCCACCGGCGCACCGGAACCCATCAGCACGATCACCTGCTCGGCATCCGGCGCTCCGACGTATTCAAACAGCCGGTACTGGCGTCCCACGAGCCCGGCAAAGCGGTCCATCGCATTCTGCACGATGGTGGGCACAGCCAGGTAGAACGGGTTGACGGCTTCGCGCCCCTGGAAGTAGTGGTCAGGATTCTGCGCCGTGCCGCGCAACACCGGATGGTCCGGCGAGAGTCCGCGCGCCCGGTGCTGCTGCACCAGTTCGTCGCTGATCATGGCGCGCATGTCGTCGATGGTGAGTTGCTCCACCTTCGCCACCTCGTGCGAGGTGCGGAAGCCGTCGAAGAAGTGCACGAACGGGATGCGCGACTCCAGCGTGGCCGCCTGGGAAATCAGCGCCAGGTCCATGACTTCCTGCACGGTGTTGGAAGCCAGCATCGCCCAGCCCGTCTGGCGCACTGCCATAACGTCCTGGTGGTCGCCAAAGATCGACAGCGCGGCGGCTGCCAGCGAGCGCGCCGCCACGTGCATGACCGCCGCGGTCAGCTCGCCGGCGATCTTGTACATATTCGGAATGATCAGCAGCAGTCCCTGAGAGGAGGTGAAGGTGGTGGCCAGAGCGCCGCCCTGCAGGGCTCCGTGCAGCGATCCCGCCGCACCGCCTTCGCTCTGCATCTCGATCACCAGCGGCACGGTTCCCCAGATGTTCTTCTGTCCTTCGGAAGACCATTGGTCGGACCACTCGCCCATGGGCGAGGAAGGCGTGATCGGGTAGATGGCCACGACTTCGTTGACCTTATGGGCCACGTACGCCGCCGCCTCGTTGCCGTCAATTGTTACTTTGGGTCGGATCGTCATATTCAGGATTCCATTTCATTCGAATGAGTCAACCCTTGCGGGTCCACTGCCGGGTGGCAAATTTGCCTATGGCGACTTCCGTAATGTGCGGTAACAACTGACCCGGAAGACGCACGCTATCCCCTGTGCAGCAATTCGCTTCGGTGCTTCACCGTATGGTAAATCAGCAGCAGCCTCGGAACAAATAATCCCCGCCCGTTCCGGCTCCCGAATCTCACTCCGCAAGACG
>CAINCZ010000042.1 GCA_903847195.1 uncultured Acidobacteriota bacterium | reverse complement strand
TTTGCCAAGGGCGAGCTGCGGGCAACGAACATGCAGAACGTGGTGATCATCAACGTACGCGATGCGCACGCGCGGGCGCTGGCGGATTCGCTAGAACTGGTGGGGCTGAAGACGAGCGCGCCGCCCTTCTGGCGCGGGACGGTTGCCTGCACGGGAACAGAGTTCTGCAAGCTGGCGATCACGGAGACCAAGGGCTTTGCGCGCTGGCTCGTGGAGGAACTGGAAGAGCGCCTGCCGGGCTTCGACGAGCAGGTGAAGCTGAGCATCACGGGCTGCCCGAACAGCTGCGGTCAGCACTGGATCGCCGACCTGGGGCTGGAGGGCAAGAAGATCAAGGTGAACGGCCGGCTCGAAGGCGCCTATTACTTCTGCGTAGGCGGCGCGGTGGGGCAGCAGGCGGCGAATGCGCGGGCGGTGGGTTACCGCTGCCGGGCAGGAGAGGTGCGGGATGCGATCGAACGACTGATGACTCGCTACGGCGAGCGGCGCGAACCGGGCGAAAACCTACGGCAGTTCATCGCGCGGCATACGAACGACGAGATTTGCGAGTTCCTCGGGGGTGCGGTGCTGGCGGCGGTAGCACTCGATCTACCGACGGGACGGGTTCCGCACAACGTGGAAGCTTGAGAGCGCATATGAGTATATAATCCGATGGTAGGAGATCAGCCCCGGCAGACGCGCCGGGGCTATTTCTTTGGGGAAAGGCAGACCTGCAGCAGGCGGCGATGGACGGCCCGGGCGGTGCTGACGGCGCAAATGCAGGGGCGCCGGAGTGGCCGGGCCGCTGGTCAGCAGGCCCGCATCGCTTTTCGTACAGGACGATGAGTTCGGAGGACGAGAGCAGGCCTTTGCGGTGACGAGCGGCGGCGCGGACTTTGTCGAGCAGCGCCGAGGCCTGCGGGCGGTCGATGGCGATGCCGGATGCGGCGAGGGCGTCGACAATCGAGGCCGAGCCCGAATGCTTGCCGATGACGAGCGCGGGCGAAGTGCGTCCCACCTCTTCGGCGAGGAAGGGCTCGCAGGTGTTGCGACTGTGGAGCTGGCCGCTGCAGTGAATTTCCAACTCATGCTTGAAGACAGCACTGCCGGTGATGGGGCGGTCGGCGGCGATAACGCGAATGGAGGCGCGGGCGACGAGCACGCAGAGGCCGGCAAAACCGCGGGTGTCGACGCGGCAATCGATGCCGGATGAGTGGCGCAGGGCCATGACGACTTGTTCGAGCGAAGGCGTTGCCAGCGCGTTCGCCGAGGCCGTTGACGGTCACGCTGACGGCGTGGGCTCCGCCCTCGATGGCGGCGACGCAGTTGGCGGTGGCCATGCCGAGAACGTTGTGTCCGTGGAAGTCGTATTGCAGGCCGGGCGCGAGGCGGCACAGGCGGCGGAAGAAAGCAAGGGTCTGGAGCGGGTTCCAGCGGCCGAGGGCATCGGCGATGCGAACGCGATAAGCACCGTGGGCGGCGGAGAGGCGGATGAAGCGGCGCACGAGGGCCGGGTCGGCACGAGAGGCGTCCTGCGCGCCGACCGAGACTTGGGCAAAGCGGCGGCGGGCGTGGGCGAGCAACTCGGGAAGCGCGCGGCTGATCCACTGGGCGTCGCGGCCGATGGCGCGCATCTGGAGCGGCGAGAGCGGGAAGGCAATGTGGATCGAGTTGAGTCCGCAGGCGGCGGCGAGGTCGAGATCTTCAACGCGGGCACGGCACCACGCGGTAAGGCGCACGGGCAGGCGCACAGCGACAAGCGAGCGGAGGTCGCGGCATTCGGCTTCACCCACGGCGGGAATGCCGCGCTCAACTTCGGGCACGCCGACGGCTGCCAACTGGCGCGCGATGGCCAGCTTTTCGGCGGAGGAAAAGACGACGCCGGGGGCCTGCTCGCCGTCGCGCAGCGTGCTGTCGATGATCCAGACTGCGGGGACTGGGGCTCGCATGTTCACCTCGACTAAATTCGCAAACAAACACGTCAGGAGCCGCACCCGGCTTTTGTGGACATCCCATACATGCGCCTAAGAGGGCGCATCTATGGGCCACCTAAGCTGGGTTGATCGGTGCGAACAGCAGATCCTTCGCTCCGCTCAGCATGACCCCTCTTAAGGCGGGGCATTCAGGCGATTGATGGCGGGGCGGCAAGAATCCATTTGAGGAATGCGGGCGAATAGGCTCTAATGCTGTCGCCATCTCTTCGGTGTACCGGGCAGACCATTACGGACAACAAAAGCAGATGTTTCGCGCGGGCAGTGCCTGAGCGGACGAAGAGCGACCCGGCAGGATGCTTGAGCAGTGCGGTGGAGAACACGCGGGCAGTCCAGATAAATCACTCAAGAGGATAGGACCATGGATCGACGGAACTTCATTGCGGGTAGTGTTGCCGCAGCAGCGGTGGTTCTGGGCAGCGAACTGGCAGCAAGCGCGTCGCCGGCGCCGCAGAGTGCGCCTGCCACGGCCGGGCAGCCACAGAGCGCGGCGAGCGGAGCGAAGCGGCGCATCATCTCGCTGGAAGAGCACTTCATCAGCCCGAAGTACGCGGAGGGCCCGGGAAAGCTGGCGGCTGCTGCGGCGAACAATCCGGCGGATCCGGCGCACCGGTTGCAGCAGTCGCTGCTTGAGGTGGGGGCCAAGCGCGTAGAGGCGATGGACGCCCAGGGGATCGAGATGCAGGTGCTGTCGCTGAACTCGCCGGGCACGGAGCAACTGGCTCCAGCCGAGGCGGTGGCGATTGCGCGCGAGTCGAACGACTACCTTTACGCGGCGATGAAGCAGAGTCCGAAGCGCATTGGTGGGTTTGCGGCGGTGCCGACGGCCGATCCGAAGGAAGCGGCGAAGGAGTTGGAGACGCGCATGAAGCAGGGCTTCAAGGGCGCGATCATCAACGGGCACAGCCAGGGCCGCTACCTGGACGACAAGTTTTTCTGGCCGATTCTTGAGGCGGCCGAAGCCTTGAAGGCACCGATTTATCTGCATCCGACGGCTCCGCCCGAGGCGGTGGACAAGGTTTACTACCAGGGGTTTGCGCCGGGCGTGACGGGCATGTTGCGGATGTCCGGCTGGGGCTGGCACATCGAGACTGCAGTACACATGATCCGCATGACGCTGGGCGGGGCCTTTGACAAGTATCCGAAGCTGCAGGTGGTGGTGGGGCACATGGGCGAGGCGTTGACCTTCATGCTGCCGCGCGTGGAGGAGAAGCTGAAGCAGGGCAACACGAAGCTGAACCGCCCGATCAGCGCGTACATGCGGGAGAATTTCCATTACACCTTCGGCGGTTTTACCTACCTGCCGAGCTTCCAGAACATGCTGGCCCAGGTCGGGATCGACCGCATCATGTTCTCGGCGGATTACCCGTTCGGTTCGATGAACGACACGCGGAACTTCCTGGAGCAGTTGCCGATCAGCAACGAGGACAAGG
>CAINCZ010000041.1 GCA_903847195.1 uncultured Acidobacteriota bacterium | reverse complement strand
GGCATCAATCGCTCTGACAAACATTACCGGCAGCGCAGAGACGGCCAAAGAGCAGATTGAGGGGTTAGAACAGCTCGGCATGGCCGATGGGCTGGCGATGCCCTCGCTGCTGACAGCGGCCACGCGCATGACGCAACTGCTACCGCCTGGCACGGAAGTCAATGCGCTCCTTGGGCATATTGCCGACGGCGCCGCAGCGATGGGTACGTCCATCGAAAGCGCCGCGCAGCGGTTCGACAACATCGTTACTCAGGGGGCATTGGCCGCGCGCTCACTAACTTCGCTTGGCCTGTCGCTTACGTCTGTCGCTGCGGCCATGAATCAGGTTGACCCGGCGGCCAATGCCACCGCCGACACGGTTACCAAGATGTTCAAGGCGCTCGACCCGGGCGACCGAGTCGAGGTCTTGCAAACAGCGCTGCAAAAACTTGGCGGGACTGCTGAGCAGGTAGCGAATCAGACTTTCGGCGGCCAGTGGCAACAGCTGGCGAACGCGTGGGAAGGCACGATGGTGCAGGCCGGACAAGCGATTCTCCCGCTGATCTCCGACCTCACCTCGTTCGCGAAGACAGACATCGTCCCGTTCCTCACCGCCTTGCTGCAAGATTTCAATGCTCTTCCGGCGCCCGTGAAGGACGCGGCCGTAGCGCTTGCACTCGTTACCGCCGCCGTGGTTCCGCTGGCTGGCGGCTTGGCAGCGGTCAGTCTTGCAGTCGGCAGCCTGGCGGAACTCGTACCAAATGTGAGCGCGCTGGTAAGGTCATTCGGGGCAGCTTCCGAGGTAAGCGCAGAGCAACAAGGCACCGAGGCTCTCGCGACAGAAGAACAGGGAGCCGCGGCTGCGCAGGCGGTCCCTGAGATCGAAGCGGCCACTTCCGCAGTGCGCGGCCTCGGCGCGGCGAGCGTTACCGCTGGCGAAGAGACTGCTGTCGCAGTCGAGGGGACCGCAGGGTTAGGAGCCGCGGCCGTAACCGCAACGGAAGGGGCAACTGGTCTCGGTATAGCTGCGGGCATCGCGGCTACTAGCCTAGGAACCCTTGTTATCGGCATCGCCGGAATCGTGGCCGAAATCGGATATCTGGTCGGTGCTTACGATCAGATGACGGCGGCGCAGTCGAGGGCAAAGCAGGCACAAGACGAGGCAGGGCAGTCGGCTGTCAATCTGTCGGTGAAGCTCCAGCAACTCGGCGTGGATACCACGCAACTCGATCTGGGCTGGGCGAGTGGGACGAAGACGCTCCAGCAGTACACGCAAGGCCTCGTCGACTTGGTCAATCAGTACTCCAAATTGCACGACGTCGAGAGCGGGGCCGCTTCAGTGGATGCCGCTGTGGCCGCTGGCATGAAGGCCGTGTTGTCCAGCGTCCACGATACCGCCGACGCCTATCGCACCGCCCAGCTGGTCTATCAGCAGATGGTGCAGTCGTTCCAAAACGGCACGCCTATACTCGGGATCCAGGCTGCAACCGCCGAAGACGTCGCGAAGGCGTACAAGGACCTGCAATCCGCAGCGACCGCCGCTGGGGTGTCGCTGGCCCCAATGCCGGGGACTTTCGCGGCGATCACGACCGCAGCGCAGAAGCTCGCCCAACAGACCGGCTTCGTCGTCTCTGCGCAACAAGAGGCAGCGAACGAATCGAAGGTAATGGCGTCGTCGATTGACCTCGCGACGGTTGCCTACAATCAGTCGGTCGCTGCTGAAGACGCCGCAGTGTCCGCGCTCAACGATGCGAATGCGGCTCTGAAGGCCGGCGTCGGGACCCGCGCAGACGTCATCACGGCAGAGCAGAATCTGCAAAAGGCATACGCGGAGTCTCAGACCGCGTTGACAGCGCTCAACAAGACAATGGAGAACTTCGCGACGACCGCGGGGCCAGCCATCGCGTCTGCCGCAACGCAGACACTCCACGCGCTTGAAAGCATCGCCGATGCCGTAGGGCCGATCATCTCCAGAATGTCCGGGCTTGATGATGAGATCAAAGCCCTCGGCAATTCGCTGCCGAACTTCGGGGCGCAGGTCCTCTCCGTTGCCGGCGGTCCTCTCACTGGCCTCGATTCCGCGCTGGATGAGGCCACGCAGAAGGTCGCAAAGCTCTGGGCTCAGATGCAGGCGGGGCAAGCCGTCGGCCAGCAGTACGATAAGGCGCTCCAGCAGCAGCTACAAGCGCAGATCGCCGTTAACCAGGCGACTGCGGAAATGGCCACCGGGCTCCAAGGGCAAACGAGTGCCGTTGCTCTCGCGACTATTGCCGTCGCCGCGGCACAAGCTAAACTCGACACCCTCAACGCGGCCTATCAGACCAACATCACTCTCGCGCCGCAGGTCAAGGCGGCCCAGGATGCTCTTACCGGGGCTCAGAATGCTCTGAATGCAGCGCTCGGAAACGGCGCGACCGCCGCCGGCAATGTCGCCAACGGACTACAGCAGGCCACATCCGCCGGGCAGTACTTCATCGACGTGATCAAGGAACAGACGGCGGCTGCGGGTGCCGATGCCATCGCCATGCAAAATCTGGCGGCGGCATACGATGACACAGCCACTGCGGCGTTCGTCGCGGGCGCGGCGATTAGCTCGCTCAATAGCGACATTCT
>CAINCZ010000040.1 GCA_903847195.1 uncultured Acidobacteriota bacterium | reverse complement strand
GAAGCAAGGGTTCAATCAACTGCCACTGCTCATCCGTCAACAGCTTCTGCCGATTCTTCATGGCAGAAAGTTCACCAGCTTACCTGCCTCACGCGTAAGTGCCTAATGTGAGGCCGAACCTATTTTTGAAACACGCTCTAGATATGCACTCAGCAGGAAGAACAACGTGACGCCAAAGCGGCCCGAGACAGCCAATGCCGCGACTAGTCTCGCTACTACCCGGGGCAGACCATAAGCGATATACGGGCCAGGGAAGTGCCCAAGAGCGTGGTCCAGGTACACAGCAAAGAAGGCAAAAAACCGAAGCCCATCCAGTTCCGGTCTATAGAATGCAGAAGTCTCAAGGACAGCGGGAGAGTGTGCCGCCCCTGCTACGGTAAGATTCTTCATTCTCCCCCTTTGTTAGCAGCCCGGTCGGAACAGGATAGCAACGTCAGCATCGAAGGTCTATGCGATTCTTGTTAGCGGCCCCGCCGACCTCTCTGACGATAGGAGGGCCGAGGCAGGGGCAAACGAGGGCTTGGCGGAGAGGCGATCCTGCGGGTGTTGCGGGATGCGGAGTTGGGCGATCCGGTGGACGGGCCGTGTGCCTGGGCTCGATCGATCTGCGCCGGGCGAGATTTTGTGAACGCGTCTCTGATTCAGGATGCCAGCGGCCGGCGAACCTAGAACAAGAACCTCCACTTGAGGCGAGAGATTATACTGTAGGAACAACCGAAACAACGTCACTTGCCGTCAGGCCTGGGTGCGCTGATTGGAGAAGGTTCTCTCGTATACGCGTACGATGACAAAGATAAATGCACAGCAGGCGCACCCCTCGTATCGGGCCGACATCGATGGGCTTAGAGCAGTAGCGGTTTTGGCGGTCGTTGGCTTCCATGTTGCGCCCGGGCGCATCGCGGGCGGGTTCATCGGCGTCGACATCTTCTTCGTTATCTCCGGTTATCTGATTTCCACGATCATCTTCACTAACCTGGAGCAGGGAAACCGCTTCAGCATCACGGATTTTTACAGCCGGAGAATCCGGCGCATCTTTCCGTCCTTAGCCACGGTCATGCTCGCCAGCCTGCTGATTGGGTGGTGGACCATGACGGCTGACGAATATACGCAGCTGGCCAAGCACGTAGTCGGAGGCGCTTCCTTCGTCTCCAATTTCGTTCTTTATGGCGAGAGCGGATATTTTGATACGGCGGCCCATGCCAAGCCAATGCTCCACTTGTGGAGTTTGGCGATTGAAGAGCAGTTCTACATCTTCTGGCCCTTGCTGCTCGCCTTCGTGTGGAATCGGCGCTGGAGCTTCCTGCGCGTAACGGCCACGGTTGCCGTACTTTCCTTTGCAGCAAACCTCTGGCTGGTTCATCGAAATCCTGCGGCTGCCTTTTATTGGCCGATTTCGCGGGTTTGGGAGTTGATGATCGGCGGGACGTTGGCGTATCTGGCCCTGCACAAGCCGACGTTGCTGCGGCGTTATACGAATGTCCAATCGCTCGTTGGGGTTGCTCTGCTGGCAATCGGGCTGTGGTCGATCAATAACACGCGAGCCTTCCCTGGGTTATGGGCCTTGCTGCCCGCTATGAGTTCGTTTCTGATCATTTCTGCTGGCCCTGACGCCTGGTTCAATAAGCACGTTCTTTCGCGCCGTGTGATGGTCTGGGCCGGCCTGATCAGCTATCCGCTCTACCTGTGGCATTGGCCGCTGCTGTCGCTGGCGAGGATTTTTAATAGCGGAGAAATTTCCGGCAAGCTGCGCATCGTAATCGTGGCCATCTCACTGGCGGCTTCCTGGTTGACCTATCGAATCATTGAAACCCCATGCAGGCGGGCGCAATTTCCATACAGCCATCGCAAGGTATTGCTGTTGGTCTGCGTCATGCTGTTTACTGCCGGACTGGGAATCGTTTTTTATCGAAGCACAGAAGCTTTGCGGCCGGCAGGGCCGAGCGTGGTGCATGCGGGCGACCTCGGCAATGAAGAATTTCTGAAGAACATGACGCGGTTTCCCCCGTGTTCGATCGTCAGCCCGGATTCGCAAGATACCGGTCGATCCGCTTTTGCCGAGTGTCAGCAGTCCTTCCGCCGCGGCCAGATCGAGGTGGCGGTCATGGGAGACAGCCACGCCGCACCCTTGTTTATGGGCATCGCAGACTCACTCAAGGGGGTGAACACTGCAGTGTTCTCCGGTGACGACGCGCCCTTCACCAACAGGAAGGAATTCGAAGGCATCTACAAGTATGTCCTGAGCCAGGACAGTATTCATACGGTGATCCTGGTGGCCCATTGGTCCGGAAGACTCGGTCCCGCCTATAGCCAGGCACGCCTGGTCGAGGAGTTGACCAATACGATCACGGCTCTGGAGTTGCGCGGTAAGAACGTTTTCATCACGAATGACAATCCCGATTTCAGCTTTGCGCCGAGGCGCTGCAAATACCAGGGACGCTTCGGCCAGACGAACATTTGCTCTCAGGACGTCCAGCTTCTCCACACTCAGCTTGAGCACTATCAGCCGGCATTTGAGAGTGTGGCATCCCGGCACCCAAGAATGAAAGTGCTACATACGGCTGAGTTCTTTTGTGATGAGCGGCGCTGCAGCATGGAGAATGCCGGACTGTTGTTGTTTCGTGACAATCAACACCTGAACATCAACGGCGCGCTGTTGCTGGGCAAGTTTCTCCAGAAAGAGCTCCCACATCTGGCATCTCAGCCCATGGTTGGCCAGAAATCAGAATCGAAATAGAGCCGGTTTCATATTCGCCGTGAAAAAGCGATGGTCTTCAGCGGGTGTGGCTCCTGCCCGGGAATTGGTTCGCTCCGCCCGGCGGCAGGCGAAGCAGTGGCAGAGTGACGAATCCGCTGGAGCCTTCTCGGGAACGCGCCAGAGCCTTGTCCGAGCCCCTTTTTTCGGCCGGTGCCGCTTGCTGGTGCGCTCGCTTAGCTCGCTGCGCGGTCTATCCCCAGTTGGGGGGGGGGACTCAAACGCATAACCTGTAGCTTACCTTCCCAGTCAAACCAGTCCCATTTCCGCTGACGGAAACAGCCGTAGAGGCGCAGCGCGACTCAGAACCGGAGAAGGCCTGACGGTGGGAAGGCAAGTGCGCTAGCCTTCCAGGTCAATTCAAACACCTCCGAATTCGGCCCTGACGGCTTCAACGGTCTTGTTGTGCTTCGAGCATTTCAATTCATAGCCGAAGCGTCAGATTTTCTGGGGCGGGGTTGCTCAGGCAGGGCCGGGCTTCTTCAGGTCTGGCCGCGGTTCGGGGCGCTGGATTAGACTGCCGGCGCTCGGTTCGGCAGTCTAATCCAATCTTGGGAGCCAACCCAAAGTACAATTATTTCCCCTGACGGGAAACACCTGATGCCTGCTGCTACTCGTTAGTGCGCAGGGGCTGCCGAGGTTTGACCACCACCCGAAGGCGAAGATGGCCCCGACTGCGAAGCCGCAGCCTGCTTTTCACGCTTCTGAACAATTCTCTTGATGCTCACCAAACAGATGGTTGCGATCAACGCCGGCACCGCTGCGATCATGAACATCTCGGCCAGCGGCCAGCGTTGCGCCACCAAAACGGCCCCGACTATGGGTCCCAGAACATGGCCTGACCGGCCAACCGCAAAGACCCAGCCCAACCCCGTTGCCCGCATCGAGACGGGGTACAAAGGTCCGATAAAGGCCAGGAGACCAGCCTGCGTGCCATAAACGGAAAAGCCCGCCCAGAAAGTGACAATGGCCAGCAAGACCAGCGATTTGCCGGCAAAACCGAAGGAAGCGACGAAAACAACCGATGCCATATAGGCGTACATCAGCCCGCGTGCGGGACCCACTCGGTCCATCATGCGGCCGATGATCGGCGTGCCGCAAACCGCACCGACCTGGAACAGGCCGGCAATCTGATTGCCGGTAGTGACGGGCACCCCGTTCAGCCGAAGCACGGTCGGGAACCAACTGGTAATGTAAACCGCCACCATCAAGGTCATGAAGTTGGCAATCCACGCCAGGATCGTCAACGAAGCCCGGCCTTCCTTCATCACCTCTGCCAGCGGGACCTTTCCCTTGGGAGCAGCCTCGGCAAGCACAAACTTGACCTCGGCTCCCTCGGGTACATCCGCGGCAGTGAACTTGCCGTACATCTTCCTCAGCAGTTGCCCAATGCGCTCGGGGGCGTAATTCTTGTTCACCATGAACTGAATCGCCTCAGGCAGCGCGAAAACCGAGATGATGCAAAGGGCAAACGGCACCATGGAGCCGAAATAGAAGACCCAGGGCCAGCCAAAATGCTTGATGAACAACGCACCCAGAAAATGAGCGCTGGCGCCGCCGATCGGCACGCCCGTGAACGTCAAAGTCATTAAGAACGAGCGGGACCTCTTCGGGGCATACTCTGACACCATCGCCATTGCGTTGGGCATGGCCCCGCCGATGCCAAATCCCTGGATAAAACGCACCACGAACAAAAGCTGAAACGAGTTCACATACGGTGTCAACAGCATGCCGAACCCGCAGATTAATGTGGAGATAATCGTCATCCACTTGCGTCCGAACCGGTCGGCCAGGGAGCCAAGGATAAAGTTGCCGATCAAAATTCCGACCGAGCCGATAACGAAGACCCCGCCAAACAAGCTGACCTTCACCTTGAGCGACTCGGCGAGCAAGGGCAGGACGGTGCTGAGCGAGGCGATGTCATAGCCGTCGAAGAAGAGCAGCAGGGCGCAGAGAACTACAATGCGTTTCTGAAAACCGCTGAGTCGGTTCTGGTCAATCAACTCCGTAACGTTGACGGTCACGGGGCCATTCACGTTAGTAGTAGCCATAGACTAATCTTTTCCCTTCGTGCATTAACGCGAGGCTGGCTAAGGCTCGGATACACGCCGCCGCCTACCACCCACCCAAACAGGTCTCCCAAATAAAACGATGTGCGCTGGAGTTTATGCCAGCCCGGCCACTTGGATCAACAAAAAACAACATGCGCCACCTGTTGATATGCATTCGCCATGAACAAATTGGGCGATCTCCAGCGGAGAGCATCACGGAAAAGGGAAACAGAAAAACTCTCGGAAGGTGCACCGAGGTTGGACGTTGCGGTTACTGGCACATCGGCACCGTGTTGATTCGTGCCCCGTCTCCGCACGAACTCCAAATGACATCAGCTTCGGCGTTTCTTGGCCGGACGCTCGCGAGGCAACAAAATGAGACGCTCCTCGAGCGCAAGATCAAGAAACGTCTTTCTGGCCAAGGCGGCCGCCTCCGGACGCCTTTCGATCAGGCGTGCGACCAGCACTTCGATCAGGGCGACGAGGCCCACCACCGAGAAGTGGAGTTCTCGCCCGCTGGCCGGCGCGTAAAGAAAGTAGTCCGCTGTGTCCATCAATGGACTGCTCGCCGTTCCGCCGATCACAATCGTCTGGGCGCCCTTCGACTTAGCGAGCTTGATGGCGTTAACGGCGTCAAGAAAGGTCATGGCCAGGTGGATTCCAACGACGACATCTCCCTTTCCGACGCCAGCAAGGCCGATCACCATGTCAACGCCAGCTGCGGAAATAACCTCGGAGGAGATTCCCGCGTAGTACAACTCCCTCTGCAACAGCCCCGCCAAGACGCTGGAGGTGCCGGTGGCGCAGATGCGGATGCGGCGCGCCTGCTCCAGCAGACGGCAGACCGCATCGATGCGCCCGACATCGACGCCGGTTTGCACTTCCTGCAGATGGGAGCGGTGCAATTCCAGTATCCCGCCAATATGCGATGTCGACGCTTTGTCTTGCGTGAATGCTCCGGCTTTGACGTAGTAAGACGACCGCAAGGCCGCCTGAAGCGCTTGAAAACCCTTGAAACCCAGGGCTTTGGCAAACCGCAGAATCGTGAGCGTGCTGACGCCGGTCGACTCGGAGAGACTCCGCAACGTTCCGAAGACCACGTCTTCCGGCCTCGCGCTGAAGCGCTCCGCCAGCCAGCGCTGCTTCGGGGCGAGAATTGCTTCACGCTTCTTGAAAAGCTGCAGCACCTCGCATTCTCTCGATCCTGCATCCGCAGGAAGTCCCGGCACAGTGGCCCGGCATCCGGTGAGGGCCTCCTCGAAGGTCGAGCCAGCGCGAAGAAGTTCTCCGGCACGCTGCAGGACTCGAAGATCTTCTTCCGAATAACGACGATGCCTGCCTTGGGCGGAAGCCGCATGCTCCGAGAGAAGAGGGACAAAGCGCATGCTCCAAAGCCGCAACGTGGATGTAGGTATACCTAGCCGACGGGCGGCTTCCTTTGGCCTGAAACCTGACATGGGCACCTCGTGCTTCTGGTGAACCCATTAAATCGCTATCGCAATCGCCATGTCAACGTCCGAGTTCCGCCATGCCTCAGCGGGGCGAAACATCCAGCCGAGCCTGGCGAAGCGCGTTGCGTGCAGGTTTGGGCGCAGCCTGCCCGCGCGGCACCGTCTTGTGGACGCGGAGCGGCAAGGGAGCGCCGGAGCAGAGGCTGCCGGGCCTCGATGCACCGATTGGTATGGCGATAGCGTTGGCGATTCTGGCGGGTAAAACGCTTTAGGTCATGCTGTTGTGCTTAAAAACTACTGTAAAATAGCTTTTAAGACATCAGGAAAGCGAAATAATATCAGTATACGTTTAACGTTATTAAACGATTGACTTGATCGAAAGTGCCGTGCTATTTTTGTCCGCCGAAAAAATTGGGGGTCACATGAAGACCTTGGAAACCCTTCTGCTGAAAGTCGTCCACGACGTTCTGATCATCACGCTCAATCGACCGGAAGCGGGAAACTCGCTGAACACCCAGATGTGGCTCGAGCTGCGCGATCTGTTTCAGGACTTTTACATTCAGGAGTCTGAGTATCGCTGCGTGGTCCTGACCGGAGCCGGCAACAAAATCTTCTGCGCCGGCGGTGACAACAAACAACGCAACTCGATGGACGACAGCACCTGGCGCTCGCAGCACGCGATCGGGGAGGTGTTGTTCCGGCACATGGCCAACTGCCCGATTCCCGTGATCGCAGCCGTCAATGGCGCCGCCTACGGCGGAGGCTGCGAACTGGTCCTAGCCGCCGACTTCGCTTATGCTGCGCCGAATGCCCGATTCGCGCTTCCGGAAGTTTCCCTCGGCATTATGCCGGGAGGGATGGGTACGCAAACCCTTCCCCGCGCTGTCGGGCTGCGCCGGGCCAAGGAGATCCTGCTGAGCGCCGCTCCATTTTCCGCCGAGGAAGCCCTTGCCTGGGGAGTCGTGAACAAGATCTGCGCCACTGAAACGCTGCTCGACCAGACGCTGGAGATTGCCAAGAAGATCGCCGGCAATGCGCCGGCGTCCGTGCGCCAGGCGAAGAAGTCCATGAACATCGCCTGGCATACCGACCTGCAGACGGGGCACGCGTTTGAACTCGAGGCTTATTGCCGGCTGATCCCGATGGCGGACCGCACCGAGGGCGTCGCGGCCTGGAATGAAAAACGCAAGCCGCGTTATACGGGCAAATAGGAAGCGACGGCAATGAATAGTGACTATGTGTGCGTGCGGGAAGTTGGATTGCGCGATGGGCTGCAGCGCGTCACGACTCCGTTTCCTACGGAAGCCAAGCTGGAGTGGCTGCGGACGGAGGCTGACGCCGGAGTTCCCGCGTTCGAGGTTTGTTCCTTCATTCCGAGCAAAGGAACGTCACCGTTTGCCGATCGCGCGGAGGTGATCGCGGCGGCACGAACGGTTCCAGCGCTCGAGGTGTCCGCCACCATCCTGAATTATCGCGGAGCCGAGGATGCTTTTGCGGCAGACATTGATGCCTTGAACTTCGTGGTTTCCGCATCGGCCACGCACAACATGCGCAATGTACGCCGGACGCCGGAGCAGTCCATCGAGGAGTTTCGGAAGGTGGTGGAACTCCGCAGTTCGCGCAACGAATGGCGACGTATCAGGCTGGTCGGATGCATTGCCACCTCGTTCGGCTGCACTCTTGAGGGAAGCGTTGATCCGCGTCGCGTGCTCGGCCTGGCGGAACAGTACATGGAAGCCGGCGCGGACGAGATCGCGCTGGCCGACACCGTCGGATTTGCCTCGCCCAGGCAAGTCAAGACGTTGTTTACCGATCTGCTGGCGATGAAAGGCAACTTCCAGGTCTCGGCCCACTTTCACGACACGCGCGGTCTTGGTCTGGCGAACGCCTTTGCCGCGCTGGAGGCGGGCGTGCGGCGATTTGACGCGTCGCTTGGTGGCCTGGGAGGTTGCCCGTTCGCGCCCGGCGCATCGGGAAATATCGTCACAGAAGATCTTGTCTTCATGCTCGAAGCATGTGGATGCCATACGGGGGTCGATGTCGAAAGATTGCTTCCCCTGCGCGATCTTATTTCAGGACATCTTCCCGATGAGGTTCTTCACGGTGCAATTGCCAGGGCCGGCCCGTGCCGACTGCTCGTTGGATGAGCTGTGGCGCGCGATACGACGTCGATTCAGCGTGAGGCGTTGGATGCTCAAGGCCTAGATGAGAGATACCAATCAAACAGCGTGCGAACGCGCTAGAGGAGCCATTGGGATGAAGCGCTTGGGGATCGACGTAGGCGGCACTTTTACGGACTTAATTATGACGGACGACGCCACGGGCGAGGTCTGGACGACCAAGGTCTTTACAACGCCGTCCAATCCAGCCGACGGCACGCTTTCGGGGCTGGCGCGATTGCTCGAACTTTCCGGGAGCAGCGCGAAAGAAGTGGCGTTCATCGGGCATGGAACGACCATCGCCACCAATATGGTGATCGAGGGCAAGGGCGCGCGGACGGCCTTGCTGACGACAAAAGGATTTCGCGATCTGCTCGAATTCCGCCGGGTCTCCCGTCATGATCGAGCCGATCTTTATGACATGTTCTTCGACAACCCGCCCGCTCATGTTCCGCGGCATCTTCGCCGGGAAATTCCCGAGCGGATGCTCCACGACGGCACGGT
This sequence comes from uncultured Acidobacteriota bacterium, assembly GCA_903847195.1. The sequence continues at coordinate 22,152 of CAINCZ010000040.1, read as the reverse complement.
GCAACAGCCGCTGGACGTTGCTGCCGTTGGCCGCGAAGTAGAGAAGCTGAAGCAACAGGGTGTGGAAGCGATCGCGATCTGCTTTCTGAACTCCTATTCCAATCCGGCGCACGAAAAAGCAGCCTCTGAGATTTGTCGAAGCGTATTTCCGGATGCCTTCGTGACGGCTTCCCACGAGGTCAATCCGGAGATGCTGGAATACGAGCGCACCAGCACGACCGTCATCAATGCGACGCTGGGGCCGCGCGTCGGCAGCTATATCCGTTCGCTCGACAAACGCGTGCAGGAACTCGGCGTGCCCAAGGACGCCCTGTATCTCATGCAATCTAACGGCGGCCTTTCGAAGCCGGCCACGATCTCGAATCAACCGGTGACGCTGCTTGAATCGGGCCCGGCTGGCGGCGTTACCGGGGTAGCCGGGTTCTGTGCAAAGCTTGGCGTGCCGAACGCGATCATGGGCGACATGGGCGGCACTAGTTTTGATGTCTCGCTCATTCGCAATGGGCGGCCGGAAATTCGACACTCCACGATGTTGCACAGCCACGTTGTACGGTCTCCCACGATTGATATCGTGTCCATCGGCGCGGGTGGCGGCTCGATCGCCTGGATTGACGAGGGACAGGGGGTCCAGATCGGACCGATGAGTGCCGGAGCGGACCCAGGCCCGGCCTGCTATGGGCGTGGCGGGACGCGCCCCACGGTGACCGATTGTAATGTCGTGCTCGGCTTCATTGACCCCGACAGCTTTATCGGCGGAGAAGTGAAGCTGGACAAGGAAGCGGCGGCAAAAGCCGTCAACGATCACATCGCCAAGCCGCTTGGCATCTCCTGCGTCGAAGGAGCGACCCTGATTCGTGAAGTCGCGAATGCGAAGATGGCGCAGACGATCCGGCTGGTGACGATCGAGCGAGGTTTCGATCCGCGCGACTTCGTCTATGTGCCTTATGGCGGCGCCGGCCCGGTGCACGCGGTGGATCTCGCGCAAATGTTGGAGATCCCGAAGGTTATCGTGCCCCCAATGCCCGGCGTGTTCTCCGCATTCGGGATGCTCGTCGCGGACCTCGCGCATGACTATCAAGCACCGCTCGACCAGGTCCTGGAGGAGATATCTCCGGAGAATGTTTCAGGGATCTACGATCGGCTGTCGTCCACAGCGACGACTAAATTGCTCGAGTCCGGCGTTCCGTGCGAACGCATCGAGCTCCAGCGCCAGGTGGACGTCCGGTACCTGCCTCAGGCGGAGACCATCACGATCGACGTGCCGAGCGGCCCTTTGTCGATCGAAACGATTCGCGCGATCGGGAGGGAATTCGAATCCCAACATCGCCGCCTGTGGAATTTCTCACTTCCGGATCATCCGATTCTGATCACGAACCTTCGCGTGCGCGCCGTGGGGAAGACCGGCGCCTTCGTCGGTCCCCGGCTGCCAACCGGATCGGCGTCGCCGAAAGCAGTGAAGGAACGAAGGATCATTCTGGGGGGAAAAGAAGAACTCGCACCCTGTTTCCTTCGCTCGGAACTCGCGCCGGGTGCCCGCATTGAAGGCCCTGCGATCATCGCCGAGCACAGCTCAAATCTGATTTTTTACAAGGGGCAGACGGCTGAGATCGATGAGTTTGGCAGCATCATCGTGACAATGGATGGGAACGCACATGAATAAGATTACCTCCGAGATCATTCGCAGCGGGCTCTACGCGATCGCCCGCGAAATGAAAATCGCAATCATGCACACGTCGGCGAGTCCCATCATCCATTCGGGCGGGGACGCCTCGGCAGCAATCTTCGATGCGGAGATGCAGCTCGTCGCTCAAGGCAACGATATTCCGACGATGCTCGGATCCGCCGTGATTTCGACGCGGGCCTCGGTTGAGTACATCGGCAGGCAGAACCTCCGTCCGGGCGACGTAATCGTCAGCAATGATGCTTACCTCGGCGGTGGAAACCACCAGCCGGATGTCCAGCTGACGCGCCCGATCTTTCTGGACGGGGAGATCATTGCATTCACGATGACGCGCGGTCACTGGCTGGACATTGGCGGCGCGGTGCCCGGAAGCTTTACGCCGGTGACATGGGATATCTTCGGCGAGGGAATACGCATTCCCCCCGTGCTCTTGTACCGTGACGACAAGCCCGTACGGGATGTCTTTGAGTTGATCCTGAGGAACACGCGCATGCCGGGTGCGCGCGAGCTGGATATTAAGGCTCAATACGCAGGCACGTACGTCGGCGAGCGCAGACTGCTGGAATTCGCCCATCGCTATGGCCGAGAGGCATTGCGCACATCCATGGCCGAGGCCCTGGACTATTCGGAACGGCTGATGAGGAAACACATTGCGGCGATGCCGGATGGCGTTTACGAAGCCGAGGATCTGTTGGAAGTGGTGCGCGGGGTTGGTTGGCCGGAAGCTCCCGTGCCGATCCGCGTCAAGGTCACCATTGATGGAGAACGTATGATTTTCGACTATACGGGCTCTTCACCACAGGTGCGGGGCGGAGTCAATTGTCCTCTCGCGGTGACCTGCAACAGCACCTGGTATACGGTGAAGGCAATGACCTCGCCGTCGATCCCAATCAACCAGGGGTGCTACCGGCCCATCGAAATCATCGCGCCTCCCGGAACCGTACTGAACTGCAGCTATCCTGCATCGGTCATCAGCGGAAACACGGAAACCTCGCAACGAGTCATCGATTTGTTGCTGAAGGCGCTCAGCGCCGCCGTGCCGGAACGCGTGGTTGCGCAGAGCTACGCTTCGGCATGTCCCGGACTGTTTTGCGGCGCCGATCCCGACAAAGCACGATGTCGCAGCTTGCGCCGCGACTACGTCACTTTTACCGATGTCCATCCCGGTGGCTTTGGAGCTCGGCCGGATAAAGACGGTGTGAGTGCCGTCCGGACCCACATCGGCAATACGGGAGGAATGTCGGTCGAACATACGGAGCGATATAACCCCTTTCTGATTGAGGAGTGGACGCTCGCAACTGATTCAGGCGGAGCTGGCCGGTTCCGCGGCGGATTAGCCGCTCGGCGTACCTATCGCACCCTGTTTCCGGAGGCGACGTTCACGATCGTCGGAGAGCGGGGTGAGATCGCGCCGGAAGGCTACTTCGGGGGCAAGCCTGGCACGCTCTTCACGTGCCGTATCGACCGCCACAACGGCACAACCGACATTGTGCCGGCAAAAGGCACTTACAATGTTATCCATACTGACGACCGCGTAACGATTCAGGCCGCCGGGAGCGGCGGTTATGGAGATCCGTATTCGCGACCGGTCGAAGACGTTGTGGCTGATGTCCGTGATGAATATGTCAGCCGCGATCTGGCCGAGAAGCTATACGGCGTCGTACTCGATGGAGACGGTAACAGCGATCGTGCACGCACCGAGCGCAATCGGGCGGTGGCGACGCTGGCAGCATTGGGGGGTGTCTCGCAATGAGTGCAATCGAAGCAGGCGGCGGGAAACCCCAGAGCAGCGGCGCCCTTTCGGGCGTACGTGTTCTCGATCTGTCGCGCGTCCTGGGCGGTCCTTTCTGTAGTCAGATCCTGGCCGACCATGGAGCGGAGGTTATCAAGGTCGAACCGCCAGCGGGGGACGAGACCCGGGATTGGGGGCCACCCTTTGCAGAGGATGGGACATCGGCTTATTTCAGAGGGATCAATCGCAACAAGCGTGGGATCTCGCTTGATCTTGCTCAACCGGAAGCACGCGCGGTGGTTCTGCGTTTGCTCGAGGATACGGACGTCCTGGTCGAGAACTTCCGGACCGGCACCATGGAGAAATGGGGTCTGGGTTACGAAGAGGTGTTGCGGCCCAAGTTTCCCCGGCTGATTTATTGCTGCATCACCGGATTTGGTGCAGATGGACCGCTTGGCGGTTTCCCCGGCTATGACAATATGCTGCAGGCGTGGAGCGGCCTGATGTCCGTAACGGGCTCACCGGAAAGCGGTCCGCTGCGCATCGGTGTTTCACTGGTGGACCTGACGGCTGCGCTGAATGCGCTGGCAGGTATTCTTCTGGCGCTGCACCACCGGCAAAGCAGCGGATGCGGCCAATTTGTCGAGTCAGCACTGTACGACAGCGCCATCATGCTGCTTCATCCCCACGCGCCGAATTGGTTCATGTCGGGCAAGAACCCGCAGCTTAGCGGCAACGGCAACCCCAACATATCTCCTTCCGGAGACGTCAAGACGCAAGGCAAGAGAATGCTGGTGGGGGCCGGCAACGACCGGCAGTTCCGCATTCTTTGCGAACAAATCGGAAGGCCGGACCTGGGTAGCGATGTCCGCTTTTGCACCAACGCCGATCGCGTTGCGAACCGTGCTGCATTGATGCGTGCGCTGGAAGAGGCGCTCGCCGACGTCGATGGCGAAGAAATGGCGATTCGATTGATGCGTGCCGGGGTGCCGTCAGGCGCAATTTTGTCGTTATCAGAGGTGCTGACCCATCCGCATACGCGTCATCGGAAAATGGTGGCGGAGTTGGGCGACTATCGCGGGACTGGAATTCCCATCAAATTAAGCGATACCCCCGGCTCGGTTCGCTCGGTTCCACCTGGGTTTGGAGAACACAACCACGAGGTGCTGCGGGATGCTGGTCTATCCGACGATGAAATCTCGCGGCTGATTGCTGCGGGATGCGTGGCGGAGAAACGAAAGAAATAAGGCAGGCCTGATAGCAAGGGGCGAGATAAGAATAGAAGATCCATGCGATAAGAAGCCGCCCTGACCAACGGTTATGCGTGACCGGAACATGCCTCATCGTTGTCCGGGAAATGGAACGCCAGGAGATGGGATATGCCGACAATGCGCGGTACGCAATCCGTTGATTTGCGCTCCGTACTGGAACTGTTGCGCAAAGCACCAGGACAATTGATCGAGACCGACGAGTTGGTAGATCCGCACGCGGAGTTGGCCGGTGTGTATCGGCACGTCGGTGCCGGAGGCACGGTACGCCGGCCTACTCGCCTCGGTCCTGCCATGGTCTTCAGCAACGTAAAAGGGCATCCCGGCGCAAAGGTCCTTATCGGGCTGCTGGGAAGCCGGGAACGCGTGGGCTTGATGTTGGGGGTGAAGCCCGACAGGCTGGGATTCCTGCTCAACGAAGCTGTCCTCCACCCGCTTCTTCCGGTCACGGTGGACAACGCCGTCTGCCAGGAGGTCCGGCATTTCGCAAGCGATCCGGAATTCGACATTCGCAAGCTGGTACCCGCCCCGACCAACACCGAAGTTGATGCTGGCCCGTTTATTACTATGGGCCTTTGCTACGCATCCGATCCGGAAACCGGCGAATCCGACATCACCATACATCGCATGTGCCTGCAATCCAAAGATGAGATGTCCATCGCGATCATACCGGGAAGACACCTGGAGGCGTTTTTCGATAAAGCGGAAAAAGCAGGCGTACCGTTGCCGATTTCCATCAGCATCGGCGTAGATCCGGCCATTCCGATTGGGGCATGCTTCGAGCCTCCTACGACACCGCTGGGGTATGACGAGTTGGGCGTAGCTGGAGCGATCCGAAAGCAGCCGGTGGAGTTGGTGCCTTGCCTGACCATTGCCCAAAAGGCGATCGCGAACGCGGAGTACGTAATCGAAGGCGAGATACTCCCAGGCCGGCGGGTCAAAGAAGACTTGAACACCAACACGGGAAAGGCGATGCCGGATTTCCCCGGCTATTGGGGGCTGGCCCGAAGCTATCAGGTGCTCAGAGTGAAAGCCGTGACTCACCGGCGCAATCCAATCATGCAGACCTGCATCGGGGCGAGCGAAGAGCATGTGAATATGGCCGGGATACCGACGGAAGCGAGCATTCTTCAAATAGTGGAGAACGCTATGCCGGGACGCCTGCTGAACGTATTCGCGCACTCCTCGGGCGGCGGCAAATTCATGGCCATTCTGCAATTCAAAAAAAGCGTGGCTTCCGACGAGGGTCGGCAACGCCAGGCGGCTCTGCTGGCACTTGCCGCCTATTCCGAGCTCAAGCACGTGATAATCGTCGATGACGACGTGGACCCCTTCGACAGCAACGATGTCCTGTGGGCGATGAACACCCGATTTCAGGCAGATATAGATACGGTGTTCATTCCGGGTGTGCGTTGCCATCACATCGACCCTACGCAAAGCGTTGAGTACAACCCCTTGCTTCGGGACAAAGGCATAACGTGCAAGGCCATATTCGACTGTACGGTGCCGTTCAATCTCAAGCAGAGGTTCGAACGCGCGAAGTTTATGGACGTCGACCCGCGACGGTTCACGAGCAATGGCGCTGGCACAGTTCCGTAACCGGCTGCTGAAGGCGGCGATCGGTTGGGTGCGATGTGGTTTCTCGGGGTGAGATGCGGCAGTCGCGCATCCCTCGATTGAGGATTGGCCCGGATCCGGTCCAGTACCGAAGAGTTTTTGGAGAGTGAATTCCACGGCGCGTGCAAACCAGCGTCTCGGCTGCGAGGTGCGGCGGTCGCCGCCAAGGCCAAAAGGAGAGCTAAGTGGGTGCTAGAGAGAAATTGACGATTGCCTCGGATGCACCGGGGGCGCGGATGTTCATGCTGGGCAACGAAGCAATCGCTCGCGGTGCGATTGAGGCCGGCGTCGAAGTCGTCGCGGCCTACCCGGGAACGCCTTCGAGCGAAATCAACGAAGCCATGGTCCACGTGGCGCGGGAAGCGGGTTTTTACGCCGAATGGTCGGTCAACGAGAAAGTGGCGTTCGAGGTGGCCATGGCGGCCTCGGCCTGCGGCAAGCGCGCGATGACGATGGTGAAGAACGTGGGCCTGAATGTCGCGCAGGATCCGCTGATGACCTCGTCCTACATGGGCGTGACTGCGGGTTTCGTGCTGGTGGACGCAGACGATCCCGGGCAGTGGAGCTCGCAGACGGAGCAGGACAACCGCTACATCGCCGAACTGGCTTACGTGCCCGTGCTGGAGCCTTCCTCGGCGCAAGAGGCGAAGGACATGACGGCCCATGCCTTCCGCCTGTCGGAGGAGTTCAACCAGATCTTTATGCTGCGCACGGTCACGCGCATCAGCCATGCGCGCTCCGACGTGCAGTTGGGCGCGATCGAAAAGGTCGTACGCAAAGGAAAGGTGCCGAAGGAGTCGCGCTTCGTCTGCCTGCCGAACAATTCGCGCCAGAACCGCAAGAACCTGCTTGAGCGGTTCGAGCGCATCCGGGAAGCGACGAACACCATGCCATACAACCAGCTCAAGCTGGTGGAGGGCGCGAAGCTCGGCATCATTGCTTGCGGCATCTCGTACGCGTACACCGTTGAGGCACTGCGGTGGCTCGGGATTGAGGATAAAGTCTCGGTGCTGAAGATTGGCACGCCGCATCCGTTGCCACCGAGGCTGGTGGAGCAACTGCTGCGCGCGGTTCCCAAGGTGCTGGTGATCGAAGAGGTGGAGCCGTTTGTCGAGCACCACGTAAAGGTGCTGGCGCAGGAACTGGGCATCCTCATCAAGATTCACGGCAAGGATGTGGTGCCGATCCGCCTCGACCTCTCCACGCGCAAAGCCTGCGAAGCGATTGCGAAGATCGCGGGTGTAAGTCTGCCAGCCGATTTCAAGCAGCTGGATGGACTGGTGGAAAAGGCTGCCCCGCTGTTGCCGGTGCGTCCGCCCTCGTTGTGCGCGGGCTGCCCGCATCGGGCGAGTTTCTATGCGCTGAACGCGGCCGCACGCAAGGTGAAAAAGGATCTCGGTGAGCGGTGCTTCGTCGGCGATATCGGCTGTTACGCACTGGCGGCCAACGCGCCGCTGAAGTCCGACGACATGGCGATCTGCATGGGCGCGGGCTTTGGCGCGGCCAATGGGGTGGCGCACGCGATCGAAGGGCCGGTGGTGGGGCACCTGGGCGACTCGACCTTCTTCCACTCCGGCATTCCGCCGCTGGTGAACGCAGTGTTTAACAACACCAACATCACCATGGTGGTCGTTGATAACTCTTCGACGGCGATGACCGGCTTTCAGCCGAACCCGACGATGGGCATCACCGGCATGGGGGATGCATCTCCGCAAATCCGTCCGGAAGAGGTGGCGCGAGCCTGCGGTGTGAAGTTCGTCGAGGTGGTCGATCCGTTCAACGTGGAAGTGACGATTGAAACCTTCGAGCGGGCGATGCGCTTCAACGGCCCGGCGGTCGTTGTCAGCTGGCGCACCTGCGAAATTATTGCGGCCCGGGACCGCAAAGTTGGGCGAGTGCCTACGCAGCACTATCGGGTGAACCGGGAACTGTGTTCCGACTGCGCCAGTTGCATCAAGCTGCTGGGCTGTCCCGCGATTGTCCAGAGCAACGGCGAGGTGACGATCGATGGGCAGTGCGTGGGTTGCGGCGTGTGCTCAACCGTGTGTCCGAGCGACGCGATTGGACTCGAGGGCGGTGCGGAAGGAGCAAGGCAATGAGTGAAGTCAACATCATCATCTGCGGTGTGGGAGGCCAGGGCGTGGTCCTGATGTCGGAGTTGCTCGGTGAGTCGGCCGTGCGCGACGGGCTCAAGGTGCAAGGGTCGGAAGTGCTGGGCATGGCGCAGCGCGGCGGGTCTGTATTCAGTAATATCCGGCTGGGCGACTCGGTGTACGCGCCGCTGACGCCGGAGGGCCGTGGCGACGTCCTGGTGTCGCTGGAGCCGAGCGAAAGCCTGCGCAATCTTCACTTCCTAGCTCCGGCGAGCGACATTGTGCTGAACTCGAGCCAGGTGATTCCATACACCGTGCATCGCGGAGAGAGCACCTACCCGGAGATGAGCGAGATCCTGAAACTGCTCCGGGAAGTGACCGACAAGGTGAGGGTGATCGATGCCACCGAACTGGCTCGCGAGGCAGGGAATCCGCAATGCACGAACGTGGTGATGCTGGGTGCGATGTTCAGCACGCAGAGGGTTCCCATCCGGGTCGAGACGCTGAAGCAGGTAATCGAGGAACGGTTTGCGCCGAAGGTTGCCGCGATCAACCTGAAGGCCTTCGAGTTGGGCGCGGCAGCGGTGCAAGCGCAGGCATCGCCGACTGCAGGCAGTTAGATAGAGCTGTATACCTGCGTTCCGAGTGACGGAAGCCGATTGACCATCTCAGGATCTTGTATCAGAAAGATTGTCAGTGTTGCGCAGTCAACGGCTCATGGTTCGTGGCTCGTTCTCCGCTGTTCGTGCAGTGTTGGTTCCTTCGTCCGACGACTTGTGCTGCGTCCGTCTCGCGCAGCTAATTCCCGGCAGATCCCGCACCGCGGTGGTCGGGCTGCGTTAGCCCCGATCCCTGGAACCGCGTCCTGAGCAGCCGTTGCAGCACCACGCAGGCAATCGTCGCAATCACAAACGGAACCGCCGCCAGCATGTAAAGCTGGCGTACGCCGAAATGCATGGCGATCAATATGCCGCCGACCACCGGCCCGACCACCGAACCCACGCGCCCGATCGCCTGCGCCCAGCCCGCCCCCACCGAGCGGTACGACGTCGGGTAGATCATGGCCGATATCGCAATCATTCCGAACTGCAAGCTTAGGATGCAAAAGCCCGCGAAGAACTCGAATACAAACAGCAAAGGCATCGAAATCGAGCCCACCACTCCCAGCAACGCAACAATCGGCACCGAAACGGCCGCGATGATCTTCATGGGGGTCAGGCCGTACTTGTCCATCGGCCGCGCCAGCACCCAGCCACCGACCGCGCCGCCCACCTGGAAAAGTGCGTTGGCCACCGCCGCTTTCGAGACCGGCAAGTTGATGCTGCTCAGCAGAACGGGGGTCCAGTTCAGCAGGAACATGTAACCCATCAAGTTCGCGATGAAAAGCAGCCACAGCAGCGAGGTGATCCAGCCGCGGCCATCGGAAAACAACTGCCGCGGTGACGCGCTGATCGCCGCCTGGCGTCCCTCGTCGCGGATAACGAAGTCAGTCTCAGGAGGAAACGTCCGGTCCGGCCGCAACCGTGCGAGCAACTTCAGCGCCGCAGGCTTGCGCTCCGGCTTCAGCGCCAGGAATTTGATCGACTCGGGCAACCATGCCAGGGCGATCAGCCCGACCAGCACCGGAATCGCGCCGCCGATGGTAAACAGCACCTGCCAGCCGTACTGCGGTACCAGCACTGCCGCCACCGGGCCGGGAAATCCGCCCCCGAACGCAACGCCCGTGAACATGACGATAATCATCGTCGCCCGGTAGCGCCGCGGCGCAAACTCGCTCATCAGCGCCACCACGTTCGGCATTACGCCCGCAATGCCGAGACCGGCAAGGAAGCGCAATGCGGCAAGCTCCCCCAGCGTCGTGGCAAAGACCGTGGCCCAGCTCAGAACGCCGAACGACAGCGTGGCGGAAACGATCGCAACCTTGCGGCCATAGCGGTCGCCGATATAGCCGAACAGCGGACCGCCGAACAGCATGCCGAGCATGCTGGCGCCCAGCACCCGCCCCATTGCAGCGGTATCGGTTATGTGCCAGGCCTTGATGATCGCCGGCGCCGCAAAGCCCATGGCGGTCACGTCGTAGCCGTCGAACAGTACGAGGAAAAACGTGAAGGCAACCAGCCACACGTTGAAACGGCTCATGCCGCGCTCGTCCAGCAACTGCTGCACATCGACGGCGGTAGATTTCGGCTCGCTTGTAACGCCCATCGGCCCTCCTGCTGAGGTGCAGTTCTCGTCGCTTCCGGCTTTCCCGTTGATTAGCGTGGGGCCACCGGCACTAGCAAGTGCGAGTCGTACTTCCCGCCCGTGTGGATGGCGTGGTTGCCGTTGTTGACCGTGTCGCCATGGAAGTCCTGGGCAAAGGCTTCCTTACGCCAGCAAATGTCCGAGCCTTGCACCACCAGACGCAGCGTCTCGCCCGCCTCGAACCTCGTTCCCGAGGGCCAGATTTCGATCTCCAGCGGCACTATCTCACCGTCCTTCAGCTTCCGTTCCCGTTCGTGCTTCAGCACCGGCTGATACTCGGTCGACTTCGCCGGATCCAGTTCGTAATGCGACGCCCGCAGCCAGCCCAGTGCCACCGGTCCGCTGTCGAACTGCATGAAGTACGCGAAGCCAAGCCGGTGGCCGTCCTTGTCCAGCTTCAGCGCCGCCACAAAGATGTCCATGTCATCCGCACCCTGCGGAGCTATCCATAGCTTCAGCTTCATGTGGCCGATCAGGTCGGTGGTCTGGTCGAACTTGAAATCGAATTGCGCGTGCGGAGAGTCTTCGCCCGGCGGCACCTTGGCCTCGTAGCTGACGCTCGCCTCGGCCGGCACGGCTTGGCGGTTGAGCGTGCCGTTCTGCGCATTCAGGTAGAGTTTGCGGTACTCGGTCCGGGGCAGGGGCCATGCCTGCTCGTTGCGGTAGCTGTTCTTGCCGTAGCGCTCGCGCACTTCGAGCTTCACCTTCGGCCACTGCGCGATCTCGGTCTGTTTGCCTTTCAGGAAGTGATCGAAGAACACCCGCTGGCGCTCCAGCGCCTCAGGCTCGTAAAACGCGGGCCACTTCTTTTGGCCGTGCACATGCAACCACTTCTGTTGCGAAGAGATCTTCTGAAAGACTTCGAGGGTGCCGCGCGTGTGCAAGCCCTGATCGGTCCAACTGGCCACGATGTAGGCCGGTACCGTGATCTTGCTCAGGTCCGCCATCTTCGACTGCCAGAATGCGTCAAAGAACGGATGCTCCACCGTCTCCTGCCGTACGTCCTCCAACTTCGTCGAACTCACTCCCCAGCGAAAGGGCAGTCGCCCCCAGAAGCCCGTCTCCGGAATGCCGCCGTGAGTGGCAACTTCGCGATAGAAGTCGTTCCATCCTTCCCACGGATTGATCGCCGCCAGGTGCGGCGGATTCAGCGATGCCGCACCATACTGAGAAAACGCCAGGTACGACACTCCCAGCAGCCCGACCTTGCCGTTGCTCCACGGCTGCGTTCCGGCCCACTCAATCAGGTCGTACTCGTCGCAGCGCTCCTCGGGTGAAACAAACGTGGCATTGCCCTCCGAATACCAGGTCCCGCGCGGATTCATCGTGATGATGGCGTAGCCCTGCGGCACCCACCACATCGGATCCGGCGCTTCAAACACCGTGTACTGCGACAGCCGATCGTACGGCAGGTCGCAACCCGGCAGAGCCATGTCGTAGTACTCATTCATCTTGTGCCAGGTGCCGTGCTTGCCATACGGCCCCCAGGCAATCAGCGGCGGGGCGGGCTTTTCGTCGGCGGGGCGGTATACGTCAGCGTAAATCTTCACGCCATCGCGCATTGCGACCGCAACGTCTTTCTCTATCAGCACGCCGTTATCGACCTTGCGCTCATACTTCGGCGGTTGGCCGCCGTGCTTGGCCGGGGGAATCAGCGGATCACAGAATCTGTATTCGAAATCACGGCTCATCTGTCGCGCTCCTCTTGCTTGGATCGTGTGTTCAACTTCAGAACCTATGATCCTGCTTGCAGCCAGCAGCAAGCAGCGGCTTCTTGCGTGAGTCGCCGCCGGGTTCAAGGTTTCCGCGCGGCGGATTATACCGCAGGTACGCTCGGATCGTAAGGTTTCGATTCTCCCGCGCCGCAGGATGTTTTCGCGGTGGCCATTGGAGAGCGGCCGACACCTTGCCGATGTCGTAGTAGTACCGCTGGTGGTCGTATTGCGCGATGACCTGCGCCATCGGCGCCATTGGGCAGCCGGCTGATGCTCTGCAGAACCCGGAACCCAATCAGCGAACCTGCCGACCATGCCAGAAAGCACAGTACGGAGGAGAGCATAGATCAGGAGTAGTAGATGAGATAAAGCCGCTTGGCGCAAACGTGCTCCAGCATCCAACCGTTAAGTGGCAGCACCAGCGCCAGCAGCTATCCGCGGGTAACCCACCGGATTACCGCCAGGCTGGAATGCAACTCCACCGCGAGACTGGAAAGTGAAACGTTGACCACCGTTGCGTCCAACTGCGAAAGGAATACGCCCAGCACCGCCACCAAGGCGATCTTCCAGGTCGTTGTTTCTGCGACGGCACCAGTTGGCTCTTATTACGCCCGCCATTCCGAGCGAATCTCGGCCTCTGCTCAAGCGCTGCAGCATGCGCAAAGCCCGTGAGCACTCTGTGCGCGCTATGCGGAGGCTGCCAACTCCACGCCGCAGAGGCGCAGGAACCGGCGGAATCCACGGTCGAGGTACTTCTGACGGTGGATCAGAAATGTAATCTGGCGGCGCAGATTCAGTTCGGGCGCATGCACAATTGCGAGCTGGCGTGCTTTCAACTCCAGTCCGATAGCAGAGTGGGAAATGCAGCTCAAACCCATCCCGGCCATGACGGCTCTCTTGACTGCGTCGATGCCCCCGAGTTCTGCGGGAACACGCAGCAAGCTGAATTTGCCCGCAATCGCGCTTTCGAAAACCTCGCGCGTTCCGGACCCTTTTTCGCGCAACACCCACGATGCCTCTGCCAGGCCCGCTGCCGTGACTTTCCGCCCCGCAAGAGGATGATCGGGTGCGGCAATGATCACGAGCCGGTCTTCCCGCCAGGGAATGGAGTGCAGTTGGGAATCTCGCGCGGAGCCTTCAATCCACCCCGCGTCGCTCTCGAACTGGCGAACGGATGCGACCACATGATTCGTGTTCCCGATCTCCATCTGGAATCGCGCCCCGGGGTGCAGGCGGGAAAACCGGCCGATGAACGATGGCAGCATGTAATTGCCCACTGTGAGGCTAGCGCAGAGACGGATATTGAGTGATGACGTCGAAGCGCCGCGTTCGATATCGCGCACCCTGTCCAACACCCCGATCGCATCAGGAAACAGGTCAATGCCCGCCGCGTTTTCCCTGAGCCGGCGGCCGTTGCGATCAAAAAGGCGGCGTTGCAGCTGATTTTCGAGTTCGGCCAAGGCCTGGCTGGTAGCCGCCTGAGAAAGCCCGATGCGTTGAGCCGCCCGGGTAATCGTGCCCTCCTGGCAGATTGCCGCAAAGATCTCCAATTGCCGCAAGGTGATTTGCATGGGTTGATTATATCGGCTTAACCGAATAACTATATTGATATTATCCGTTTTACTTATGATGCCGATCCAGCTAGTTTTTGAACATGATGTATCTGAAGTTCTCGAAGATCGGTGCGAGCTTTCTGCCGGGCGCCGCTGTATGCGTGGGCGCCTCGCTGGTGGCGGTCGCTGCCGCACAGCTGCCCTGGAACCACGCGTTGCAGCTCAGCGCTCTGACTCTTGCGATTCTCGTGGGGATGGCGGTGGGAAACCTGATTCCGGCGCGTGTACTGGACTCGCTGAGTTCCGGTCTTCGTTTCAGCCAGCAGCGGCTGCTTCGCTTGGGCATCATTCTTTACGGTGTTCGCTTGACCGTGCGAGACCTGACGAACCTGGGCCCACGCGCACTCGTGCTGGACCTGACAGTCATCGGGTGCGTGCTGGTGGTTGGTTACTGGGTAGGAACGAGGGTATTAGGATTAGATCGGGATACGGCTCTGCTGGTCAGCGCGGGCAGCGGTATCTGTGGCGCAGCAGCCGTGCTGGCAACCGATCGAGTGATCGAAAGCGAATCCCACAAGGTCAGCGTGGCGGTCGCCACGGTCGTTGTGTTCGGCACGCTCGCCATGTTTCTCTATCCGCTGCTATATCCCTATTTGGGGTTTACCGATCGCCAGTTCGGCATTTACACAGGTGCGACCGTGCACGAGGTGGCGCAGGTACTGGCTGCGGGGCGCGCGGTAAGCCAGGTGGCAAGCGACACGGCGGTCATCACAAAGATGTTGCGCGTACTCATGCTGGCTCCGGTCATGCTGCTCATCAGCCGCCTCCGGCGAAACGCTGGTGCCTCGGCAACGCGCAAGATCAGTTATCCGTGGTTTGTGTTTGGGTTTGGCGCCGTAATCATCGCGCAGTCTTTCATTAAACTCCCCGCGCAGTTCCGGCTGCAGCTGATCAATCTCGATACCGTCTTATTGGCCAGCGCGATGTTCGCTTTGGGCGTCTCAACTCGCTGGCGCCAGTTGAAAGCCGCCGGTGCCAAGCCAATGTTGCTGGCATTACTCATCTTCGGCGGCCTGGTGTCGGGAGGTTGGATCATGACAAGATTACTGGTGTGAAACTGCGTACTGGTGCGGTGCTCGCAGCGAACCGGCAGTCCCGGCCCTACCTCCTCCCTCCACTCCACTCCAGATACGACTTCCACTCCGCCTGCCCCGCCATGCGCATCTGGAATTTACCCGCCATTACCACGCCCTTGCGTTCGTATATCAACCGGAACTGCGGACCGGGTGCGCCGGCCTCCGACACGAACAGAGCCACACCCGGCTGCGGCGTCGTCACCTCGTAGCGAATGACGTGCCTCTCGATGTCAAAGTAGATCGCCTTCAGCCGCTGCCCTTCCGCGTAGGCGTGCAGCAGGTCTTTGTGGTTGCAGTTGAAATCCTCCGGCCCCTTGCACTCGACCGCATCGCTGTGACGAGCAAGCAAATTCCCGTCCAGTTCAAACCGGAACGTGTACACCCCGGCAGCCGACGCCGGGCCGCCCTTGGTCCGGGCCTCCCAGCTTCCTTCCAAAAACGTTAGTGTTTGCAATGGGTTAGCGGTCATTTTGACGTCCTGCGCCTGCGCCAGTGCCGCCAACAGGAGAAGTGCCGAGATCAGCATCTGCCTCATGGCCAGCAGTTTAAACGGGCTCAGCCCCGGTGCCCACCATTCGCAGTTGCCTAAGTCACGTCTTTTCCAGCATAATAACCCTTTGTCCAAGTGTGCTTGGGATTCGCAGGGAAAGGACACCACTAAACCGTGTTGATGATTCGTTTGTCGCGCCGGGGCGCGCGCAAGCAGCCGCAGTATCGTATCGTTGTCATTGAAAAGGACCGGGCGCGAGATGGCCGCTCGGTGGAAGTCGTCGGGACATACAATCCGCGTACCGAACCGGCCACCGTCGTATTGAAGCTGGACCGCGTCGAGTACTGGAAGTCCAAGGGCGCTCAGGTTTCCCATACCGTAGCGCGGTTGCTTACGAAGGCCGCCGCAACTGCCGCACCGGCAGCGTAGCTGGTTCGTGGCGCCGTTTTGGCGCCCAACCTTGCTTGACCTCCCGGCAATTGCTTTGAGGTAAGGGACCAAGGAGTTCGTATGGCCGCTGAGCAGACACAAGAGACGCGCAGCGCAGAAATGCGCAAACTGGTCGAGGACGTCGCCAAGCTACTCGTCGAGGACCCCGGCCAGGTCTCTGTCAAAGCTGTTGACGAGGGCGGCCAAGCCACGGTTCTGGAGCTGCAAGTGGCTCCGGGGGATCTGGGCCGCGTCATCGGACGCCAGGGGCGTACGGCGCGCTCCATCCGAGCGGTGCTCGCCGCAGCCGGTACGAAGTTGGACCGGCGCTTCGAGTTGGAGATTCTGGAATAGCAGACGCTCTCGTCACCATCGCACGCATCGTCAAGCCGCAGGGCCGGATCGGCGAAGTCTCTGCCGAACTGTTCACGGATTTTCCTGAGCGCTTTGCCGACCGTAAGCGGCTCTTCGGGCATAGTCCCGGAGGCGAGAGCCGCGAATTGACGCTTGAGGGTTTTTGGCTCCACAAGGGGCGCGTTGTACTCAAGTTTCAGGGTGTTGATTCAATCAGCGATGCCGAGGCGCTGAACGGATGGCAGGTGCAGATACCGGCTTCCGAACGTGCCGAGTTGGAGCCGGGTACGGTTTGGGTCAGTGATCTGGTCGGCTGCACCGTCGTTGCCGACGGCCGTGAGCTTGGTCCAGTCGCCGACGTGGATTTTGGAGCCGGTGCGGCGCCGCTGCTGGTTGTGAAGCAGGGGAAAAAGGAATACCTGATCCCCTTCGCCGAAGAGTTTATTGAGCAGGTGGACGTGGCCCACAAACGCCTGCTGTTGCGTTTGCCTGAGGGCCTGCTGGAGTTGGACGCGCCGCTGTCGTCCGAGGAGCGCAAACAGCAGCAGAAGTCCTGAGCACTAGGCAAGGGACTGGCTGCCGGGTTTCATTCGGATCGTGACGCGCCATGAAGTTTGACATTCTGACCATCTTTCCGGAGTTCTTCCGCGGACCGCTTGAGCACGGCATCGTGCGGCGGGCGCGTGAGGTCGGACTGGTGGAGATCGTGATTCACGATCTGCGTGCCTTTACTGAGGATCGTCATCGAACGGTCGATGACCGGCCTTTTGGCGGCGGCGAAGGAATGGTGCTCAAGCCGGAACCTATCTTCCGCTGCCTTGAGGGAATGAACTTTCCCTCCCGGCAGGCGCGGCTCGAAGGCGGCGCATCGGAGTCGGTGGTGCTGACCTCGGCTCAGGGGGAGCTGTTTTCGCAGTCTCTGGCGGCCGATATGTCACGACTAGAGCGCGTGGTGCTCATCTGCGGGCGTTACGAAGGCGTCGATGAGCGCGTCAGCGAGTTTATTGCCGACCGTGAGGTTTCGGTGGGCGACTATGTTTTAAGCGGCGGCGAATTGGCTGCCGCGATCGTGGTGGACGCGGTAACGCGGCTGCTGCCCGGGGCGCTCGGCAACGAAGCGTCCGCCTGGCAGGAGTCGTTCAGCCCGGCCGGCAAGGCAGCCTGCGGCGACGGTGTTCCGGATTCGACCTGCGCTTCCGGAGGCCTGCTGGACTACCCGCATTACACGCGGCCTGCCAGCTACCAGGGGATGGACGTTCCCGAGGTGCTGCTCGGCGGCAACCACGAAACCATCCGGCGCTGGCGCCGTGTCAAGGCTCTTGAAAAGACCTTGCGCAACCGCCCCGAGCTGCTGGAACGAGTTGTCCTGAGCAAGGAAGACCGTGATCTGCTGGGGCAGATTCGGCAGCGCTCAGACAGGAGTTAGCCGGCGGACGCTTGCGTCCTTCGGAATATAGTTCACGCCCGGCACAAGCGGCGCTTGCGTCGCCCGAGGCCGGTGCGGCAGATTTAATCGAGGAAAACGTTATGCCGAACTCTCCGATCATTACCAGGCTGCTCGCCAAGACGCTCCGCACCGACCTGCCCACCTTCGTTCCCGGCGACACCGTCCGGGTGCAAGTCAAGATCAAGGAAGGCGAGAAGGAACGACTCCAGGCCTTTGAAGGCGTCGTCATCGCCATGAGCAAGGGCGCCCAGGCGCACTTCACCGTCCGCAAGATCAGCTTCGGACAGGGCGTCGAACGTATCTTCCCCATCAACTCCAAGGTGGTCGACAAGGTCGAGATCATCCGGTCAGCCCGCGTTCGTCGCGCCAAGCTCTACTACCTGCGCGCGCTGCGCGGCAAGGCCGCCCGCCTCAAGGAAGCCGAGCGCACCGCTTAATCGCGCGCGTCGCATACTTTGGGATCCGTCCGACATCGGCCCACTCAAGCCACCGCATGGCTTGAGTGCGGCCTTTTTGTATTCCCCCATGGGTTGTCATCCTGAGAAGCAGGCAGTCTTTGGCCGCGCCGCGGTTAGTCGCCGTCTTGACTTTCCTGCGCCTGGCCCGTCCCCCTTGCCCTGCCGCCCGTTTTGCGCCACACTCTCTCCATGTTGCAGTTCATGGGCGGATTCGGATTGAAAGGTGCCGGTGCCCTGATCATCGCGCTGGCCGCGCTCACCGTGCTTTTCTTCTATGCCGGAGCCTTTGTCGTCATCATCATCGCTGCCGCTCTCGTTGCCGTCGTCATTCTCCACTACCGCAACCAGCGGCCGGTCAAGCTGCCCAGGGACGACCAGATCCACCTTCATCTCGACGACAAGTAATCACCTTGCCCCGCCGCCGCCAACCCGCGCCAGACGAGACCATCTCGAAGTCAGCCGCCAAGTTGCGCCTGCTCAAGCAGCTTCGCTGCACCATGAAATACGAGAAGCAGGCGTGGGCTGGGGGTGCTCGCCTCGTCGCCGGCGTCGATGAAGTCGGACGCGGCTCACTGTTTGGCCCTGTCGTCGCCGCCGCCGTCGTGCTCAATCCCGATCGGCGCATCCGCGGACTGCGTGACTCCAAGCTGCTCCCCGCGGCCCGCCGGGAGGCGCTGGCCGAGCGCATCCGCGAGCACGCCCTCTGCATAGCCGTCGCCTGCGTCGATCACCTGCGCATTGACGAGATCAACATCTACCAGGCTTCGCGCCAAGCCATGGCGGAAGCCGTTGCGCAGCTCGACCCGGCGGCTGATCATCTGCTCATCGACGCGCTAACCATCGACTGCGCCTCGCCGCAGACCCCGATCATCCACGGGGATGCCCTGTCGGCCTCAATCGCAGCCGCCAGCATCATTGCCAAGGTCGAGCGCGACCGCATGATCTGCGCCTTGGCGGAGGAGTATCCGCTCTACGATCTGGCCTCCAACAAGGGCTACGCCACGCCCAAACACCTGGCCGCCCTGCGCGAGCACGGCCCCTGCGCGTTTCACCGCCGCTCGTTTCTGACCTGGCTTGAGCAGTCCCCGCAGCAGGCGCTGGCCTTTGTTGTTGAATAAGGCCGTGCCTGCCTCTCCAGCGCACCCCCGATGCGCCGGGTGCTAAGTTCTCTTTTACGATCTGGCGCTTCAACTCCGGGCTGCGGCAGGTGCCCCACATCTGCCGTAGCCAGCAGATGCGGGGCTTTACCGGTGAAACAGCACATTCCAAGTTCGAGCGCGAATCACGTATCACCCGAACCTATAACTGAGCTCAGCCCTTAACGTTGACGATGGAGAACGACAGGACGGCCTTGCCCGAGGTAGGCTGACCGAAGGCGGTGGCCGGGCGGAAGGTGGTGAAGATGAGCAGGTTGTTCAACTGGGTCTGTACCGCTTCCTTGTCTCTCGGCGCCGAAAGCAAACGGTAGTCCTGCACGCGTCCTGCGGAATCGATCGATGCCTCCACGACGATCATGTCGGCATCAACGCCGCCGATCGCCATGCCGAAGGGCGAAGACTGCAACATCGGCGGCGTGAAGAACACGGTCGGCACATCCTTCTGCGTTCCAAACCGCGGCGGCGCAGCCAGCGAACCGATCAGCAGGCCGAAGAAAATAATGGCGCTCAGCACGCCCGCCGTCGCCGGGATCATGAACGCGCCCGCGGTGTTGCGCATTCGCACCGTAAATCCTTCCCAGAAGCGATGGCCCGCACGCGCAGCTTCGCGCGATAGCGCAGACTTGAGCCGCAGGGTGAGTTCCGGCGGCGCCTTCTTGGGCGTGAGCCCTGCCAGAGAACGCTGCAACTGCCGCATGACGGCAAATTCGTGTTCGCAGGTGGCACAGGCGTCCAGATGTTCGCGAATCTGGCGCATCGACTTGCCGTCCACCCGGCCATCCATGTATGGAGAGAGCAAGGCCTTGAGTTCCGCGCAGGTCATAGGGTCACCTCCGCAGGTTGTCCACTGGCTTCCGCCGCGCGCTTGCCGAGCATGTGCGCAAAGTGCGGTTCCAAACGCTTCTTCAGCGCCTCGCGGCCGCGAATGAGCCGCGATTTCACAGTGCCCAGCGAGGTATCGGTGACTTCAGCGATCTCTTCGTAGCTGAGTTCTTCGAGGTCACGCAGGATAACGGCAGTGCGGAATGGCTCCTTCACGTGCCGCAACTCCTCTTCCACGCGTGCGCGCAATTCGCGCTGGATCAGGGTTTCGTAGGGCGAGGCGGCATCATCCACCAAAGCCTCAACCAAAGACACACTGCCGATGGCCGATTCATCCAGCGCGGGCTCGATCGAGGTCTCGCGTGCTTTGTGGCGGAACCACCAACGGCGCCGATTGCTGGCCTCGTGGACGGCGATGCGGTAGACCCAGGTCTTGAGGCTGGAGGCTCCGTTGAAGCTCTGAATACCACGGAACACTTTGATGAAGACGTCCTGCGTCGTGTCGGCCGTATCGGCTGGATCGCTCAAAATGCGGTAAATGAGGCTGTAAACCTGGTGCTGATAGTGCTGAATCAGCCAAGCGTAGGCATCCTCGGAGCCCGCCTTAAGCTCGGCTACGACCGCGACGTCATTGGCCGCCGGATTCAGGACACTTGCGAAGTCGCCCACGGATAAAACTCCCGCTACGCAGGTCATGCACTAACCTCCAACATAGCAGGAATCAGCACGCGCAACAATATGGACCCGCGCCCCGTGCGAGCAGCCAAAGTCGTCGTTGTCGCCCATCGCAACTTGTTCATAATAAAGGGTCTGACCGCTGCCCTGATCAGCAGCTCCTACCCTATAGACACCTGCGGGCGGAAAAAGGTTCCCTCAGGCAAGCAGCGCGGAGCAGGATGAATCCTGCGGGGCGGCAAACTACTTGGCTTGCGTGGTGCTCGGCGGATTGACGGGCGCAATGGGCGCGGAAGCGTTTGCCGGTTTCTTCTTCGTGCGAACCGGCCTGGCCGGCTTCTCGCCATCATCGACCACGATCTTCTTTGGGGCCGGGGGAGGCGCGGCAGGGCGGATCGCCTGTAGGCGCAGGGCGCGCAGTTCGGAATCGCCGGCGGCAGCCATCTCCTGAAGCCGCTCGCCCAAGCGACGGCGCACTTCATCGAGGTTTGCAAGGTCGGAACTGAGTGCCTGATATTCGCTCTTCGCGCCGAAGGCGCCCGCCGACTCGGTCACACTCGAAATCACTTCATAGAGCGCGCTGACGTTGCGATAGAGCTTAAACGCCGCGGCCATACTTTGCGGATCGCGGCGCACCTGCTCGATCAGTCCCGGCAACGCGCCGCTCAGGTTGCGACTGACGGAGTCAGCGTTATGCTGGGCCAACTGCTTCTGGCCCGCGTCAGCCTTCCATCTGTCAACCCGCAGCCCTAGAAAGTCCTGTGAAATCACTTGTGAAGCAAGCTGCAGCTGGGACATCACCGGCGACAAATCGACACCCCCAGTGGGCTTCGCAGCCGTCGGCGCCGGAGCAACCGCCACAGGCGACGCAACGGCGGGAGCACCTTGGGCGCTGCCGGACACCGCTGCGAGCAGGGGCAAACTAAGCAAAGCAACTGCGACGACCGCAGGCATTATTTGACGAGTCGGGAATCTCATGATGTCAGCAAAACCGCGCCGTGCCCTTCCAGTGGATGAGATGTAAGCGGCTAAAAAGGCGGTTGCAATTTATCGTGGTCACGGCGAGTCAGGTGTGCCGAAATGAGCCCGATGCTGGGCTCGAACCGGCCTTGGTACCCGCTTTCAAACCAGGCAAGCCGAAGAACCCACGGCTATGCGTTGACTAACTCGCGCGGCTGCGAGACAATAGAGTCATCCGCGTGGGCCTGTGGCGCAGTTGGGAGCGCGCTTCCATGGCATGGAAGAGGTCGTCGGTTCGAACCCGACCAGGTCCACCATTTC
>CAINCZ010000039.1 GCA_903847195.1 uncultured Acidobacteriota bacterium | reverse complement strand
CGCCTTCGATTGCATGCGAGGCGTAGAGCGGGCCGCTGTACTCGATGTGCTGGCCGTAGACGAAGCCGAGTGCGACGCGGACGGCGCGCTCGCCGTAGGCGGCCTTGTTCGTCGGATGCGTGCCGCTGCCGAGATCGGTGCTGATGACCATCGCGGTCTTGGGATGCTGCTGGATCTTGATGTGCAGTTCACGATAAAGGCCGTCGCCGTTGCCAGGCGTCTGTTGGGGCAGCGGGCTGAATTTGGTCGCGTTTTTCGTCGTCGGGTTTTCCAGGTCCCACGCGGTGCCGCCGCCGCTCGTCTTCTGGACGTAGAGGAACGCGAAGTCCTGGCCAAAGTCCTTGCGCCAGCCCTGGATGAGCGCGCCCATGAGGTTGAACTGGTCCACGCCGGTGATCGCCGTGCCGCTCTCGCCCTGGTCCCACAGCACGCCGCGGATCGCGTAGGGCGCGTAAGGTTGGACGTTCGCGATGTAGAGGCCGCCGATGCGGCCGGCGGACTCGCCCGCCTTCGCAGGGAGCGTGGGAGGACGGGGCGCTTTGCCCTTTTCCAACTTCGCCTTCTCCGCGGCCACTTTCCATACGGCCAGTTCCTGGTCGTATTTCTTCATCGCCGCTTCGAAGTCGTAGGTCTTGGCGAATTCCTGCGCCTGTGCCTGGCACGCGGCGTCGCTGTGCAGCATGTCCTCGGTCAGCCAGTAGCCCGACGGCGTGCCGCCGACCGCCCCGACCATGATGCCGACGGGCACGTCGAGCTTCTGCTGGAGGCGGAAGCCGAACGCAAACAGCAGCGCGGAGAACCTGAAGTTATTGGTGGGCACCGCTTCTTCCCAGCCTGCGCGGCCCTTGTAGAGCAGACGCAATTTCGGATAGGTCGCCGCCGCGGCCTGCGCCAGCACCGCATCGTTGTTGGTGTAGCTGGGCACCTGCATATCCATGTTCGACTGGCCGGAGCCGAGCCAGACCTCGCCGACGAGCACGTCGCGAATCGTGATGGTGTTCTTGCCCTTCACCACGAGCGTGAGACCTTCGGTGGCAACCTTCAGCGGATCGAGCGTCACCTTCCATTTGCCCTGCGCGTCGGCGGTCGTCGTTTTCGTCTGGCCGGCGATGGATACGGACACTTGCTCGCCGGGCGCCGCGCTCCCCCAGATCGGCGCAGCGACATCGCGCTGCAGCACCATGTGATCGGAGATCACCGGCGGCAGCTTCACGTCCGCGCGGGCGACTGTGACGCAGAGAGTCAGGCAGGCGACATAGAGAGTGGCGACGAGTTTTTTCATGGCGGTGTCCTTGTTGGCTCGATATTTTTCCGCATTCTTTTGATTTGACGGTTCAATTACAAGTCTATTCAGGCAAGAAAAGTATTCGCTTCCAGACCATTTCAGCGCTAAAAGAACGCCATGAAAACAATACTTCTTGGTTTGGTTGGGGGATTGCTGTTCGGCTCACTGAGTGCTGTCGCTGCGGACGTGCCGGCAGCCAAAGACACGCGCTGCTACGAGATGCG
>CAINCZ010000038.1 GCA_903847195.1 uncultured Acidobacteriota bacterium | reverse complement strand
AGGAAGACCTGGTCAAGCGGCCCAATGGCAAGCAAGCGATCGAAAACATCTGGGCGGCCGATCTGGTCGCCCGCAAACCAAGGAAGAAATAACATGTCCACACGCGGTTCTGTTGCCTGGCGTCTGCCCGATGGGGCGGCACTGGGCGTTTATAATCATTGCGATTCGTATCCCACCAGCCTGGGTACAGAAGTGTTCGAGGCCGCCCGGAAGCTGGGGATTGCCAGCCTGGTCGCCGAGCTGTTGCAGTACGGCGACTGGCGCGAGCTGGAGAGCGGCGGCATCTGCCGGTTCTGCGGCAAGAAGGCCGGCCAGCCACATTCCATGAGCGCACTGCTCTTCGGCTATGACGAGCAAGGCCGCGCGGCGTTCGTGCAGATGCGCGCCGAGCAGGCCGGCAACGATCCGCATTTGAAGCGGGTCTACGCCGACGAGATCGCCCTGCTGGACGCAGTGGTGGCCAACCAGCAAAGCACGGGCTATCCGGATCCTGACGCGCGCTATCACCAGCATAACAATGGCGCTGAAGAGCAGTTCAATCCGTTTCTGGACCCGTTGTTCATGGAATGGGTCTACGTGCTCGACCCGGTCCGGAACCTCATCGAGGTCTGGGCCAGCGCGGAGCATGACCCGGTCAAGCTGCGCGGTTATCGGGGGAGCGGTCGCAGCGTGCCGTGCCACCGCGGCCCGCATTACACCCATGTACTCGCCGCCGAGGTGCCGCTGGACAGCCAGCCGGACTGGGAAGCCATCGAGCAGATCCGGGAAAGGGTGGCGGCGTAACCGAAAACAAAATCGGCGATATGCGGGGGCGTGCGGCGCTGAAGTTCTTCTTCAGCTGCTGTGCCTCCCGTTTTTCGTCGGCCAGAAGGAAGGAAACCATGCAAATCAGTCTCTATTATCAGCAGGGCAGTTCGGACAAGGTCTACAACATCCAGCTGGAGCCGCAGGGTTCCGGATGGTGTGTGAACTTCCAGTTCGGCAGAAGAAACTCGACGCTCACGGCCGGAACGAAGACGCAGGAGCCGGTCAGCGAGGCTGAGGCCCGGAAAATCTTCGACAAGCTCGTGGCCGAGAAGAAGGGCAAGGGCTACACCGAAGGGGAAGGCTGCACGCCGTACACCGGCGCGACCGATAAGCAGGTGAGCGGCGTGGTGCCGCAGCTCCTGAACCCGATCGACGAGGAGCAGGTCGAGGCGCTGATCGTCAATGACGACTGGTGCGCCCAGGAGAAGTTCGACGGCCGGAACCGGCTGCTGCGTGTGGCGCCGGCGGCCATGCGAACGGTCCCGGGCGTCTGTGAGGTCCAAGGCATCAACAAGCTCGGCCTCGTGGTGGGCATACCGCAGCCGATCCATGACACGGGACTGCGGTTCGGGCCGGGGCTATTGGCCGGTGAGGAGATTGCGGACACACTGCACGTCTTCGATCTGCTGGAACTGCGCGGCCGGGACCTGCGCCTCCTGAAATACAGGGAGCGCTATCTGGAGTTGGCGAACGCGTTCGCCAGCATGCCGTCGCATCACCAGCAGGCGTT
>CAINCZ010000037.1 GCA_903847195.1 uncultured Acidobacteriota bacterium | reverse complement strand
CGCAGTCTGATCCGCAAAGCCAAGCGCGCCACGCGGCGACGCTTCACCTCCGAAGACAAGATCCGCATCCTGATGGAAGGCATCCGCGGCGAACTCGCGGTGGCCGAGTTGTGCCGCCGGGAGGGCATCCATGCCACTGTCTACTACAAGTGGCTGAAGGACTTCATGGAGGCGGGTAAGTCGCGCATGCGCGGCGACACCTTGCGCGAGGCCAATCGCGACGAGGTGCAGGAACTTCGCAGGAGAATGAGAGACTGAAGCAACTGGTGGCCGATCTCAGCGTGGCCAACCTGATGCTTAAAAAAAGCCAGTACTAGGGCTGACCGAGCACAAGAGGAACAAGCGCATGCCGGTCGGCAAGAAGCTGGAAATCCTGACCTTGGTGAACCGCTCGCCAGTGACGAAGCAGGAGACGCTGCAGGAGTTAGGCCTGCCGCGTTCGACCTTCTATCGCTGGCAGCAGCGGTACCGCGCGCAGGGAGAAGTGGGACTGCTGGACCGCCGCCCGGAGCCGAGCTCGGTGTGGAACCGGCTGCGTCCCGCCGAACAGGAGGCGATTCTGGCCGAAGCCCTGCGCCAACCCGATCTGAGTTCGCGCGAGTTGGCGTTTCACCTCAGTGACCACGCCGGCTTCGCGATCTCGGAATCGACTGTCTACCGCATCCTGAAGCGGCATGGCCTGGTGCGCGAGGTCAAGCTGCTAGGCTTCCCGGCTGGGCCGGAGTACCGGGTGAAGACCACGCGCATCAACCAACAGTGGCAGTCCGACGCCAGCTACTTCTTCGTCGTCGGTTGGGGCTGGTACTACCTGATCTCGGTGCTGGACGACTTCTCGCGCCTGATCCTGGCCTGGGACCTGAAGCGGGACATGACGGCCGCCTCCATCGGCGACGTGGTGGAACAGGCCGTCGCCTTCACCGGGATGCGCCACGTCCCGCTCCAGGACAAGACCCGCCTGCTCACCGACAACGGGCCGGGCTTCATCGCCCAGGCGCTGGAGGATTACCTGCGCATGCAGTCGATCCGCCACATCCGTTGCTCGCCCCATCATCCCCAGACCAACGGCAAGCTGGAGCGATTCCACCAGACGCTGAAGACCCGCCTGAACGTGCTGGTCTACAGCAGCCCGGAAGAACTCCAGCGAGCGATGGCGGAGTTTATCGAGTATTACAATCACCGGCGCTACCACGAAGGCATCAGCAATGTGGCGCCGGCCGACGTCTACTACGGCCGCCGCGAAGCAATCCTGCGGCGCAGAGAGGAGCAGAAAGAACTCACCATCCAAGCGCGCCTTCGGTACAATCTGGGGCGCGCAGACCTTCAACCAGAGGGCGACTCAACCCTCGAAACCGTAGCTTGCCGCTAGCCCCAAGCAGTCTCATAGGTTCTGAATACGGACAGTCCAGACCAACAGCGGAGGGCAGAGTGTCTGACAATGCCGGCAGGAAGGCCGTGGTTAGCATATTCGGGGCTCGGGTTGGGCCAAACGAACCCGGTGCCGAGCCCTGGAGGCCAGGGCATCCGTGATTCTGTGGGGTCGAAGCTACTGGCAGGGTGGAACCTCGGATCAGTTCAATGCCGGCCAAACTCATTTTGTAAGGTGAAATCGATGTTGTAAGGCAAAACAGGAGAAACATTACAAGACAGGGCGCAGGGTTCGCTGTATTCGCGGCACGACATATGCAACAAACTACACTATTTCAACCATTTACAAGCATTATCAATAGCTTACAAAAAACTATGGCGGAGAGGGAGGGATTCGAACCCCCGGTGCCCGTCAAGGCACGCCCGCTTTCAAGGCGGGTGCATTCGACCGCTCTGCCACCTCTCCGCTTGGGCCGCTGCAGAGTAGTTTACCAGCGAAAAGGGCGCAAAGTGGCATTTGCCGGCGGCGGTCGGGTGCCAAGATTCGCTAGGAAAATCCGGAGGCGATGCTTTAGGCTGAACGAGATGGTCAAGCAACTGTCTCATTACGATGCCGCCGGGCGGGCCCGGATGGTGGATGTCAGCGAGAAGCACCCGACCAAGCGCACGGCCCGCGCCAGCGCGGTGGTGGAGATGTCCGCGGCCGTGATCCGCGCCCTGCCGAAGAACCCGAAGGGGGATCCGCTGGAAGTTGCCCGCATTGCCGGAATTCAGGCGGCCAAGCGGACCTCGGAGCTGATTCCGATGTGTCATCCCGTGCCGCTGGCTCACGTTGACGTCGAACTCGAGGTGGGCAAGCGATCGGTGCGCATCCGCACGGAGGCGACCACAACCGCGGTGACCGGCGTGGAAATGGAAGCGCTGGTGGCTGCCGGAGTGGCGGCGTTGACCATCTATGACATGTGTAAGGCGCTCGACAAGGGCATCGTAATTCGCGAAGTGCTGCTGGAAAGCAAGACGGGCGGCAAGAGCGGCGATTACCTGCGGGGCGCAGGCGCCACAACCCGTAAGCCGGTACGTAAGGCAGGAAGAAAGTAGACCCAATGGGCGAGCTACAGCACATGACGGCGGCCGTACTGACGATCAGCGATTCGTCATTTCGTGGAGAGCGGGCGGACGCCTCCGGGCCAGCCGTGTGCGCGGCTTTGAAGGAAAAGGGCTTCAGCATTGTCGGCGTCGAGATCGTGCCGGACGAAGGTACGGCGATCGAAAATGCGCTACTCGAATGGTGCGAACGGGCGCCGCTAGTAGTGACCACCGGCGGGACGGGGCTGGCCGCCCGCGACGTGACGCCGGAGGCGACGAGCACCGTGTGCGACCGCATGGTTCCGGGCATCGCCGAGCGCATGCGCGCGGAGGGATCCAAGAGCACTCCGTTTGCCGCGCTCAGCCGGGGCGTGTGCGGAATGCGGGGCCGCTCGCTCATTCTTAATCTGCCCGGAAGTCCACGGGGCGCGGTGGATTCGCTGTCGTCGGTGATTGGACTGCTGCCGCACGCGCTGGATCTGCTGCGCGGCAAGACGGCCCACGACCAAGTGCTGGTCGGCCAATAGAATCGGGCCGTGCGAACTCTCGCACGGCGAGGAATGTTCCCGGCGGCCAGCAACTCTGCTGCCGCCCGCATCGTCATACCAACTTGTAGACTGTTCGGTTCTGCTGCTGAAAGCGAGGTCTGGAATGCGTGCTACCCGCTTTATGACACATGTGGCTGCCGGCGCAGTTCTGGTGCTGGCCTGCTCGCTTGCCACTGCCCAAACTCAAACTCCTGCCCCATCGGCGGCGAAACCCGCCGTGGCTCCGGCACCGGCGCAACCGGCCCCCTTCAACTCCAGCATGCTGGATGGGGATGTCGATGCGTGCACGGACTTCTATGCGTTTACCTGCGGCAAGTGGCTGCGCGGGAATCCGATTCCGGCCGACCAGGCGTCGTGGGGACGCTTCGACGAACTGGCGGAGCGCAACCGCGAGATTCTGCGGCAGATTCTGGAAAAGGCCGCGGTGCCCGATCCTAAGCGCAGCGCGGTCCTGCAGAAGATCGGCGACTTCTACGCCTCGTGCATGGACGAAGAAACGGTCAACCTGCGCGGCATGATGCCGATCAAGCCCGACCTTGAGCGCATTGCGGCGCTGAAGAATAAGGAGGAACTGGCTGCCGAGATCGGACGCCTGCAACGGCAGGGCGTGAACGCTGTCTTCAGTTTCGGCTCCAACCAGGATTACAAGGACGCGACGCAGGTGATCGCCGAGGCCGATCAGGGCGGGCTCGGGTTGCCGGAGCGCGACTACTACTTCCGCGAGGATGCGAAGTCGGTGGAGTTGCGCAAGGCGTATGTCGAGCACGTGCAGCGGATGCTGCAGCTTTCGGGCGAGACTCCGGCGCAGGCCGCGGCCGACGCGAAGGCCGTCATGGAGATGGAGACGGCCATGGCGAAGGTTTCGCTGGACGTCGTGAAGCGCCGCGATCCCATCAACCTGCACCATCCGATGACCGTGGCCGAGTTGCAGAAGACCGCACCGGACTTTGCCTGGCCGCGCTACTTCAAGGCGGTCGATGCGCCGGCGGTCAAGAGCCTCAATGTAGTGGCACCGGACTTCTTCAAGGGGATGCAGCTGCTGCTGAAGTCCGAGCCTCTCTCCAAGTGGCAGACCTACCTGCGCTGGCAGCTGCTGCACGCGACGGCGCGCATGCTCTCGGAAGCCTTCGTGCAGGAGAACTTCAATTTCTATGGCCCCACGCTGACCGGGCAGAAGGAATTGCGCGCGCGCTGGAAGCGCTGTGTGGCCTATACGGACTCCTCGCTGGGCGAAGCGCTGGGGCAGCCATACGTCGAGCTGACGTTCGGCGCCGAGGGCAAGCAGCGCACGCTGAAGATGGTGCAGGCGCTCGAACAGGCGCTGCACCACGACATCGAGCAGCTGGCGTGGATGACGCCGGAGACCAAGAAGCAGGCGCTGTTCAAGCTGGACAAGATCGCCAACAAGATCGGCTATCCGGACAAGTGGCGCGACTACAGCAAGCTGGAGATCGTGCGCAATGACTCCCTGGGCAACTGGCAGCGGGCCAATGCGTTTGAGTCCGACCGCCAGCTGGCCAAAATCGGCAAGCCGGTAGACCGGCAGGAGTGGCTGATGTCTCCGCCGATGGTGAATGCCTATTACGATCCGCGGCTGAACGACATCAACTTCCCGGCGGGCATCCTGCAGCCGCCGTTTTTCGACAATCGGCTGGACGACGCGATCAATTATGGCGCAATCGGCGCGGTCATCGGTCACGAGCTGACGCACGGCTTCGACGATGAGGGCCGCAAGTTCGACGCCTTCGGCAACCTGCGCGACTGGTGGACGGCGGCCGATGCGAAGAGCTTCGAAGAGCGCAGCCAGTGCCTGGTGAAAGAGTACGGCAGCTTCGTCGCGGTGGATGACGTGAAGCAGAACGGCGAACTCACGCTGGGCGAAAACACGGCGGACAACGGCGGATTGCGTATTGCACAGATGGCGCTGCTGGCTTCGCTCAAGAGCCTGCCGCCCCACCACAAGCAGCCGATCGACGGCTACACGACCGAGCAACGGCTGTTCCTCGGCTACGGGCAGGTGTGGTGCGAAAATGCCACCGATGAAGTGCAGCGGCTGCAGGCGCAAGTCGATCCGCACTCGCTGCCGCGCTATCGCGTGAATGGGGTGCTGGTGAATATGCCGGAGTTCCAGCAGGCCTTTGGCTGCAAGCCGACGTCGGCGATGGTCAGCAAGAACGCCTGCCGCGTCTGGTAGAGGCGGGAGAAAAAACAACGGCCTGGTCCATGGTGGCCAGGCCGTTGTCATTGGCGGGAAGGAATCCGGGCGGCGAAAAGCGATTGCCGGCGCACCGGCAAAATGCACTCGTCAGCTAGTGCCAGACGACCTCTTGCACCGTGAGTATGTCCACCTCATCGGTCTTTTTGCGGCCGGGTTTGAACTTCCACTGTCGTAGGTTCGCGACGGCTTTCATGTCGGCTTCGAGCGTGTGGTGCTTGGCAACGGAGATCATACCGGCCTTGCCGTCATTGCCCACCACGCACCAGAGCACAACCCGTCCAGAGGCGCCGTCCTTCAGCGGCATCGGATCAGGTTGCTTGATCACGTAGGGTGGTTTGACCTCGTCGTCCGTCAGGCGATAGATCGGCCGGCCTTCGTAGTAGCGGACCATGGGCGGAGGCGCCAGCCCGGCCTCGGTTTCCGACTCCGGAGGTGGCTGCGAGGGGCGGTGCTGCTGGGCCACGGCGCTGAGCGCAACCAGGCAGAACAGGCAATAAAGAAAAAGTTTTTTCATGACTGATACCTCGGCGCCGCGTGAGCTGATAAAGGCGGACCCTTGGGCAACAGCATAACAAGGCTTCCCTCGGCGCGCCATCTGCGATAATGTGCCCACCCGCATGGAGCTGAAGAACGCCTTACAAGCCGCAGTGCGCTACCTGGAAGACCAGGCGGTCGGGTCGCCGCGCATGAACGCCGAGGTGCTGATGATGTTCACCCTCGGCTGCGACCGCGCGTATCTATACGCGCATCCGGAGCGCCCGTTGATCGAACGCGAAGTGGAGAGCTACGACGCGGTGTTGGCCGAGCGCGCGCGGGGCTTGCCCACGCAGTACATCACTGGCCACCAGGAGTTCTGGGGGCTGGATCTGATTGTTTCTCCCGCGGTGCTGATCCCGCGGCCGGAGACCGAGCACCTGGTGGAAACGGTGCTGGAACTGGTAGACCCGCGCTGGCGCAAAGGAGCCGCGAGTACACCGGAAGGCCAACTGCGGATCATCGACGTGGGCACGGGCTCGGGAGCCATTGCGCTGGCGCTGGCGCATGAGTTGCCCGCTGCCGAGGTCTGGGCGGGCGACATCTCAGCCGCCGCGCTCGAAGTTGCCCGCGCCAACGCGGCGCGCCTGCAACTGGGCGAACGCCTGCGCTTTGTCGAGAGCGATCTTCTGGTGGCCGTTGATGCGCAGCTGCAGTTCGACTTTGTCGTCTCCAACCCTCCTTACGTTAGCGAAAGCGAAGAGGATAAGGTGCAGCGCGAGGTTAAGAAGTTTGAGCCGCGCGTGGCCGTGTTTGCCGGGCCCGACGGACTGGACATCATTCAAAGACTGGTGCCGCAGGCGCTGGCGGCGCTGAAACCCACGGGCTGGCTGCTGATGGAGATCGGATACACGCAGGAGATGCGGGTGAGAGGGCTACTGGAACAGCAGCATGCGTGGTCGGAGCTGCGCACGGTCGCCGACCTGCAGGGCATCCCACGCGTGATTGCCGCCCGGAAGTGAACCACTACGCCTGTCTTGGCGACGAGGGCCGCAGTCCTCATCCGGACGGCGCGCCTGTTGCGGAAAATCGCAGGAAAACCGATGCAAACCATGCGTTGATTGCGGGGCCGTCCGCACCCGGCATGACTCGTCTCGGGGCACAGCGCGTGCTTTAATCGATCAGTCCGGTGGAAGCTTATGCCTCATGGGTCTGACACACTGCTGCTGGAGTTGTTCGCCATCTTCGTGGGAGCGAAGGTGTTCGGCGAAGTGTTTGCGCGGCTCTCGCTGCCCGCCGTGCTAGGAGAGATACTGGCCGGAGTAGTGTTGGGGCCTTTCGCAACCGGACTGGTGGTGCCCAGTGAGACCGTCTCCTCCATCGCCGAGCTCGGCGCCATCTTCCTGCTGTTTACGGTGGGACTGGAGACGCGCCCGCGCGATCTGATCCGCGTGGGCAAGACCGCGTTTAACGTCGCCCTGGCCGGCGTCATCGCCCCCTTCGTGCTGGGGCTGCTGTTCATGCGACTGACCCACCAGCCGCTACACGAATCCATCTTTGTGGCGGCGGCGATGGTGGCCACCAGTGTCGGCATTACGGCGCGGGTGCTGCGCGACCTGCAGGTGCTGGGCACGCGCACCGCGCGCATCATCCTGGCAGCGGCGGTCATTGACGATATTCTCGGCATGATCACCCTGGCGGTAGTGGCCAGCGTAGCTTCCGGAGGGGGAGTTCGGTGGTGGCACCTGGGCCTGGTCACGGCGGAAGCGGTCGGATTCGCCCTCTTTCTGATTTTCATCGGACCCCGCGTGGTGCGTCGTCTGCGCCCCGGCATGGAGCGGATGTCCACGCAGGAAGCCCCGCTGGTGCTGGCGCTGGCGATCTGCCTGGGACTTTCGGTGGCAGCCACGCGGATCGGCATGGCCGCCATCATTGGCGCCTTCTTTGCCGGACTGGTCTTTGCCGATTACGCGCCCGACTGGAATCTGGCGCCGCGGGCGCAGGCGATCAACGAGTTTCTCGCGCCCTTCTTCTTTTTCACCATGGGAGCGCGGCTGAACCTCCACGTGCTGGATTCGTCGATTGCCCTGGCAGCGGCGGTTATTACCGTGCTGGCAATCATCTCGAAGATTGGCGGCTGTGGCCTGCCGGTGATGAGAGAAGGCTGGCGCAGCTTCCTGCGCGTGGGCGTGGGCATGACGCCGCGCGGCGAAGTGGCGTTGATCGTGGCCCTGATCGGTTTGCGGACGAACATGATCTCACAGCGCGCCTATGCCATTGTGATCGTCATGGCGGCGGCGACTACCGTGCTGGCTCCCCCCTTGCTCCGCCTGCTTTACAAGAACGAAACTCCCTCGTCGCCCGAAGTGCCCCAACCGGAGATCTCCGCGAGCGCCCGCCAGGACTGAGCAGTGTAAAACGGAAGACCTGTCGGATTAAGGAGAGGTCGCCGGATTCGATTTCAGTGATGCGATGTTAATCAAATTGCTGACGGCGGGCGGAACGCAGGAGCATTCAGATTGGAGTGCGGCTGCGACGCAGGCAGCGGCGGGATGGTCGGGATGGTGTCTGCCGGGAAGAGGATCTGGAAGATGCCGAGTGCGGCTGCTGTCAGAGGAGCCGCAAGGGCCAATCCCAAGGGCCCCGCCGTGACGGCAAGCAGGAGTTGCGCGGTCAGAGTTAACGCTGGAGGCAGGCGGACGATTCGGCGCTGCAGCAACGGAGTAATAATGTTGCCTTCCAGAAAATGCACGAGGATGAAGAGGGCAATGGTGAGCAGGCCTCTTCCGGGGCTGATGGCGAGAGCAAGCAAAGCTGCGGGGATGACGGAGAGGATGGGCCCCACGTTCGGAATAAAGGTCATCAGCGCCGCTATCATGCCGAGGGTTCCAGCAAGGGGCACGTCCAGAATCCAAAGTCCGATGGTGACGAGGGTGCCGACGGCAGCCATGGATAACATCTGCGCCAGCAACCACCACCTCAGGTTGCGTACGGCGCTTGCAGCACAGGCATCGAAGTTGGCTCGATAGCGTAGCGGGGTGGCGCGGCGAATTCCGGAGAAATAGACCTCTGGCTCCGCGGCGAGATAGAGACCGAGAAACCCGACAATGACGAGTCCGGCGAGCACGCTGGCCGTGTTCAGCATGATACCGCCGATTTGCGTCAGGGCATAACTGATGTTGTCTGATAGCTGAGAATAGCCCGACCACTGGACGAGCAGCCAGCGGCCCCAGCCGTGTTCCTTGACCCGCTCGGCCAGGCGTTGCACTGCTTGGGGAAGATCGATCTGAAGTTTGGCAAACTGCTCGACGATGTTGGGGCCAGTGATCCACAGCGCAAGAAAGACCAGCGCAGAAGCAGCGAGAAGAACGACGGCCAGCGCCAGCCCCCGCTTCAGTTTTAGCGTTGCCTTGATCCAATCGACTATGGACGACAACAAGACCGCTGCCAGGATTCCTGCAAAGAGCAGCAAGAAGATGACTCGGCCAAGCCAGACCAGGATAAGCGCCAGCACGAGGCCAACCGTCAACAGCAGCGCGGAGACGACGGGATTGGCGGGTGCGCTCCCAGCCGAAGATGTTCCTGGTTCGCCCATGCGGACCGAGTGTACCCCTGCCGACAGTGTATCTCCTGTGTAAGATTGCACACTCTTCGAGCAAAAGCGCCTTGTAACCTGCAGAAGCGGGGACCTTGCCTAATACCGTGCGGATCACGCGCGACGTGACAAAACAGTCCGGTCGCTCACCAGACATCTTGGCAAACACGCCGCTATGGCGGCGAGCGGCGAACGTAGCGAGCGGATTCAATCGATCCAATCGAGAGGTGTGGAATGTCGGAACCCTTCGGCGTTGACGTTAACTCCAAGTCAGAACAACCCCGCAGGGGGCTCTCTGATGACGAAGCGGCGTCCATACTTGCGAGCTACGGCTTTAATGAACTCCCGTCTTCCAAGCCGCGTTCCACTATCGGGATGGTGCTCAATCTGGTGCGCGAGCCAATGCTCTTGTTGTTACTTGCCTGCGGCAGCACGTATCTGTTGCTCGGCAATGTTCAAGAGGCGGTCATCCTCCTGATCTTCGTGGTGGTTGTCGTTGCAATCACGCTGTTTCAGGAACGCAAGACAGAACGGGCATTGGAGGCCCTTCGGGGATTATCAAGCCCCCGTGCGCTGGTGGTTCGAGGCGGAGAACGGAAGAGAATTGCCGGCCGCGACGTCGTACCCGGCGATCTCCTCGTGCTATCGGAAGGCGACCGCGTTCCCGCGGATGGGGTCCTGCTTTCCGCAGGGAATCTGGCAACCGACGAGTCTTTGCTGACGGGCGAATCCGTTCCCGTACGGAAGCAAGCGGCATCGGATGGCGCGGAGATGACGCGGCCAGGCGGGGATGATCTCCCAGTCGTCTTCTCCGGGACATTGGTTGTTAGAGGCACCGGGCTTGCGCTGGCAAAAGCCACCGGTATCCATACTGAACTCGGCAGAATCGGAAAATCGCTACAGGCCGTAGCACAGGAACCCAGCCTCCTGCAGCGCGACACGCGCCATATGGTGCGGGTACTTTCGCTGGCGGCACTCGCGCTTTGCTCTTTGCTTGTCATCTTTTATGGCATTACCCGGGGAGACTGGCTGAAGGGGTTTCTCGCGTCCCTGACGCTCGCAATGGCGATTCTGCCCGAGGAGTTGCCCGTGGTCCTGACGGTGTTCCTGGCCCTGGGAGCATGGCGAATGTCGCGAAATCGTGTGCTAACGCGACATATGCCGGCGATTGAGATGCTCGGCGCAGCCACGGCTCTGTGCGTTGATAAGACCGGAACCTTGACGATGAACCAGATGTCTGTGGCCTGTCTTTATGCAAAGGGACAGAACTACGACCTTACTAAACAATCGACCTCCACGGTCCCGGAAGTGTTTCACGAGCTCGCGGAGTTCGCCATGCTCGCCAGCCAACCCGATCCATTCGATCCCATGGACCGGGCGATACGCAAGCTCGGCGATGAGATGTTGCGAGGCACCGAGCACTTACACGCCAGTTGGAAGGTCGTCCGCGAGTATCCGCTCGCTAAGACCCTCCTTGCGATTTCCGAGGTGTGGGTGTCGCCGGATAGCGCACAGTTTGTCATTGCCACAAAAGGAGCGTCCGAAGCGGTCGCAGATCTCTGCCATTTGACGCAACCTGAGGCAGCGCAGCTCAATGAAAGCGTCGCTCGAATGGCTGGCGAAGGTCTGCGGGTTCTTGGGGTAGCGAAAGCAGAGTTTGCAAGCGAGACCCTTCCCGATCAACAGCATGATTTCGCGTTTCAGTTTCTGGGGTTGATCGCCCTTGCCGATCCGGTCCGGCCCGCTGTTCCGGGTGCAGTGCATGAATGCCAAAAGGCACACATTCGCGTGATCATGATTACCGGGGATTACCCCGGTACGGCAATGAGCGTCGCCCGCCAGATCGGACTGGAGAACACAACAGGGGCGATCATCGGCCCGGACTTAGCGGCGATGGATGGTCCCACACTGTGCGACCGGGTCGCGAAGACAAACGTCTTTGCTCGCTCGGTGCCTGAACAGAAGCTCCTGTTGGTGAATGCCTTGAAGGCGAACGGCGAGATCGTCGCGATGACCGGCGACGGCGTCAATGATGCCCCGGCGCTAAAAGCCGCGCATATCGGCATTGCAATGGGTCAGCGGGGAACGGATGTGGCTCGCGAGGCCGCCGACCTGGTTCTGCTGGATGATGATTTTTCTTCCATCGTTCAGGCCGTCAGGCTTGGACGTCGCATTTTCGACAATTTGAAAAAGGCGATGGTGTACATCTTTGCGGTTCACGTCCCTATCGCCGGGCTTTCGCTCTGTGCAGTTCTATTTCGTTGGCCCTTGATCCTGGAACCCGTACATATCGCCTTCCTCGAACTCATCATCGACCCCGCCTGTTCGATTGTCTTCGAGGCCGAGAAGGAGGAAGCAGACGTAATGTCGCGGCCGCCCCGCTCTGCGACTGAGCACATCTTCAGCAGGCAGATGGTAATCATGAGCCTCCTGCAGGGCTTTGGTGTACTGGTCATTTTGTTGGGAATCTTTGCGGTCGCTCTCCGTCAGGGACGGGGGGCAGAAGATGCTCGCGCTCTGACCTTCACGGCGCTCGTGATTGCCAACGTTGCGCTGATTGTCACGAATCGATCCTGGTCGCGAAACATCATCGCTATTCTACGAACGCCAAATCCCGCCATGTGGTGGGTAGCAGGCGGCGCATTGCTCTTTCTCTCTCTTGTCTTGTATGTACCGTTTCTCAAAGCCCTGTTCCACTTCAGCACGCTTCATCCCAACGACATCGCACTTTGTGTGGGCGCTGGCGCGGCGAACATCGCCTGGTTTGAAACGCTGAAGGCCTTTCAGCGACGCCAGTCATAGCCTGCCGTCCTTGACTCTGGTGGGATTGGCGGCACCCGCGCCAGGTTGACCGTTAGTTGACCGGGGTCGGGACATCACCGAACTGCTGGAGTCGGGGATTGAGGAGAGCCCATACTGTCCGGGGAAAGTGGCGTGAACTGCCCGTAAACCGCCGGGTGCCAACAGTTTTTACTCCGGCTTAAAATCTGCAGCCCCAGTCCGCTTCGGCGATGCCCGCTACTCGGGATTGCGTATAATTCTAGTCACGGGTTCCCGTAAACATCAGGAGGGCAAGCAATGCCGGGAGTTGAAGGTCGAATCGCGCTCGTCACAGGCGCCGCGCAGGGTATTGGACGCGCCATCGCCGTTACGCTGGCGAAGGCTGGCGCCGTGGTCGCCGTGGCCGATATCGCAGAGGACAAGCTGGCGGGCGTCGTCGAAGAGATTACTGCCGCAGGCGGGCAGGCGGCGGGCTTCAAGATGAACGTCGCCGATGAAGACAGCGTGAAGCAGGCCATCAAGGACGTAGCCGCGAAGTTCGGCAAGTTGGAGATCCTGGTCAACAACGCCGGCATTACCCGCGACCAGCTCATGATGCGCATGAAGCGGCAGGACTGGGACCTGGTAATCAGCATCAACCTGACGGGCGTATTTCTGTGCACGCAGGCAGCCGTGCCGGTCATGCTGAAGCAGCGCTGGGGGCGGATCATCAACATTGCCAGCATCAACGGGCAGCAGGGTCAGGCCGGACAGGCGAATTATTCGGCGTCGAAGGCGGGCGTGATCGGCCTGACGATGGCCACGGCGCGCGAAGTGGCTTCGCGCAACATCACGGCCAATGCGATCGCTCCGGGATTTATCGAGACGGCGATGACGCAGGCGCTGACGCCGGAGCTGCGCGAGGCCATGTGCAAGCAGATTCCGCTGGGCCGCCCCGGACTCGATATCGACGTGGCCAACGCGGTGAAGTTCCTGGCCAGCGAAGAGGCCAACTACATCACCGGCAACGTCATCAAGGTCAACGGCGGCATGTTGATGGGCTGAGCCCGCGGCATCGCCGAGAACGCAACACGAAAGCGGGCGGCCTTGATGGCCGCCCGCTGTTGTTTTAAGAGCAAGCTATGAAAGCAAGACGGCTAGATCTTCGGATGCTTCGCTAACTGCGGGGCGTGGCAGCCGTTGCAGTCCATCTTGGTGCGTATGTTCTCGACCGCGCCGCCTTTTTCGTGACACGACATGCAGCCCTTGGTCGGCTCCGGTATCGCGAAGGCGACCGGTTTGCCGCCTGCCTGCTGATTCAGCAACAGGATGGTCTGCCGCGCGACGGCGCCGGTGATGCGCCCGCAACGCTCGCCGCGCTCGGGGCTGTAGGGGCCTTTGCCTGCGACCTTGGTCCAGGAATGAATCGAGGCATGGCAGAGCGGCGAATTGGCGACCGAGCGAACCTCGGCGAACTTCACGTTCTTGACCTGTACATTGGGCAGAGCCGTGTGCTCGTACCATTCGAACAGCGCGTTGATGACCGGGTCGGGCTGCGGCGAGACCAGTTGCACGGCGGCCGCGGCTCCGTTCAGCGCGCCGCAGATGGTGGCCCAGCCCTTGATGCCGCCCGCGCCGTAGCGCATCATCCAGAACGGAAAATCCTTGTAGGGTGCGCCGAGCTGCTCGGTGAGCGGGCCGACAATGGCTTCAAAGCAGCCATACATGCACTCGCCCTTGTAGTAACCGTCAAAGCCGCGCTGAGCCGCCGCTTCCGCATCCAGCGGTTTATAAGGCCAGGGAACTTTCTGCATCGGCGAGGAAGCAACTGGAGTTGCCTGTTCGGCGGCGCGCGCGCCCAACGTGGCTACGGCGCCGGCGCCGGCCACGCCGCCCAGAAGGGTGATCAGTTTTCTGCGGTCGATTTTCTTTTCCATGCTCCACCTTGCGATACGCACAAGCGATGCCGCAGTTTAGGCCAACTCGTGGCCGGCAAACAAGCGGGTTGGCGGGAAAATCGCTGATAGGTGCAACATTCACTGCCAAGGTGAAATGGTCTGGGCGTCACAGTGTGGGTGGCGTCGCTTTGGCGCAGTATGTGACCCGCTTACTCCAGTTTGATGAAGCGCGGCAATGGCGAGGATTCACCGCTCCTTTTCCGATTTGTTTCATTGGCCACTCGTGTCGGCCGTCGCCTGGGACTGTACCTCGGCACCCGTGTGGAAGGCCGTCGCGGTGGCGCCGGCGGGAGGCCTCTGTGGACGAGTCGGGGAAAAGACCATGCGCGCCGGGACTCAGCAGCTTGAACCCTCCTGTTTGGCATGAGTTGCGGAAAAGCAAGGCAGGTCGGCCAAAGCCGGGAGCAGTGGCGCATCAGCCTTCGGCTGGACAAAAAACCGCAGGGCACGGAGCGGGCCTTGGACCAGAATCAAAATGGGGGTGGGGTTTACCCGATTGCCGAAAAAAATCTTGCCAGAAGGTACTACTCTGGTTACTATGCTGACACCTTTGAAAAT
Organism: uncultured Acidobacteriota bacterium; assembly: GCA_903847195.1. The sequence continues at coordinate 52,238 of CAINCZ010000037.1, read as the reverse complement.
TTGACAGCTTTGCATCTCTGATAATGAATATCGGCGAAACCATACGCAATTTCCGCCTGCAGAAAGGCATGTCCCAGGGCGATATTGAAAAACGCACCGGGCTGCTGCGCTGCTATTTGTCGAGGGTTGAGAATGGTCACACCATTCCGTCGCTCGACACCCTGGCCAAGATCGCCGGATCGATGGACCTGCCTCTGGCACAGTTCTTCGCCGAGGGTCCGTCCGACGAAGCCACCCGTCAGCTGCCGCAACTCAGTGACGAAGAGGTCCGTTTCCTGACCCAGATTCGCCGGTACTCGTCCAACTTGAACGACAGCGATCGCAAGCTGGTGCTGGCCATGGTCAAGAAGATGGCGGCTTCGGCCGGGAAGTAGACGCCGCCAACCCGTAGATTTTAAAGCGGACCCCCTGCGCCGCCCGGTTCTGCGCCGGGCCTCAACTCCGAAGCATTGACAGCAATCACCGCGGCGGGCGCGCCACCGTCAGGCGGCTTTGTTGCCCTCCGTCAGCGCCAGCACGGCCAACTCCAGCCGGTCGCGGGCTCCCGTCTTATTGAAGATGCTCTGCAGATGACGTTTGACCGTGTTTTCACTGATATGCAGTTCGTGAGAAATATCGCGGTTCTTCATGCCCTGTGAGACCAGGCCAGCGATCTGACGTTCGCGCTCGGAGAGCCGCGACAGATTCGCCGGAACCTCACGCGGTTCGGCCGCCATGGCACTGACGACCTGGTTGGCGATATCGCTGGAAAAAGCCAGCTCACCTCCCGCCACGGTGCGGATGGCGGCAAACAGCTTTTCCGTGCTGTCGCCTTTCAGCACCAGTCCGCGGGCGCCGAGTTTAACAACCTGCACATAGTCCAGGCGGCTCTCCGAGCCGGTGAGTATAACGGAAGCAACCTTGATGCCGGCGCGCTCCAGCGTGCGCAAGACTTCAAATCCGTTTGGCTCCGGCATGAAGAGATCCAGAACCAGCACCGCGGGGCGCTCCGCGGTGACCAGGTCCACGGCCTCGCGGCCGGTAGCGGCCTGGCCGACCACGCGGAAGTCGGACTGGGTAGCCAGCAGCGCCGCCAGCGATTCAAGCAGCACCAAATGGTCGTCAGCGATCACAATGCGAATCGGTTCCACGGCGGTCAACCCGGATTCTGGCGCGTTCATAAGTTTCCACTCCCACACCCCATCGGCCGGGGTACCCGCTTAGATGTGTCACCCGAGCGGCACGATGCCGGATTTCGCGGATGCCGGCAGGTGGTTACTTTCGGCTGGGCAGTTCGACGAGAGAGAGGTGCGGGCAAAACTCAGTGGTGCTAACCTGACGGGATTCAAGCATCCGCAGCGAAGCGGCAACGCACCAGGGGCGACTTTGACGGTAGATGAAGAACTTTCGGCGCTGGAAGACACCGTACGCCGGCTGAAGGTCGAGTACGACATTTTCTTCGGCGGAGGGTCGCGCAAACCGCCGCTCGACCTCGACTGGCGCGTGCAGTCGTTAATCAAGAAGTACAGCGATTCGCAGAAGCTGAACTTTGCCCAGCGATACCGCTACAACGCGATCGCCGAGCGGTACGCCAAGTTCACCGACCTCTGGCGCCAGAAGCTGCGCATCCGCGAGGAGGGATATCGCCGTCCGGAGGACGCGGCGCTGGCCATTCAGGGACTGCGTACCGAGCAGGAGCGCGAGGCAGGCAAGGTGCTCCGGCAGAGCGCGGGCGAGCATGATCCAGCCGATAACATGGCGGTTGAGTGCAGCGACGCCGAGCGTGAAGGGGAGAAGATCCGCCTGCTGTTCGACGCCTTGGTGGCCGCGCGGCGGCGCATGGGCGAGCCGGAATTTGCGGGCACCTTTCAGGGCTTTCAGCTCTTCATGGTGATGAAGACCCATCAGGTTAAACGCGAATTCCAGTGCAGCCGCGTGGAATACCGAATCCAGGTGCGCGATGGCCATGTACGCCTGCGCACGGTGCCCAAGCTCGTCCTTCCCGAAGCGCGGTCCTGAGTTTTTCCTCTCGGTCCAGGACTGTAGAATAAGGGGTGCTGCGGCCGGTGATGACCGGGCCGCCGGGATAGGACTATGAGCAAGATTCGACGCGCCATCCTTAGCGTTACCGACAAGACCGGGCTGGTGGATTTCGCCCGCCAACTCGCCTCCCTGAATATCGAGCTGGTTTCGACCGGCGGCACCGCCCGCCTGATCCGCGAGGCCGGCATTGCCGTGCGCGATATCAGCGAACTCACGGGCTTCCCCGAGATGATGGATGGCCGCGTCAAGACGCTGCATCCGAAGGTGCATGGCGGCATCCTGCACGTGCGCAGCAATCCCGAGCATATGGCGGCCGTGGCCGAGCACCAGATTCCGGCGGTGGACATGGTGGTTGTCAACCTGTACGCGTTTGAAAAGACCGCTGCCAAGCCGGGCGTGCAGTTGCCGGAGCTGATCGAGAACATCGATATCGGTGGGCCTTCGATGATCCGCTCGGCGGCCAAGAACTTTCAGGATGTCGCCATCGTGACCTCGCCCGCCGACTACGCGGCCCTTGCGCAAGAGCTGGCGGCCGCAGACGGCGAGCTGGCGCTGGCAACCCGGTGGAAGCTGGCGCAACAGGCCTTTGCGACCACCGCGGCCTATGACTCGGCGATTGCGTCCACGCTGGAGCGGGTGACGCTGGCCGATGCGATGAACGTGGCTTTGCCGGCCGCGCCCTCCTTCCCGGCGACGCTGCGCCTGCGCTATCAGAAGGTCGCCGACCTGCGTTATGGCGAGAACCCGCACCAGCGCGCGGCCATGTACAGCGACGGCTCGACCCAGGGCATCGCCAATGGGCGGCAGTTGCAGGGCAAGGAGCTTTCCTACAACAACATCGTTGACTTGCAGGCGGCATGGGAGCTGGCCGCCGAGTTCGACGAACCATTTTGCGCGATCATCAAGCACACGAATCCTTGCGGCAGCGCCATCGGCGACGATCTGATCGAGGCGTTCCACAAGGCTTTTGCCTGCGATCCGGTGTCGGCGTTCGGCGGCGTCATTGCCTTGAACCGGCCCGTCACCGGAGCCGTGGCCGACGCCATCGCCGGTTTGCGCCACAACGGCGTTGCGCTGTTTATTGAATGCATCGTTGCCCCGGCCTTTGATCAGGCGGCGCGCGAGCGCTTCAGCAAGCGGAAAGACCTGCGCGTGCTGGAGATTGATCCCGTCGAACTTCCGCGGATCATGAAGACCGTCAGCGGCGGCCTGCTGCTGCAGGATAACGATCTCGGAAAACTGGATGCTGCCGCCCTGAAGGTGGTCACGCGGCGCGAGCCAACGCGGACGGAGTTGCGCGATCTGCTCTTCGCCTGGAAGATTGCCAAGCACGTCAAGTCGAACGCCATTCTGTACGCGCGCGACGGCCAGGGCATCGGGGTTGGAGCCGGGCAGATGAGCCGCGTGGATTCCGCACGCATTGGCGCGCAGAAGGCAGTGCTGCCGATGGCGGGATGCGTGGCCGCCTCCGACGCGTTTTTTCCGTTCCCGGACGGCCTCGAAGAAGTGGCGAAAGCGGGCGCGACGGCGGTGATTCAACCGGGCGGCTCGGTGCGCGATCAGGATGTGATCGACGTCGCCGACAGGCTTGACATGGCTATGGTGCTGACCGGGGTTCGCCATTTCCGCCACTGAGGGCCGGGCAGGCGGCAACTCGCATATGCCTGAATCGCGCTAGAATTGCCTTATCTTTTCGCGGGCGGCGGGCATCAAAACATAGTTGGCTAAGTTCCAGCCGCAAGGATTCGAATGAAGAACAGCTTTTTCGCGCTACTCGTCGCGGCCGTGCTGGCCGGCGGGTGCCGGGCGCAAAGTGTCGCACCGGCCTCCCAGACCCCGGCCACCGTTGCGCCGACCGCCGCCAGCAAGCCCATCGATAAGGCATCCGCTTATTATCACTACTCGCTGGGCCACGTCTACGAAGAGCTGGCCACCATGTACGGGCGCTCCGAGTATGCCGATCGCGCCATCCAGGAATACCGCGCCGCCATTGCTGCCGATCCCACGTCGGGCTTTCTGGATGCGGCTCTGGCTGAGATTTATGCCAAGACCGGCCGCATTCGCGATGCCGTGGCCGAGGCACAGGAGATTCTGAAACGCGATCCAGATAACGTAGAGGCCCACCACCTGCTGGGACGCGTTTACCTGCGCTCGCTGGGCGACCTGCAAGCAGGCTCGCAGTCGGGCGAAGTGCTGCGGCGCGCCATCGAGCAATACGAAGCGCTGATCAAGCTGGATCCGAAAAGCATGGAGGACCGTCTGCTGCTGGGACGCCTCTACCGGCTCAATAACGAGATTCCGCGTGCTGAAGAGCAGTTCCAGACGGCGCTGAAGCTGCAACCCTATTCGGAGGAGGCCGTCACTACGCTGGCTTACCTCTATAACGAGACCAATCAGTCGGACAAGGCCGCGCAGATTCTGAATGCACTTCCAGCCGACGGCCGCACGGCGCGGCTCTACGGCGCGCTCGGCTACACCTACGAGCAGCAGAAGAGTTACAAAAAGGCGGTCGAGGTGTATCGCAAGGCGGTCGATCTCGACAAAGAAAACCTGGACTCGCGCCGCGGCCTGGCGCAGAACCTGCTCAACGACGGCCAGACCGAAGCCGCGCTGACCCAGTACAAGACCATCGTGGCCGTTGATCCGCAGGATCCGCAGAGCCACATGCGCATCGCCGAGATTTATCGCCGCGACGGCAAGTTTGACCAGGCGCTCGAGTCGCTGAAAAAGGCGCAGTCCTACACGCAGGACTCGCTCGAATTGCCCTACAACATCGCCGTGGTTTACCAGGCGCAGGGCAAGTATGACGACGCCATCAACCTCCTGAAAGACCTTGTTTCGCGCACGGAGAAGCCGAACGGCAACTACAACACCGGCGAGCGCAACAATCGCAGCGTCTTTCTGGAGAGGCTCGGAACCATCTACCGCGAAAACGGCAAGTACGAGCAGGCCAACGGCGCCTTCCGCCAGATGCTGGTACTCGGCGACGAGAGCGCAGCCCGCGGCTACCAGGAGATCGTCGACAGCTTCCGCGAGGCGCGCGAGTGGACCCGTGCGCTGGAAGCGGCCCGCGAGGGCTCCACGAAGTTTCCCAAGGATCGCGGCCTGAAGCTCACGCTGGCGGCTCAACTGGCCGATACCGGCCAACCCGAGCAGGGCGTGCAACAGGCGCGCTCCCTGCTGAACGGCAGCGGCGAAGACCGCGAGGTCTTCATCGCGCTGGCGCAGATCAACAACCGGCTGAGGCGCCATCATGAGGCCGAGGAGTTCATCAACAAGGCCATCGCGCTTTCGACCTCACCCGATCAGCTCGACTACATCAATTTCGTCTGGGGCTCGATGCTCGAACGGCAGAAGAAGTACGAGCAGGCCGAGGCGCTCTTCAAGAAAGCCCTGGCCAACGACCCAAAGAACGCCATGGTGCTCAACTATCTCGGCTACATGCTGGCCGACCGCGGTGTGCGGCTGGAAGAGGCTCTGGGATACGTCAAGAAGGCCGTCGAACTGGATCCGCAGAACAGCGCCTACCTCGATTCGCTCGGCTGGGCCTACTTCAAGATCGGCGATTACGTACTGGCCGAGGTGAACCTGCGGCGCGCCTCCGACCGTCTCAGCAGCGATCCCACGGTGCAGGACCACCTGGGCGAACTTTACGCCAAGACGGGCCGACTGAAGCTGGCCGCGGCGCATTGGGAAAATGCGCTGCAGGCATGGAACAAGAGCGTGCCGGCCGACGTGGACGCCAACGACGTGCAGCGCGTGCAGCGCAAGCTGGAGTCGGCGCGTATGAAGCTGGCCCGCCAGCAGAGCGCGGCAGCGAAGGAAGATTCGGGCAAGCCGTAGGCAGCTGCGAGAACGATCTGCGTTGAAACCCCACGCCTGACGGCGTGGGGTTTTCTTTTTTCCCCGCCGCAGCAATACCCGCAGGGCCTTAGTGCTTCCGGCGTCGAGCTTTGTTATCCTCACCCCATGTTCGCTCCCTACGCCGTGCGGGCCGAGGACTCGGCCGGACGCCGCCATCCGGAGGCGGCGCATCCCTATCGCAACGTCTTTCAGCGCGACCGCGACCGCATCATTCACGCGCGCGCCTTTCGCCGGCTGGAGTCGAAGACCCAGGTCTTCACCCGCCGTCACTCCGATCACTTCCGCAACCGGCTGACGCACACCATTGAAGTCGCGCAGATTTCCCGCACCATCGCCGCGCAGCTGGGGCTCAACACCGACCTGGTCGAGGCGCTGGCGCTGGCCCACGACATCGGACATCCGCCGTTTGGCCACGCCGGCGAGAAGGCGCTCGACGCCGCCATGCGCGAGCATGGGCTGGCCTTCGATCACAACCTGCACGCGCTGCGCATCGTCGAAGACTTTGAAATGCGCTACGCGGCCTTTCGCGGGCTGAACCTGACCTTCGAGGTGCGCGAGGGCATTATCAAGCACTCGCACGACTACGGCGCCGCCGAGCATCCGGACTTGAGTGAGTACCTGCTCAACCTGCGGCCGCCGCTCGAGGCGCAACTGATCGACCTCACCGACGAAATCGGCTACACCACGGCCGACCTCGACGATGGCTACGAAGCCCGGATTCTCTCGGTCGAGCAGATCTGCCAGGGCGTGGAGGTCTTTGCGCGCTTCTACCGCGAGGCCGAGCGGCAGTATACGGCGGTGCCCGAGAAGCTGAAATTCAACGAAGCGCTAAAGGGATTCTTCAACCGGCTGGTGAGCGACCTGATTGCCAATACCGCGAAGACGGTGACCGGGGTGGGCGTCAGCAGCCTGGACGACCTGCGCCGCCACCCGGCGCGCCTGGTGGCGTTCAGCGCGGAAGTAGAGGCCGAGCGCGCCTGCTCGAAGCAGTTCCTATACGAGAACCTCTACTTCAGCAAAGAGCTATTGCCGGAGAAGAAGCGCGCCGAACGCGTGGTGCGCGAGTTGTTCGCGCACTGGATGGAGCATCCCGAGCACCTGCCCGCCAGCTATCGCCAGCAGGCCGAGCGCGAGCCGCTGCCGCGCGTCATCTGCGACTTCATCGCCGGCATGACGGACAATTTCATCCTCGAGCAGCACCGCACGGTGGGGCGGCGGCGCACGGCCCGGCGCTGAGCGGCGCGCCGGAAGGGAGAAGACGATGTACCTGATGGGCGGCCTGCTGGTCGGCGTCGTGGTGGGATTTCTATCCGGGATGGTGGGCATCGGCGGCGGCGTGCTGCTGATCCCCATCCTGCTCTACTTTTTCGGCATGACGCAGAGCGAAGCCCAGGGTACGTCGCTGGCCATCCTGCTGCCGCCGACCGGACTGCTGGCCTTCTGGCAGTATTACAAGCACGGCCACGCCAATCTCCAGTTGGGCTTAATCATGGCATTGGGAGTATTCCTGGGCGGCTGGCTCGGAGGCAACTGGGCGCAGCACCTGTCTAACCTGGCGCTGCGGCGGATTTTCGCGTGTTTCCTCATCGTCGTTGCCGTACGGATGCTGACGGCGAAGTAGCGCCGTGTTCGTGGGAGAAACGATGAACAAATCGCGTCGCTTGTTATTCACAGCTCTGTGCATTCTGGCAACGGTGCTTTGCGCTACTGCCCGAGCACCGAAGGGAACTGGCCTCAACGCGCCAGTCTCTTTGCCAGTGTTGTGTGGTGACCCAGCGAGCGCGGGAATCACACGGACTCCCTATCTAAAGATTGGGGAGCCGCTCGAGAACTTGAACGGAAGATTTGGCAAAGCCCACAAAGTTGACGGCAATCACCACACTTGGAACTCGGAGTTCTGCATATTAACAGCCAATGTCAGCGACTCGCGGCTGGTGACTTGGTACAACGTAGTGAACATGTCCGGTAAGCGCCTGCTTACTCCCGACGGAATCGTCCTGGGCGAGGATACGCTCAGCACGCTGCGCATGAAGCTGAAGGGCAGGGTGCTGCCCAAGGGAGAAGACTTTGGGATGGTGGAAGGAGTCTGGTATCTCAATGAAGTCGTTCTTCCACCGGCCGGGAGTTCGGGAATCATCGAATATGGCTGGTATCTGAACGATGGGGTTCCGGAGGACCACGCCATCATTTCGCGGTATGAAGAGACACGCGAGATGTTTCGGGATGTTCCGGTGAGCGGCTACTCGGTGGGAAAATCCAAGCGAAAATAGCGGCTCCCAAACTAGCCTTCACCGCGCCGCAATCAGCGGAACCGCAATCAACGCGGCGACCAATCCCGCAAACTGCATCCGCGTGATGTGCTCCTTCAGCACGAAGCGGGCGAGCAGCACCGTCGCCGCCGGGTAAAGCGACGACAGCACGGCGGCCATGTCGAGCCGTCCATGCTGCCCGGCGAGGATAAAGAAGTAGTTGCCGAAGGCGTCGATCACGCCGGAGCCAACCACGACCGGCATCAGGCGCAGACTCGGCAGGGATCCTCCCTGCACGAGCAGAATGATGACGGCCACCAGCAGCGAAGAAACCAGCGCGGCCACCAGCGGCCAGTAAGTCGCCGTCGTCGTGCCTTGGCGCATGAAGATCAGGAAGAAGCCGAAGCCCGCACCGGCGATGAGCGCGAGTCCCAGACCCTGCGGGCGCAGTTTGCCGTCGGGGCGAGAGATCAGCCACAGGGCGACGAGTGCGACGGCGAGTCCGGCGATCTGCAGCAGGTGCGGCAGACCTTCCAGCATCGCCGACAACAGCACCGGAAGTCCGGCCGACAGCACCGCCGTGACCGGGGCGGCAATGCCCATCTTGCCCACGGCCAGTGCGCGATAGAGCGCAGGCAGGGCGATGCCGCCCGCTACTCCGGCGGCCGCGCCCCAGAGCAGGGCGGGGGCAGCGGGGATGGGCTCGTGCGTGAGCCGCGCCAGGGCGAGCATGGCGACCAGGCCGCAGGCACGGGCGACGGTGAGCACGCTGAATACGGAGGCGCGCCGACTGGCGATACCGCCGCAGAAGTCGGCGGTGCCGAAGGCGGCGGCAGCAGCAAGTCCAAAGATCGCGGCGAGGTAGGCGGGTCCCATTCCGTTCATTGTATGTGCCGAAACGTTGACGCTTACAGGTCCTTGCCCGCACTCTCAAAGATCGGCCAGCAGCGGTCCATGGCGACGCGGTAGAGCGCGTAGCTGAAGCTGCGGTCGCCGACGCGGCGGAAGAGTAGTTGCGCCGTGCGCGAGCCCTCGCCGTCGACGGCATCGATCAGCTCGAAGCGCGCGTAGGCGTCGAGGTGGCGGTGGTCGGTCACCTGGGTGAGCAGTGTGCGCAGCTCGCCGTACATGTCGCGGCGAACCACCACGGTTACAAAGAAGCGGAAGCTGGGATCGACGGCTGCCGCTGACGCCGTTGCGGCTGAGGCTCCTGCGGTGCGGCGGATAGGTGGAGCCGCAGCCGCACCAGGCAGTTCAGCCGAAAAGACAGCCACCGGATCGTTGTTGTAGTTGAAGACCTGAAAGTTGCTGACCTGCAACTGCCCGGCGGCGGCAGGGCGGGCCACCGGGCGCGTGGACGCCCACTTCTGCACGGCGGCATAGGCCACGGCCTGGACTTTGCCCTCCAACTGCTGCCGCTCGATGGGGTTCAGCATCATGAGGAACGAGCGCGACTCCTGCACTTTCGCATCGGAGATGGCGGGCAGAACTTCAAGCTTCATGCCTCCCGTGGCCGCACCTGCGCTGGCGGTGGACACGGCCAGCACCGGAGACGCCCCCGGCTGGTTGGTGATGGCGGGCGCGGTTTCGTCCGTGGTCAGCTGCGTGGCCGGCTTGCCGCGGCGCAGCGTCGGGCGTTCCGAGTCGCTATCGGTGCGGGAAGCGGATTGCCGCTCCTCCCGCGCGGGGCGCTTGAGCGCAGGGCGATCCGGGTCAGCATCTTCGGCGGGCGCGGGTTGGCCGGCGGGACGTTTCAGTGCGGGCCGGGCATCGTCGTCTGCCGCAGCCGTGGAGTCCGGTGGCGCGGGCCGCCTCATAGTCGGCCGCGAATCGTCAGCCTCCGCGCTGGAGCTTCCCGGGCGCTTCAGCGTGGGTCGGTCGCGATCCTCATCAACTGCGGTTGGCTTTGCCGCAGGTTTCGGCTCGGCAGAGTCAGCCGGTGAAGACTGGCTTGCCGAACCCGCGGGCCGCTTCAGCACGGGACGCTCGCCCACATCGGGCGGTCCAGCCTGGATGCGCGGGGCCGGTGTGATTTTTTTTGCGGCTGCTTCGGGCTTTCCGGGACGCCACTGTCCCAGCCCGATCCACACATCTTTGGTCGTCAGTGCGCGGGTGACGGTGAACAGTCCGGCTGGTTCGCCGCTGCGCTGCACTTCGTACACCGTCTGCGGATCGACGGCCATGGGACGCGGCCTCGCACGATAGAGTCCCGCGTCGTAGAATTTGTTGTTGATGCGGATGGCGATGGGCACCAGCCGCGCGCGTCCGTCGGGAGCCAGTTCCAGCAACGCAAGGGCGCGCGGGCCGCTGGCGGCGGCGGGCGTGGACGGCAGCTGCCGACCCTGCGCGCGCAGCGCCGGGGCGCCGACGGCAACGAGGCAGACGAAGGCAGCGAGTTTCAACCAGCGATTTCGAGCAGTCGGGGCAATCTTCATGGCAGTCAATTTTCCAGCGGCTTAAAAGGAGGCCGGCACGATGAACCTCAACGACCGCGCACCTGATTTTAATCTTCCTGACGAGAACGGCAAAAACGTGAGCCTTAAATCACTCCAGGGCAAGCACGTCGTCCTGTATTTCTTCCCCAAGGCCGACACCCCCGGTTGAACGCTGGAAGCGTGCGGGTTCCGCGACGCATACCGCCGTATCCAGTCCGCCGGCGCCCTGGTGCTGGGCGTTTCGGCCGATACTCCTGAGAAGCAGAAGAAGTTCAAAGAGAAGTACGACCTGCCTTTCACCCTGCTGGCCGATGTAGACCGCGAAGTATGTAAAGCCTACGACGTCCTGAAAGAGAAGAACATGTACGGGGTGAAGAAACTCGGCATCGAGCGCACCACGTTTGTAATCGACCCGGCAGGCAAGATCGCGCGCATCTTCTCCAAGGTGAAAGCCGACGGGCACGCCGAGGAGGTACTGGCCGCGCTCAAGGAAGCTCCAGCAGCGGGCTGACGCCTGCTTGGCAATTCATGGCTGGAGCGCCACGGCGCTCCAGCCGGATTTTCTTCTTCCCATGACAAAGACCCTGAACTCGCGCCGCCGGACACCGAAGCAATGCGTGGCCGCAACAGGCCCCATGGTCGCCTTTCCGCCTGCCCGTCTGCTTGCGCTCGCGCCCTTGCCGCGCGAATTCTATTTCGCTGATCCGAGCCGGGTGGCGCCGGCGCTGCTGGGAAAAATTCTCCTGCGGCGCGACGGTGAACGGGTGATAGCCGGGCGCATCGTCGAGACCGAGGCCTATCTCGGACACGGTGATCCGGCGGCGCACTCTGCGGCAGGGCGCACGGCGCGCAATGGCGTCATGTTCGGACCGCCAGGGCGCGCCTATGTCTATTTTTCCTACGGCAATCACTGGTGCCTGAACGTATCGACGCTTCCCGAAGGCGAGGCCGGGGCGGTCCTTTTTCGCGCGGTCGAGCCGGTGGCCGGGGAGGAGTGGATGTCGCTGGCGCGAGGAATGGATTACCCCAGCGCCAGCGACCGCGTGCGCCGCCTGCTTACCAGTGGACCGGGGCGGATGGCGCAGGCCTTCGGGGTTACGCGCCCGCGCGACAACGACAAAGATTTCTCTGATCCGGCCTCCGACCTGGTGATCGTGGACGACGGCTTCGTGCCGGGCGAGATCACGGTCACGCCGCGCATCGGCATCAGCAAGGCGATCGACCACCCGCTACGCTTCGTGGTGGCAGGAAATCTGTTTGTCTCGGGAAGAGGTTAGCTGCGGCCCCAGTTCATGCGGCACCTCGGCGCGACGGACTACTCGGTTGGGGGATTGGAGCGGAAAATACGAAACGGGCCTGCGAAGGCCCGTTTCAAAGTGACGGCGCGAATCAGTTCGGCTTTGAGTTGCGATCCTCGCCGCGCATCTGCTGCTGGAGGAGTCGCAACAGCGCGGCGCGCTGTTCCGGGTCTTGCATCTCGCGGTCCAATTCTTCCAGCGCCAGCCAGACGATGTCGTAATGATGGAGCGAGGCAAAGGTAGGATCGGCCGTTACCCGCTTCCATAAATCGTGCAGCTTGTCATTGTCCTGGTCGCGCAGGCGCGGCGCGTGCGGACCGAGCAAATATTCCTTCGCCGAGCCGTCGGGAGCCACCACATCCATCGCCACGCGGGGTTTCGGTTCGGGCAGCCGCTCCCAGGCGTCGCCCGTCAGCTTGGCCTGCTCGTCGGAGGAGAGCTTATTGGAGAGGCCGCAGACGATGCGCGCCGACTGCAGGCGCTGGGCGGTGACCATGATGCTGTCGAAGACGTTCGTTGCCGGAACCACCAGCAGCGAAACCGGCTTGCCCTCTTTCTCGGCAACCGCTACGACGCGCGAGAACAGCTCCTGTTCGTAATGGTCGAAGACGTCTTTGGCTTCCAGGATGACGTTGCCGCCGAAATTGTGCTGGCGCGGAGTGAGCCGCGAGGTCATCACCACGACATGCTGCTTGGTGGTGTCGACCTGGTGCAAAACGTTGCGAAGGTAGTAGAGATTGCGCGGATCACGCACGGCGACCAGCACATTGCCGGGCCGGATGCCGACCGTCTCATCGGTCATCTCCGGGTTGTTCATGACCCGGAACTGCTCCAGTTGCTCAGGCTTTCCATGCGCTGCCCTGCGAGCGTGGCGCTCGCTGAAGGTAAACACCCCGAAAAACACCACGCTGAAGAGCACTCCCGCGATCGTCGCCTCGATCTTGGTCAGAAAGTTGGCAACCGCCGTTAGAAACAGCGCCACGGTAATAAGGATCAGACCGACTGGTATTTCGCGGCCGGCGATGGTGAGGTTGCCTGGCACCTTCCATCCGCGTCCTTCTTTTTGCGTATAACGGAGGACCAGCGTGGCCAGCGCGTTGAACGAAAAGCTCCAGATGACGCCGAAGGCGTAGAGCCCGGCCAGCAGATAGAAGTCGCCGCCGCTGGCGACGATGGTAATGAGCTGCAGGGCGACAATCAGGTTGAGCAGGCGGTAGCTGGTGCCGTACTTCTTCTGCGGGCGCTGGAACCAGGTGGTCATCACGCCGTCTTCGCAAAGCCGGTTGAGCACGCCGTTGGCACCCACGATGGCCGTGTTGACCGCGCCCGACAGGATCATGGCGCCCACCAGCACGACAAAACCGTGGAAGCAGACCCTTAGTAGTTCAGGGCCGGGCAGGTACATGACCAGTCCGCCGATCAGGTTGGCAAAATACTCCGGGCGCACACTGTCCGGAATGATCATCACCGCGAAAAACGAAACCAGCGAAGTGAACAGCAAGCTGTATAGGAAGATCACCATGCCGGCCCGCTGCAGGTTCTTCAGCTTGGGGTGCTCGATTTCGCGATTGACCTGGGCCAGCGTCTCTTCGCCGCTCATGGCCAGCACGGAGTGTCCGAATCCCACCAGCAGGGCCACCATGATGGTGCCCTGCGCCCATGTGCCGTGCAGCCATCCCCAGGTCTCGTGGTCCAGGTGGATGTTCTGGAGGGAGGGCAACGGCGGCAGCGGCGAACCGTTCTTCAACACCGCGTACACGCACCACAAAATCAGGATCACGACCATGACCGTCGTGATCTTCATGATCTTCAAGGCCTTATCGCTGGACTCATGAATGCCGTGGATGTTCTGCCAGTAAAAGTACACCGTAACCAGCACGGCGAAGCCCGCCGCGAACTGGTTCTGGTTCATGTGGATCGGCCGGCCGAGATGCTTCGCCACGTCTTCAACAAAGCCCGCCAGGTACTGGCCCGCCGTGACGGCGCTGATGGGGCCGGTCAGGATGTAGTCGAATAACAGCGCGGAAACCGACAGCTTGGCCAGCGTGCCGCCCATCGCCTGCTTCACCACGCGGTAGACGCCGCCGCGGACAAACATGCTGCTGGACTCGATGTAAACTGCGCGCACGCAGTAGCTGAAGATCATTACCGCCAGAATGAACCAGGGGGCGCTCTTGCCGATCACCTTCTCGGCGTCGCCGCCCACGTAGTAAGCGGACGAGGCGAGGTCGGACAGCACGATGGCCGCCACGCGCCAGAAGGAGATGAAGGTCAGCATCACCGTGCTGGCAACGAAAACCGGTATGGCAGTGCGCTTGATGTTGTTCGTGGTAAAAGTGGCCATCTTACGTAAATCCAACTCCGGTGATCCGCACAAAACCGCACAGCCTGAAGGGTTCAGGCTACGTGCTGGGTGCCGCCCTTTGCGGGAGCGATTCGTTACTCAGGTCCGGAGTTTCTTCCCCATTTGGAGTCAATAAGATTATATAGGTCCGAGGCTGCCACCCGCGACCCCGCCCTAATCCATCTCCCCCGGAACTTTCGATGCACCGCTGCGGCAAAATGCGTATGGCCGCCGGGTGAGCACCTAGATCTTCACCCCTTTTGCCCACTCGGAGAATCCGCGCCGGCCCATCAGTCCGTAAGTGAGCTTCTTGCCCAACTCCACTCCGGGCTGGTCGAAGGCGTCGATGCCGAGCAGCTCTCCAGCAAACGCGGTCTGGAATTCCAGCGTCTGGAAGAAGGCGCCAATAGTGGCCTCATCCACCCGGCTCAGGGTCCAGCGGCAGTTGGGACGCCCAGCGCGCGTCAGCGCAGCTTCGGTGGCAGCGCGCTCGGCCCGCAACAGGCGGCTCAACTTCTTGCCGCCGAGATAGCCGCAGGATTCGTACTCACTGAGCGCCCTGGGGATGGTGAGTTCCACGCGCGGACGCTCGACATCCCAGAAGGTGATCATCTTGTCGCGCGGGCCTTCCACGTAGAGTTGCAATTGCGAGTGCTGATCGGTGGCCCCGAGGGCGGCAATGGGGGTTTGTCCGGCTTCTACCCGATTGCCTTGACGGTCCCGCGCCTTGCCGAGGCTCTCGGCCCAAAGCTGCCGGTACCAGAAGGCCGAGCCCCAGAGGTAGGAAGAGTAGGCGAAGACGACTTCGCTCTTCTTGCCTTGGGCGTCGAGCGCGCAATGAACCTGGGCCGAGCGGAGTGCGAGATTTTCGTTGGGCTTTGCCGACCAGGATTGCGCGGTTGCGTCGCGGGCGCCCTTCAAGAGCTTGCCGATGTCGATGCCGATCAGCGCCGCCGGAACCAGACCCACGGGGGTGAAGACGCTGAAGCGTCCGCCCACATTGCCGGGAACAAAGAAAAGCGGGTACTGCTCGGCCTGGGCGATCGAGAGCAGATCGCCTTTCTGCGCGTCGGTAATCGCGACGATCTGTCCGCGGGCGCGCTTGCCGAGCGCCGACATCATCCAATCGCGCACGATCAGGAAGGTAGCGAGCGTCTCGGCCGTGGAGCCCGACTTGGCGATCACGCAGACGGCAGTGCGCTTCGGGTTCAGTTGTTCGAGAGCTGCGGCGATCGGTCCGGGATCGACGTTGTCGAGCACGACCAACCGGGGACGCGCTCCGATCCTGGCCTTTCCGTTGGCCGACTTCTTATCCAGGGCGGCCACGCTCTGCACCGGATGCGGACCGCGCATGGCCATATCGAGCGCGTAGGCGCCGAGGGCCGAACCGCCGATGCCAACCAGCAAAACGTCGTCGATGCGCGGGCGCAATTCATCGGCAAACTCGACGATAGCGGTAGCCGTCTTGCGGTCGGCGGGCAGATTGGGGAAGCCGATCTCGCCGGAGTCCACTCTCTGCCGAAACGCTGCCAGTGCGGCAGCGCAGGCCCGGGCGTCGATTGCGGCGGGTGTAAGCCCGTCTTCTCCTACTGCGGACCTCATTACGTTTTGATAGTCAAAGCGAATCAGCGGCGCCATCGAGCTCTCCTTGCCGGCGAAGCACACTACAGGATGACGATTATAAAGGGGGAACGCGGCCCGCGCTCAGCGGGCCGAAGTCAGGCAGGTTTGCGTCAGGCGGTCATGCCAGCACAGGCTCTGGTCATCGAACAGAGCCCACCAGAAGCCGAGTCCCAGCGAGACAAAAGAAAGCACCATCCACAAGGCGCGCCAGCGACGCTGGCCCGGACCGATCGTCCTGCCGTCCAGGCTGCCTACTTTCAATCCGGCGAGCTTCATGCCAGGGGTCTGAGCGCCATAGACCAGAAACACATAGTGGTATGCGCTCCAGAACAGAACAGGAATGGCGACGCCGACCGCCAGAATGGATTTGCTCAGGACCAATCCGTGCACCCCGCGCAGCACCACCAATCCAAATACGGCGAGGTAAGCCGCGATCAGAATGCCGTCCACGAGGGCCGCAAAGATGCGGCTTAGCAGGCCGGCAGTCTGTATGGGCAGTTCAAGGCTAGGCCGCTCCGCGTCCGTCTCGTCTTCGTCCGACGGCTGCTCGAGCGCCAGTCCCGCCAGCGGAGGCGCGGTTACGGTTACCGTTTCCGGTACGTCGAGGATGCGGGGCCTCCGCAGGATCGGCTCGGCCAGCTCAAACTGATCCTCGGCTGGCCGCTGATCCATCTCAGGGAAGAGCAGTGAGCGCGGGAACTCAATCACTTTCGGCTCGGTCGTTGAGGAAGTAGCTGCCAGCCTGGGCTGCACCCAACCGGGCCACAACGCTGGATTTTTCTGCTGGGGCGCGTCTTCTTCTTCCATTTCGAACGGTTCACGCGGAGCCGGGGAAGGCGCGGCCGTCCGGGGGACGGGTGGCCGGGGACTCTCGCGGCGCGTTGGTGCGGGCTGCGGTTCTGGTTCCGGCTCGTAGTAGGCGACCGGCATGGCCGAGCCGCGTGGCATCGGTTGGCGAGGCTCGAAGTCGAGCTTCATCGAGAATTCGCCCGCCAGAGTCCGCTTGGACCGCCGTACCCGATACCCTTCGACGCGATTGGCGATTTCTCCGCGCCAGCTCTCGGACTGACGTTCCAATGCATCGCGCTCGGCGAATTCGCGCTCAATGCCGGTGGAAGGCGGCATCGCCTTGTCGTCTGGACCTGGCTTGAAATTGTCCATCGTATGTCTCGGCTAATCTGGGGAAAGGAAGGCGCGGAGATGTCCGTCTGCGACGCGATCAACTCCCGGGGGTGCCGCCGGGGCGAGGAGGCGCAGGTCGACCGGGCAGGGTTAGCCGCCGGGTGGCCGAGCATGACGAATTTTTTGTGCCAGAGCAGCGTGCAACTGTCGGAAGCGTTTGTGAATCCCGGGGCGGCGTGCTAAGTTGCCCATTGTCCCGGCAAAGACGTCCCAAACATGGCCCGCAGACGAATTCTTATCATCGCCGTTGCTGTTTGTCATTGGGTTTTGACGTTGGCACTATTGACTACGTCGTTACCCGCGCAGACCTCGTCCTCTGTTTTCGGACGCCCACGCCAGGGCGAGCCGATCACTTTTCGCGCCCTGAAGCAGGAAAAAGCCGGCGATGTGTATTGGCTGCGCGGCGATGCGGAGGTCTTGTTCCGCACTTACACATTGCGCGCCGACGAAATAAGTTACAACGACCGCACCGGCGACATTACGGCGACTGGCCACCTGCGCTTCCTCGGCGGGCCGCACGGCGAGCAGATCTCGGCCGAGCGTGGGACCTACAACGTCGATAGCGAGATCGGACGTTTCTACGAAGCGGTGGGCACGACCGGGGTCCGCGTACGCGGCCGCACCATCGTACTGGTTTCGCCGAACCCGTTCTCTTTCAAGGGAGCCGTGGTGGACCGGCTGGGGCCCGAGCGCATCGTCGTCCATCACGGAGTAGTTACCTCCTGCACGCTCCCTGAACCGCACTGGTCCTTCCACGCGCGGAGGATCAGCGTGGTTGCCGGAGAGGACGCCCGCATCTACCACAGTGCTTTCTTCCTGTGGAAGGTGCCCATTTTCTACTTCCCGTTTGTCGATCATCCAGTGGAGCGCCAAGCCCGCAAGACCGGATTCCTGCTGCCCCGCGTCGGGACCTCCGGCATCCGCGGCACAATCCTGGGCGACTCGTTCTTCTGGGCGATCAGCCCCAGCGCCGACGCTACGTTGGGCGCCGAGTTGTATTCCAAGCGAGGCTGGGCCCAGAGCGGCGACTTCCGGGCCCGCCCGAGCGTCAATTCTTATATTGCCGCGCATTATTACGGTGTGGTGGACCATGGCACATCGAAGGATCTGACGCTGCCCGGTCCCAACGGCACTGCCTACGTCCTGCCCGCCCACAAGGGTGCCAGCGGTGAAGATGCGCGCGTGGTGGGCGTGGCGCAACTGCGGCCTGGTGTCCGTGCCGTAGCCGACGTCGAATTCCTGAGCTCCTTCCTCTTTCGCGCGACCTTCGCGGAAACCTGGGCACAGGCCATCAATACCGAGGTGCGTTCGACTGCCTTTGTGAGCGATAACTGGCGCGGTTTTTCGTTTAACGTGATGAGCTCGCGCTACCAGAATTTCGAAAGCTTCGGTCCGGGTGACGTGATTACCATCCTGCACGCGCCCAGCTTCGAGGCCTCTTCGGTGGACCGCCGCATCGGACGCACGCCGTTGTACTGGTCCTTCGACGCCGCTTTCGACGGCATGACGCGCCGTGAGCCGGCGCCGAGCACCGCCACGGGCAAAATCGTGAGCCGCGCCGATATGGCCCCGAGCGTTTCGCTGCCCCTGTTCCGCGGCGGCTGGTCGCTGCGTCCTGAACTGGTGGTGCGCGATACCTATTACAGCGAGCGGCGGGAGGTTCTCACCGGCGGCCCCGTCGGGGATGACCTGAATCGCCGCGCGCTGGACGCCTCCGTCGAACTGCGCCCGCCCGCGTTGGCGCGCATCTTCGAAAAGCCCTGGCTTTCCCGCCAGTTTAAGCATGTCCTGGAGCCGCGCGTCACCTATCACTACACCACCGGCATGGACAACTACGCGAACGTACTGCTGTACGATGTGCGCGACATTCTCGGCAAGACGAACGAAGTTCAGTATGGCTTCGTCAACCGGCTCTACTCGAAGCGCGTCGGCAAGGGCTGCAACCCTGTGGCGGCCGCATCGCCCGCCGCCTCCGCCGTATCTGCCATCGCTGCTCCCACCCCCGGAATTACCAACCTGGCCGTGGGCGATCCGTTCACGGTGGGAGCACAGGCGGTCGCTTTCGAGCAGATGCCGATTCCCGTCACGCCCCCGCCGCCGGTTGTCGGCAACTGCCAGGCGCGCGAGATCGTGACCTGGGAGCTGGCGCAGAAGTATTTCATCGACCGCAAATTCGGCGGCTTTATCGTGAATGGGCGCCGCAACGTCTTCACCACCACCGCGGAGCTGACCGGCATCGGTTTCCTGACGGAACCGCGCAACCTGTCGCCCGTCGTCAGCCGGTTGCGCATGCGCGGCCCGGGCACCGACGTCGAGTGGCAAGTGGACTACGACACCATGCGCGGGCGCGTCAACTCCAGCACCGCGCAAGTCGTCCGGGCGCTCACCAAGGACATCACGGTCAGCGGCGGCCACTTCTACCTGCAAACCCCCGGCGAGTTGGTGAGCAGCTCGCTGGTCACCCTGGCCGCCGCCTTGGCAAAGCCTTCGATCTTCAACCAGTATCGGGCGACGGTTTCCTACGGACGGCCCAGCAAGCGCGGCCTGACCGGCGCGGGCGCCTTCGGCTTCGATTCTGCCAGCGGCCTGCTGCAGTACAGCGCCGTGCAGACGACTTACAACTGGGATTGCTGCGGTTTCACCTTTGAATACCGCCGCTTCGCCATGGGGGCGGTCCGCAACGAGAACCAGTTCCACTTCGCCCTGCTGCTGTCGAACGTGGGCACGTTCGGCACCTTGCGGCGTCAGGATCGCGTCTACTAGGCCAGGCGCGCCGGAGCACGGAAAGCTGTTGAAGAACCGGCGCGCGCCCGCCGGTTGTCTCTCGGCCGGCAGTCATCCTGCGCGTCCGTCCTGCTATCCTCTTAAAATATGGACTTGGCGGAAAAGCAACACGCACTGGAGGCGCAACTGCCGCGCTTGGGACGGCTGCTCGTGGCCTACTCCGGCGGCATCGACTCGGCCTTTCTTGCCTGGGCCGCGCATCGCGCTCTCGGCGACCGGATGCTGGCCATCATCGGCGACTCACCGTCGCTGGCGCGGACTCAGCTGGCCGATGCTGTCGCCTTTGCTGCCGAGCACCGGATTCCGGTTGAGGTCGTGCCCACCGGCGAACTCCGACGTGCCGACTACGCCCGCAACGACGCTGCCCGCTGCTTCTTCTGCAAGGACGAGTTGTTCCGCACCCTGAACGCGCTGCGCTCCGAGCGCAGCTTCGATCACGTTGCGTATGGCATTAATCACGATGATCTCGGCGACTACCGCCCCGGCCAGGAGGCGGCTCGTGAGCACGGCATCGTGGCGCCCCTGCTGGAGGCAAAATTGACCAAGCAGAACATCCGCGACCTGGCGCGCACGGCCGGGCTGCGCGTGTGGGACAAGCCCGCGTCCGCCTGTCTGGCCTCGCGCCTTGCCTATGGCATGACGGTCACCACCGAGGCCCTCGCGCAGGCCGAGCGCGGAGAGGATGCACTGCGCCAACTCGGATTCCGTCAGTTCCGCGTGCGCCATCACGGCACGATCGCCCGCATCGAGATTGCCCGTGAGGAACTGCCGCAGGCGATGACGCTGGAGATGGCCGCGGCCATGACGCGCATCTTCAAAGAAATTGGCTTCACCTTCGTGACGCTCGATCTGGAAGGCTTCCGCTCGGGATCGATGAATCAGCTGCTGGGCATCAAGCCAAGTCCGCGATCGAGTGAACCGCCGGCGTAACCACGGCGAAGCGGCGGCTCGCGCCCCGGCGCAGCCGCGATAATCCCGCAGGGGTATCGGGAGACGGGCCCGCCGCGCTATACTGGCGGAGCACCATAGGGTTCGAGCGAGTTCTTTCGGGTTCCCCGGCCCCGCAGCGGGTCAGTGCCGACGTATGCATTGACAAGTGACTGGCGGTTCGGCTACCCTCAATGTTTGTGCTGGTTAGCGGTTGCCCGCCTGTGAGTTCCTGCGCGTCAGTGCGCGTGCACGGTTAGCTGAGCGGTCTCCACTGTTTTTTTCAAATCTGGGAGATTTCCGATGTCAACCTATTTCCCCAAACAGGGGGAAATTGCGCGTAAGTGGTTTGTCGTGGACGCCAAAGGGCAGACGCTCGGCCGCATGGCCGCCCGTGTTGCCGACATGCTTTCCGGTAAAACCAGTCCGCGCTATACCCCGTTCTTGGACACTGGCGATCACGTCATCGTGATCAATGCCGAAAAGATTCGCCTCACTGGACTGAAGGCCGAGCAGAAGGTCTACCGCCGCTACACCGGGTTTGCCGGTGGCCTGCGCGAAGAAAATTATGCCAAGCGCTTGGTCCGCAAGCCTGAGTTGATCGTGCAGGACGCCGTTCAGGGCATGCTGCCCAAGACGAAGCTGGGCCGCGCCATGGTGAAGAAGTTAAAGGTCTACCGCGGCGACAAGCATCCGCACGAAGCGCAGAAACCGGAAGCCGCGCAGACGGTGGCCTCCTAGCTGGTAATCCCGGCGGCGGCTCTCGCGGGTCGCGCGCCCTGAGAAGGTTTAAGGCTTAACAGATGGCAGAATTGGTTCAATACTACGGCACCGGGCGGCGTAAATCGAGCGCGGCGCGGGTCTTCCTGCGTCCGGGCACCGGCAAGTTCCAGGTCAACGATCGCCCGTTCAACGAATTCTTTGTCACCGACGCGCAGCGCATTGAAGCGCGTCAGGCCATGGTCCTGACGGAAACGGATGGCACGTTCGACATTCTCGCCACCGTAGCCGGAGGCGGCAACGCCTCGCAGGCCGGCGCCGTCCGCATGGGTTGCGCCCGTGCCCTGATGGAGTTCAATCCTGAATTGCGCGCCAAGCTGAAGGCAGCTGGCTTCGTCATGCGGGACAGCCGCATGAAGGAGCGCAAAAAGTACGGCCAGAAGGGCGCTCGCAAACGGTTCCAGTTCTCCAAGCGCTAGTCCTAGGGTTGGTCTCACGTCCGCAGGCTTGGCGGGCTGGGTAGCCTCGATCGGCGAGGCCATACAAGTTGGTCGGCACGGTGGGAATGGCCCAGACCGTGCCGGCCGCAGTGGTTTGGGCCAAATTTTTTCCGTTCCCCGCCACCCGGCGGGCGCGGGTGATGGGAATGTAATTCCGTCTTCAACGGCGGGATGCAATCCAACTAGGAGGTTACTTGGCGAATATCACAATGAAGGAGCTGCTCGAAGCCGGTGTTCACTTCGGGCATCAGACGAAACGCTGGAATCCCCGCATGAAAGAATACATCTTCGGGGAGCGCAACGGAATTTACATCATCGACCTGCAGAAGACGCTGAAGATGTTCAAGGAAGCGTCGAAGTTCGTGCAGGATCTGGCCACGGAAGGCAAGACGATCATGTTCGTCGGCACCAAGCGCCAGGCGCAGGACGCCATCGCCGAAGAGGCGAGGCGCTGCAGCCAGTTTTATGTCAATCAGCGCTGGCTGGGCGGTTTGCTCACCAACTGGGTCACCGTGCAGAAGTCGGTGAAGCGGCTCAAGGAACTGGATGAAATGGCCGTCGATGGCCGTTATGAGCTGCTCCCGAAAAAAGAAGTTATCAAGCTCGAGCGCGAGCGCAAGCATCTGGAAGCCAACCTGTCCGGTATCAAGAATCTGACCCGCCTGCCCGACGCGATCTTCGTCATTGACTCCAACAAGGAGCAGATCGCGGTGCGCGAAGCGCGCAAGCTGGGCATCCCCGTCGTCGCCGTGGTCGATACCAACTGCGATCCCACGGAAGTCGATTACGTGATCCCCGGCAACGATGACGCGCTGCGCGCCATCCGCCTGTTTGCTTCCAAGATTGCCGACTCCATTGTGGAAGGCTCGCAGTTTGCGACCGATAAGCAGGAGATCATTCCTGAAGCCGCCTTCGCTGCCCCAGCCGAACTCGCTTCCGTCGTCGAAGCTGAGCCGGGCGTGGCTGCCGAAGACATCAACTTGGAAGAGGTCCTGGGCAAGGGCGTGCGCCGGGCACCGGCGGCTGCGGTCGACGATGCCGAGACCGCTGAAGCGTCCTTCTAGTTGCGGGTTTAGCCCACACCGGCCTGAAGCTGGCTTGAGTGGGGGGTGCAAGAGTGATCGATTGACCCGCGCGGCGCCGAGCGGCGCGGGTCATCTTGCGTAGGCTGGATTCAGCAGACTTCTGGAAACAATTACGCGGATGGTGCCTGCCCGCACTCCGCGACCGCTATCGAAGAAAGGTTTTCTGGCTATGAGCACTTCCCCCAGCAACATCTCCGCCGCTGTCGTCAAGGAACTGCGCGATAAGACCGGCGCTCCCATGATGGACTGCAAGAGGGCCCTCGTCGAATGCCAGGGCGATCTGGAAAAGGCCACCGATTGGCTGCGCAAGCACGGCATCGCCGTAATGGGCAAGAAGTCCGGCCGCGCCACCAAGGAAGGCGCGGTTGAGAGCTACATCCACGCCGGCGGCAAGATAGGCGTTCTCTTGGAAGTCAACTGCGAGAGCGACTTCGTCGCCCGCACGGAAGACTTCAAGGAACTGATCCACGACATCGCGATGCACATCGCCGCCACCGATCCCCGCTTCGTCCGCAAGGAAGACGTGACGCCGGAAGCGTACGAGCGCGAAAAGGACATCTACCGCGCCCAGGCTGCCGCCAGCGGCAAGCCTCCGCAAGTGGTCGAAAAGATGATCGAAGGCAAGATGGGCAAGTTCTATGAGGAAGTCTGCCTGCTCGAACAGCCCTTCATCAAGGACCAGAACATCTCGATCAACCAGTTGATCGCCACCAAGGTCGGCAAGCTGGGCGAGAACATCAGCGTCCGCCGCTTTGTCCGCTTCAAGGTTGGCGAGGCGGCGTTCACCCTGGCGCAGGTGCAACAGGGGCCGGAAGCCGCCGAGGGCGATGCGCCGAAGGCGTAAGCCTCTCTCCGGTTGAGTTTGTTTCCTGCAGTGCCCCGGATTTGCCGCTAGCGGCGAATCCGGGGTTTGCTGTTTCTGCGCTGGCCGTCATACGGCAACTGCACACCCGCTCGCCGGCTGGGTAATTTTGGTCTTTAGTTTCGCTTTGGTCCACCGCTGCTTCAGATGTCCGTCCCGCCTCATTAAAGGGTTTGACAAACGGGAGCTTCCAACGAAAACTGCAAAAGCACTCATGGAAACAGTCACCCTTGGCGATCCCCGGTTTGCCGGGCGTGACCGCGTTTCTACTCAATGGAGGATGGCGCAATGCCGAGTTCCCGTTTTATTCGCAGGATTCTATTAGGCGGCCTGGCTGTGGCGTGCTTCGTGGTTATGGGCAGCTCTCTTGCCGCTAACGCGATCACTTATCGCCAATGCGAGCAGCGGCTGCGCAACGAAAACGCACGGCTGCGGCACGAAGCTGACCGCTATGGCGAGGACAGCCATCAGGCGCGGGCTCGTCGGCACGAGGTCGACAGACTCCGCCGCACTTGCGAGGTTGAGCGCGAACGCGAAACGCGGCGCGATGCCGAACGCCGCCGTGAGCTTGAGCGCCGTCGTGAAATCGAGCGCCGCCGCCACGAGCAGATGCAACGGCCGCGCGGCCCGCAGGGAGCCGGACCGGGTCCCCGGACTGGCCCCGGCAACCAACCCGGTGTGAAGGGTAATCCGCAGGGCGGCAACCAACCCGGCGTGAAAGGCAATCCGCAGGGCGGCAACCAACCCGGTGTGAAGGGTAATCCGCAGGGCGGCAACCAGCCCGGCGTGAAAGGCAATCCGCAGGGCGGCAGCCAGCCCGGCGTGAAGGGCAATCCGCAGGGCGGCAACCAGCCCGGCGTGAAGGGCACCCCGCCAACCGGTACGCCGAAGACGGGTACACCAACGGCTACGCCAAAGACTGGTACGCCAACAGCCACACCGAAGACGGGTACACCGACGGCTACGCCAAAGACGGGTACGCCAACAGCCACACCGAAGACGGGTACACCGACGGCTACGCCAAAGACGGGTACGCCAACGGCTACGCCAAAGACGGGTACGCCAACGGCTACGCCAAAGACGGGTACGCCAACAGCCACACCGAAGACGGGTACGCCAACAGCCACACCGAAGACGGGTACACCGACGGCTACGCCAAGGACTGGCACGCCAACACCCACGCCGAAGACGAGTACGCCGAAGACGGGACCGCCGCCAGTTGCCACCAAGCCGAGCACTCCGACGGCCGGCTCCGGCGGTACTGGCCGCAGCGGCGGTGCCGGCAGCCGCTCCGACAGCTCCAAGGGCAGTGACAAGTCTAAAGACAGCCGCCGCTAGTCACGCGATTCACCTCCGGCGCTGCGGGTTCTCGCGAGAACGGCAGCGCCTTTTCCGCAGGCAAAAAAATCGGCCCGCCTTCTGGCGGGCCGAAATGCTTTGCGGGCGAACAACCGCAGAAACAATCCGCTACAAAATGTAGCGCGACAGGTCCTGGTCTTTCACAATGTCGGCCAGCATCTTGTTGACGTAAGCCGGATCGATGACCACGTGCTTTTCCTTCAGGTCCGGAGCGTCAAAGCTGATCTCATCCAGCACGCGCTCCATGATCGTGTGCAGGCGCCGCGCGCCGATGTTCTCCGTGCCTTCGTTCACGCGGAAGGCGAAGCGCGCCAGTTCCTCAAGCGCCTCGGGCGTGAACTCCAGCTTGACGCCCTCGGTCTCGAGCAGCGCGATGTACTGCTTGACCAGCGACGACTTCGGTTCGGTGAGGATCTTGATGAAGTCGGCCATCGTCAGCGAATGCAACTCGACGCGGATCGGGAAGCGTCCCTGCAACTCCGGGATCAGGTCGCTCGGCTTGGAGACATGAAACGCCCCGGCGGCGATGAACAGAATGTGATCGGTGCGCACCATGCCGTAACGGGTGTTGACCGTGGTGCCTTCGACGATCGGCAGAATGTCGCGCTGCACGCCTTCGCGTGAGACGTCGGGTCCGTGGCCGCCCTCGCGGCCCGCGATCTTGTCGATTTCGTCGAGGAACACGATGCCTGACTGCTCGACGCGATCGACGGCGATACGCTGCACCTGGTCCATGTCGATCAACCGCTGCTCTTCTTCCTGGATCAGGTAGTCGAAGGCTTCGCTGACCTTCATCTTCCGCTTTTTCGAGCGCTGGCCGAAGATGTTTGGCAGCATCTCCTTCATGTTGATGTCCATGTCCTCGGCGCCCTGATTGGAGATGATCTCAAAGGCGGGGAAGGACTTTTCGCGGACCTCCAACTCAACGATGCGTTCGTCCAGCTTGCCCTCGCGCAACTGCTGACGCAGTTTTTCGCGGGTGCGCGAGTGCGACTCGCCGCCGGCTTCCAGCACCGTGCCGAAGCCCACCTGCTCTCCCTCGCGCGCCGCCGGGCGCGCTGCGGGCGGAGGCAGCAGGATGTCGAGCAGCCGCTCTTCGGCGTTCAGTTCGGAGCGGTCGGCAACGTCTTCCAGCTTTTCTTCGCGCACCATGTCGATGGCGACTTCGACCAGGTCGCGCACGATGGACTCAACGTCGCGCCCCACGTAACCGACCTCGGTGAACTTCGAGGCCTCGACCTTCAGGAACGGCGAATTGGCGAGCTTTGCCAGCCGGCGGGCAATCTCGGTCTTGCCGACGCCGGTCGGGCCCATCATGATGATGTTCTTCGGAATTACTTCCTCGGCCAGTTCAGGTGTCAGCTTCTGCCGGCGCACGCGGTTGCGAAGGGCGATGGCTACGGCGCGCTTGGCTTCCTTCTGGCCGACCACGTACTTGTCGAGCTCAGCCACGATTTCGCGCGGCGTCAGCTCGTCAAGTCCTGCGGATTCCTCATCGGTAGTCTGGGGTAGATAAATTGCCATAACATGATTGCCCCGCACGGGGCGGGGCGAAACGGCGCGGCCTCACTGCAACGCCTACAACTCCTCAAAAACTGCTTTGTCGTTGGTGTAGATGCAAATCTTGCCGGCGATCCGCATCGCCTCTTCGGCGATCTTGCGGGCCGTCAGGTCGGTATTGAGCAGCAGCGCCTCGGCGGCGGCCATGGCGAAAGGCCCTCCGCTGCCGATGGCGGCAATTCCGGACTCCGGCTCGATCACGTCGCCTGCGCCGCTGATCAGGTATGTGGCGCTGGTGTCGGCGACCAGCAGCATGGCTTCCAGATGGCGCAGCATCTTGTCGGTGCGCCAGTCCTTGGCCAGTTCGACGGCGGCGCGCCCCAGATTCCCGTGATACTGCTCAAGTTTTGCCTCAAAGCGCGTCTGCAGCGAGAAGGCATCAGCGGTGGAACCGGCGAAGCCAGCCAAAATCTTGTCCTGATAGAGCCGGCGGATCTTGCGGGCGTTGTGCTTGACCACACCCTCGCCCAGCGTGACCTGACCGTCGCCGGCCATTACGACCAAGCCGTCCCGGCGAACGCACAGGACTGTTGTAGAGCGGACTAAAGGTGTTTTCTTCATGAGCCTCGTTGATTATAGCAGCCAGGAGGCTGGCGCCCCGCCGATGCCGGGGGAGATCGAAGGCCGGTCGTAAGCCTAATCGAAAGCGGATGGTTGTGCGGGTTCCCGCGCCGGCAATGCCGCGGGGGAGGCATCGCCCGAGCGCCAAAGTTCGGCCTCGCGGGCGCGGCGGGCCACCAGGCCCGCCAGCTGCTTGCTGCCGGCGTAGACGAAGCGCTGCAACTCGCGCGGCACGGCGGCATAGTCGCCGGAGTTGAGCTTGTGCAGCAGCGTGGAACGGCAGAAATTGCCCAGGCCGACGTTGTAGATGAACGCAACCAGCGCGTCGAACTGCGGCTGGCTCAGCGCTACTTTGACAAGCCGCTCGATGGCGCCCTCGATCTGCTCAACGTGCGACCTGAGCAGCTGCTCGGCCTCGGCGTGCGTGATGCCGCCCAGGTAGGGCTGCTCGCGCCGGTCGGCGGCTTTGTGCGGTCCGCGGTGGACGAGCGTGCCATAGCCGATAGTGCAATGCCCGGCCGCATCGTCGTAAAGCGCCGGAACAAAGCCTTCGTATTCTTCAATGAG
This sequence comes from uncultured Acidobacteriota bacterium, assembly GCA_903847195.1. The sequence continues at coordinate 24,296 of CAINCZ010000037.1, read as the reverse complement.
TTGTAGTCCTGCCCTGCTGGTGCGCATGAATTCTCCTGTGGCCGCCACATCGCGTGCACGGAGCACGGCGGCCAAGCGCGTGGAACGCGGCGATTGCGGTGGCAAAAAAAGCCCCGAACCACGCTGGAATGCGCAGTTCGGGGCTCTCTCAATGGCTGATTCCAGTATGTCAGAGCCGCATGGCGGATTGAGACATGAAATGTGCGACTGGAACTGGCGGCGATTCAGCAACTTGGCGGCATCAGATGCCTTTTCGCCCCTTGACAGCTAACCGGGATGTCCGGGCGGGGATCCATTCCAGTGACACGGAACCTGCCTGGCCGAAAGATTTTGTCACCCTACGCTGTGAGGCGAATCACATGATGGTGGAATGAGCGGGCCGACGGCGCAAGTGCCGGCAGGAAATGGGAGAGGCGCAGGTTGGCTTGCGATTAAGCGGTGCACCGGAACAACCAGAGCTGCAATTCACTTCATCCAAGTAATGGCCGGACGTCTTCGGCCATGGTTACCCAATACCACGCGAATGCCAAAGTCTTCAGCCGATTCTCGGTTCGAGTTGTCCGGCCCGCTTCGACCGCTGCCGACGAGGCTACCTTTGTACCGTTATGGCTTTGCCGTAGTGGTGAGCCTGCTGGCGATCGGACTGGCTCTGCTGCTGCCGCATGGCCGCCCGCTCTACTATCCGCTGCTGGGCGCTGTGGTGGTAGCTACCTGGTTTGGCGGCCCTCGGCCCGGGTTGCTGGCGCTGGGCCTCAACCTCGCGATGGCGTTCCTCTACCTGCCTGGACGTAGCGGCATCGTCTTCTGGAGCATTCTGTATGCCGGACTCGCGGCGACCGCGGTGCTGTTGTACCTGCTGACGGCTGCGCTCTACCGCAAGAACGAATCGCTTGAGACCGCCTACCTGCATTTCGGCGGCGTAGTGCAGATCTCGGAAGACGCCATCATCAGTGTCGATGAAGACCAGAAAATCACCCTCTTCAACTCCGGCGCGGAGAAGATATTCGGCTTCCGCCGCGAAGAGGCGATGGGGCGCCCGCTTGACCTGCTGATTCCGCAGCGCTACCGCGCCGGGCACGGCAGCCACGTGCGTGATTTCGCCCAGGCGCACGACCAGTTGCGCCCGATGAATGCTCGCGGCACCCTGTTTGGTCGCCGCGCCGACGGCAGTGAATTCCCGGCCGAGGCTTCGATCTCAAAGTTCGAGGCTGGGGGCCGCAAGATCATGACGGTGCGCCTGCGCGACGTCACCGAGCGCTATGCCTATGAGCAGCGCTTGCGCCAGATGGCGGCCATTGTCGATTCTTCGCAGGACGCCATCGTCGGGGAAGATCTCGAAGGCGTGGTGACGAGCTGGAACCCGGCGGCCGAGCGGCTGTTCGGTTACGCGGCGCAGGAAGCGATTGGGCGCAATGCGCGCATGCTGCTTCCGCCCAACGCCGACGATGAGGTTTCGGCCAACATCGAAACGGTGCGCAAGGGCCTGAGCGAGACCAAGGAAACGATGCGCATGCGCCGCGACGGGCGGGCGATCGATGTGAGTCTTACGATTTCGCCCATCCTGGACAAGACTGGCGTGGTGGTCGGCCTGGCGACGATGTTCCGCGACATCGCCGACCGCAAACGGCTCGAGTCGCAGTTGTTGCACGCGCAGAAGTTGGAAGCCGTGGGCCGGTTGGCTGGAGGGGTGGCGCACGACTTCAACAACCTGCTCAGCATCATCGTCGGCTATGCGTACCTGGTGCAGACCAGCAACCACGGCGACGATCCGATCCGCGCCGCCGCCGACCAGATACTGGCAGCCTCGGAGCGCGCCACCGCCCTGACTCGTCAACTGCTGGCCTTCAGCCGCAAGCAGGTGATGCGCCCTGAGGTGATCGACCTGAACCGGGTCATGTCGGGCATCTCCAAGATCCTGCCGCGGCTGGTGGGCGAAGACGTCGATGTGCGCTTCATCGGCGGCGACGAGTTGCGCAACATCAAGGCTGATCCGGCCCAGGTCGAGCAGGTCGTCATGAACCTCGTCGTCAACTCGCGCGACGCCATGCCCCGGGGCGGCAAGCTGACCATCGAGACGAGCAACGTGGGCTTCACCGATCAGGACGCGCTGCACCACGGCGTGCGTCCAGGCGAATACGTCCTGCTGGCCGTCACCGATACTGGCCACGGCATGGACGAAGCGACGCGCAGCCGCATCTTCGAGCCGTTCTTCACCACCAAGGAAGCCGGCAAGGGAACGGGCCTCGGACTGGCGACCGTCTACGGCATCGTCAATCAGAGCGGTGGGCACATCTGGGTTTACAGTGAACCGGGCCAGGGCACAACGTTCAAGATCTACTTCCCGGCGACGACCGGCTCGGCGGCGCAGGCCTTCAAGCCGGCCGTGATGGAGCTTTCGCTATGCGGCAACGAAACCCTCCTGCTGGTGGAAGACGAGGTACAGCTGCGCGAACTGCTGGTGCATGTGCTGAGCAACCAGGGATATAAAGTGATCTCCGCCGGAAACGGACCCGACGCGCTGCGCAAGTTGAAAGAGTTTCCGGGCCCGTTGGACCTGCTGCTGACCGACGTGATCATGCCGGAGATGCGCGGCCAGGACCTCGCGGAGAAGCTCCTGCAGCAATCGCCCGGCCTGGCGGTCATCTACATGTCGGGCTACACCGACAACGCGCTGGTTCACAACGGCTCCTTCCCCGGAGCCGCGCCCAACAACTTCCTGCAAAAGCCGTTTACTCCCGACCGCGTGCTGCGCCTGGTGCGCGAAGTGCTGGACCGCCGCCTGGCGCTGGACCGGAACAGGAGGGCGGTGTAGGGTCATTGCCGGTTGTTCCAACCCTCTCAGGCGCGGCGCATTGCCAACTACCAGCTACCTCGAGGTTAGCAATCTGGGCTATCGGCGGTATAGGGCCGCGAAGATACTCTTGAATCTGCCTGCAGGACTCTGCTCTTATGCCTGCGGACCTCTCTGTACCGGGACACATTCTGTTTATGAAATACGAAGCCTCCGACCTCGCCATCATGGCCCACATCGGCTGGATCACGCATTTCCATAATGTGATTGCCGGCATTGAGCGGGATCTGCTTGACCCTGCGGTCGTGCTGCAGGATTCGGCTTGCGAGTTTGGCCGCTGGCTGCAGGCGAACGCGAGCCGCTTCGCGAGCGCAGCGCGCTATGAGGAGGTGAGGCAAGTGCATCGGCATTTCCACGAAGACGCCGCAGAGATTGTCAAGCTGCTGAGTTCGCGACATTCAAGAAACGAAATCAAGTTGCTGGTGAAGCTGCTGGATGAGAGCTCGACCAGGCTGATCGGGTTGCTGGAAGCAGAGAGAGAGCAGCCAGGGGTAAGGTGATTTCCCGGGCGCAAGAAGCTGGCAGCGGGCAGAAACGGACGGCGCACCGCTCGAGCACCTTCAGTAGCAGCGCACCCACCCGCTACTGGGCGCCTGGGTGTAATGTCTTAGGGAACAGCTCGAATAGAACTACTTCCCCTTCTTTTCAATCCTCGCCCACGCATCCTTCAACGCCACCGTGCGATTGAATACGATCGCGCCGGGCTTCGTGTCCGGATCGACGCAGAAGTAGCCGAGCCGCTCGAACTGGTAGCGGCCTTCGACAGGCGCTGCGGCCAGCGAGGGCTCGAGCTTCGCACCGGTGACGATCTCCAGAGAATGAGGATTCAGGTTGGAGATGAAGTCCTTCCCCTCTTCCACATCGCTCGGATTTTCGTTGCTGAAGAGCGTCTCGTAGATGCGCACTTCGGCGTCGATGGCGTGCTGTGCCGAAACCCAGTGAATGGTGGACTTCACCTTGCGTCCGTCGGGCGAGTTGCCGCCGCGGCTGGCCGGGTCGTAGGTGCAGTGGACCTCCACCACGTTGCCCGGCGCGTCTTTGACCACGCTGGTGCAGGTGATGAAGTAGGCGTAGCGCAGCCGCACTTCCACGCCCGGTGACAGGCGGAAGTACTTCTTCGGCGGGTCTTCGCGGAAGTCGTCCTGCTCGATGTAGAGCTCGCGCGAGAAAGGGACCTGGCGCGTGCCGGCCGCCGGGTCTTCCGGATTGTTGATGGCCTCCATGGTCTCGGCCTGGCCCTCGGGATAGTTGTCGATCACCAGCTTCAGCGGGCGCAGCACGGCCATCACGCGCGGGGCGCGGCGGTTCAGGTCTTCGCGCAGGTAGTGCTCGAGCATGGCCAGCTCGATGCTGCCGTTGGTCTTCGATACGCCGATGGTGCCGACAAACGTGCGCAGCGCCTCGGGCGTGTAGCCGCGCCGGCGGATGCCGGTCAGCGTGGGCATGCGCGGGTCGTCCCAGCCGCGCACGTGCCCTTCGCGCACCAGTTGCAGCAGGCGGCGTTTACTCAAAAGCGTATAGGTCAGACTGAGGCGGTCGAACTCGATCTGCTGCGAGGGGAAGATGCCGAGCTGCTCGATGTACCAGTTGTAGAGCGGCCGGTGATCCTCGAACTCGAGCGTGCACATCGAATGCGTGATGTGCTCAATCGAATCCGACTGGCCGTGCGCGTAATCGTAGGTCGGGTAGATGCACCACTGGTCGCCCGTGCGGTGATGCGTGGCGTGCAGGATGCGGTACATGATGGGATCGCGCATGTTCAGGTTCGGCGATGCCATGTCGACCTTGGCGCGCAGGGTGCGCGAGCCGTCGGCGAATTCTCCGGCCTTCATGCGCTGGAACAGGTCGAGGTTCTCTTCCACCGGGCGGTCGCGATAAGGGCTATTCTTGCCCGGCTCGGTCAGCGTGCCGCGATACTGGCGAACCTCGTCGGCGGCCAGGTCGCAGACGTAGGCCTTGCCGTCGCGGACAAGCTTGAGCGCCCATTCATAGAGCTGGCCGAAGTAGTCGGAGGCGTAGTAGAGGCCGTCCCAGTCGAAGCCGAGCCAGCGCACGTCGCGCATGATGGAGTCGACGTACTCGGTCTCCTCCTTCTCCGGGTTGGTGTCGTCGAAGCGTAGATTGGTGCGCCCGCCAAACTCGTCGGCCAGTCCGAAATCGATGCAGATGGCCTTGGCGTGGCCGATGTGCAGGTAGCCGTTGGGCTCAGGAGGAAAGCGCGTGGTGATCGGCGCGTCGCCGTACTTGCGGGTCTTCAGGTCCTCGATCATGCGATCGCGCAGGAAGTTCGAAGGACCGCTGGAGGCCTTTACCGCCCCGGTATCATCGCTATTCGTGCTCATGAATGGTGTTCCTTTGCCGCGCTAGTCGGCGGCGCAGTTGCTGCAATCTTAACGATAGCCTGATCAAGGCGCTCGAGCGCGACTTCGCGTCCGAGCACCTCGAGCGTTTCAAACAGCGGCGGCGCGTTCTTGCGTCCGCAGACAGCCACACGGATGGGCTGGAACATCGGTCCGGCCTTGATGCCCAGCGCCTTCGCCGCCTCGCGCAGAGCGGGGTCCAGCGCGGCGTGGGTGAACTCGGTACTGGCCAGCAGCTCGCGCGCCGCCGTGAGCACGCGCACGGCCTGCGCGGCGTCGCCCTTCTGCGGAATCAACTCTGCCGGATCATAGGGCGACAACTCGCGGATCAAAATGAAATCGGCCACGGTAAGCACGTCGCCGAGCAGGCGGATGCGCTCGCGCACCAGCGGCGTGATCTGCGCCATGCGCTCGCGCGTGACGTCGATTCCGGCCGACTGCACGACCGGCAGCAGCAACTCGGTGAGTTGCTCAGGGGCGAGCGCACGAATGTGCTCGGCGTTCAGCCACAATGCCTTGGGATCGAAGCTGTCGTCCACCGTCTCGGCTGGCTCTTTGAAGTTCACCACGGCGTTGGACCGATTAATACCCTCGAGCGAAAAAGCGGCGCGCAGGTCGTCGAGCGTGAACATCTCCTGGTCGTTCTTCGCGTTCCAGCCGAGCAGCGAGAGGAAGTTGATGAACGCCGCGGGCATAAATCCGGCGTCGCGGTAGGTGGTGACGCTGACGACGGGTCCGTGGCGGCGCTTGCTCAGCTTGGTGCCGTCGGGGGCAACCAGCAACGGCAGGTGCGCAAAGCGCGGAATCTCTGCATCGGCTGCACCAAAGATGAGCAGGTGCTTGAAGGTGTTGGTCAGGTGGTCCTGGCCGCGAATGATGTGCGTGATTTGCAGGTCGGCGTCATCGGCGCAGGAGGCCAGGTGATACGTGGGCATGCCGTCGGAGCGGAGCAGGGCGAAGTCTTCGACGTCGGCCGTGGACTTGGCCTGCTCGCCATAGACCGCGTCGGTGAAGCGCAGGATGTGTTCGCGGTCGCGCGGCACCCTGAAGCGGAGCGCAAACGGCTCGCCCGAGGCGGCGCGGCGGTCGCTTTCCTCGCGGGAAAGCTCGCGCATGCCGGGATTGAACAGCCACGTGCCCTGCGCGCCGGACTTCTCGCTTTCGCCGGCGTGCGCCGGGGTGAAGTCGCGGTAGGCCAACCCCTTGGCGAAGATGGCGGCGGCCATCTCGTGATGCAGCGCCAGCCGTTCGGACTGCCGGTACTGCTCGTCCCAGTCGAGGCCCAGCCAGCGCAGGCCCTCGAAGATGGAGTTCTCTGAAACTTCGGTATTGCGCCCCGCATCTGTGTCATCAACACGCAGCACCATGGTGCCGCCGTTACGGCGTGCAAACAGCCAGTTGAAGATGAAGGTACGCGCACTGCCCACGTGAAGAAATCCGGTGGGAGACGGCGCAAATCGCACTCGTATCATAAGCGTTTAGTATAGCAAGCGGAATTCTGCCCCAGGCCGGCGACTCGGCCCCGCGCGGATAACTCCGGCAACTTGAGGTAGACTTGGCAACACGCCTGCTGAGGGCAGGACCGCGGTCCCGGAGGGGTAGATGAAGTTCCGTAAACTACTTGTTGTTCCTCTCTCGCTCTTACTTGCCGCCACCGCATTGGCCGATTTTCGTTACGACGAAACTACGCGCATCACGGGCGGCACCATCGTGGGCATGATGAAAATGGCCGGCGCCATCAGCCGTGAGGCCCGCCAGGCGACCGAGCCGGTTACCTCCACCGTCATGGTGAAGGACAATCGCATGGTGCGCTCGAATTCCGATCGCACCGAGATCATCGATCTCGACAAAGAGACCATCACCCACATCGATCATCAGCGGCAGCAGTATTCGGTAACGACCTTCCAGCAGATGAAGCAGCGCATGGAAGAGGCACAGCGGCGCCTGCAGAAGCGGGACAAGACTCAGGGCGACCCGCCGCAGATGAACTTCACGGTGCACGTGCGCAATACGGGCGCGAAGAAGAAAGTCGCCGGACTGATGGCCTCGGAAGCGATCCTGACGATGGCCATGGAGGCGACCGACCAGAAGAGCGGGCAAAAGGGCGCGCTCGCGATCACCAACGACATGTGGATGGCGCCGGAGACCCCCGGCTACGGAGAAGTGCGCGAATTCAACCGCCGCATGGTGCTGAAGATGGGCACGGTATTGGGTGGCTCCGTGCCGCCGAACCTCGCTGCCATGCAGCCCGGCGCGGGGCAGGGGATGGCGGAGCTGGTCAAGGAAATGTCGAAGCTCAAGGGTGTGCCGGTGATGCAGGTGATGCGCATGGGGACCACGGTGAACGGCCAGCCGCTACCGGCCGCGTCGGAAGCCGCGCTGCCCCCTCCGCAGCAGGGGCCGGCAATGCCTTCGGCCGGAGATGTTGCCGAACGCAGCGCAACCTCGGCAATCGCCGGTCGGCTCGGTGGACTAGGCGGCCTGGGTGGTCTGGGACGCCGTAAGAAAGCTGACGCTCCGGCGGAAGAATCGGCTCCGGCCGATGCGCCGCAGGCGGGAGCGACCTCGGCCGTACTGATGGAATCCACCACGGAGATGACGGGCTTTGCTTCCGGCTTCGTGGATCCGGTTCGCTTCGCCGTGCCGGTGGGGTACAAGGAAGTGCAGGAAGGGCGGCGGTAGCAGAAAACTCGCAGCGAAGCTTTGAATGGCGGGAGTACGTCGGAGAGACGTACTCCCGTTGTCTTGTTACTCGACTCCCGCTGCCAGCTTCTCCATCCCCGCACTCGGCAGGATGATGCCGCGCGCGGCCTGCACGGCTTCGATGCGCCGCAGCTCGGTGATGGCCATGCTCGGCGTCGGACCGTCGACGCGTACCACTGCCACGGCCAGACGTGGAACGGAATCATCCTCGCGCCTTCCCAGCGAGAAGTTCGCGATATTGACGCCGTGCTTCGACAGGATGGTTCCCACCTGTCCGATCACGCCGGGCACGTCCAGGTTGCGCAGGTAGATCAGGTTCTGCTCCAGGCGCGTCTCGATGTCGATATCGTCGATGGCGATCTGGCGCGGCGAGGTGTTGCGCAGCACGGTGCCGCGCACTTCCCGCTGCCCATGGGGCGTGCGCAGGGTGATGGTCAGCACGTCGGCGCTGCCGGTTTCCTTGTCCTTGCGCGCCTTGCCGCTCTCGGTGATGCGCACCCCGCGCGCCTCGGCGGTGGCGGTGGCGTTGACCACGTTGGCCGGCTCGGCCAGCACGCGGTTGATCACGCCCATCACGGCGGCGTTGCGCACCAGTTCGGTCTTCCAGCCGGCAAGCCGGCCGCCGTAGCGCAGCGAGATCTCCTGTACGTTGTCGTCGGTGATTTGCGCCACGAACGAACCCAGCCGCTCGGCCAGCACGATGAAGGGCTGCATTTCGACGTACTCTTCATAGCTGACCGAGGGCACGTTGACGGCGTTCTGGAAGACGCCCTTGGTGAGGTACTCCTTCACCTGCTCCGCGATCTGGATGCCGACGGCGTCCTGTGCCTCGAGGGTCGAGCCGCCGATGTGCGGCGTCAGCAGGGCGTTTTCCAGCGCGAACAGAGGAGAGTCCTTCAGCGGCTCTTCCTGGAATACGTCGAGCGCGGCGCCGGCCAAATGGCCGCTCTTGAGGGCGTCGCACAACGCCGCTTCGTCGATCAACTCGCCGCGGGCGCAGTTGACGATGCGTGCGCCCTTCTTCATCCTGGCAATGAATTCGGCGTTGACCAGGTTGATGGTTTGCGGCGTCAGCCCGAGGTGCAGCGTCAGGTAGTCGGCCTGCGGCAGCAGTTCATCGATGCTAGCCAGCTTGGCCCCCATCTCTTCGGCCACCTCGGCCGAGAGGTAAGGATCGTGCGCCACGATGTTCATGCCGAAGGCCTGTGCGCGGCGTGCGACCTCGGCACCGATGCGGCCCAGGCCGATTACGCCGAGAGTCTTGCCGCGCAGCTCGGTGCCCTGCAGCGATTTCTTTTCCCACTTGCCGGCGTGCATGGTGCGGTCGGCGCGGGTGAGCTGGCGAGCCATCGCCAGCATCATGCCGAGGGTCTGTTCGGCCACGGCCACGGCATTGGCTCCGGGCGTGTTCATCACGGCGATGCCCTTGCGGGTGGCGGCGTGCAGGTCCACGTTGTCCACGCCCACGCCGGCGCGCCCGATCACCCGCAACTGCCGCGCATGTTCCAGCAGCGCGGAGTTCACGTCTACCGCCGAGCGAACGATCAAGGCGTCGGCGTCGGCCAGATGCTCGATCAGCTTATTGCCGATTTCTTCCGGAGTTACTACGATCCAGTCGCGCTCCTGGCGCAGCAGGGCTACCGCCGCGGAGGCGATCTTCTCAGCTACCACAATTTTCATCGAACCAGTCCTCTTGAAAATACAGCGGCCGGAAAGGCCGCTGGCTAGTCACCCTTGGGAATCTCCAGATTACAACAGCGGATGCCGTCGCTGCCTCACTGGCATGACTCGGGAATTCCGATGGTAGTAATCGATTTCACGATTACCGCCGCCGATGGCTGCGCTACTGCAGCTCCACTTCGCGGCGGCAGCATGGCATTTCTTTGCGGACGCTGCGCTGGCGGGCGGCCCGCTGCGCTACAATTCGCCTGCTATGGCTGGCATCGGCTACGAAGACCTGGTCTGCCCCCTCTGCAAGCGCCCGCTGGTGGTGACGCCGAAAGAGGATGCATTGCAATGCGGTTCGTGCCGGCGCTCGTATCCCATACAGGATGGCATTCCCATCCTGCTGGTCGATGAGGCCGTCACCGAGCGGCAGTCCTGAGCGGCGCAACGCCCAAGGCGCGTCAATAGGAGCACTCGGCGGTTGCCCGCCTGACCTCTCTGTCTCTCACTCGGAAGTGCTTCGACTCTCAAGAACCGGATGCAAGCGTCCAGCTTTTTGGTGCGCCGAATCGGACAATTTGTATGAAGATTACGGCAACGAACCCCCTGCGGGTCGACTCTAATGAGTGCGGCAAATCGTGGTTTCAGGGGCACGGAGGCGAGGATGGCATCGAAATTTACTCTTCCTGAAATGGCCGCCCTGCGGAACGAAGTCATGCGGGCAGGCCTCGACGCGCGGCAGGCAGCAGAGTTGTTCCAGGTCTTTCTGATGGGGCGCGGTTACGGCGTATCGCTGGAAGCCGCCCGCGCAGCCGCCTCTAACGTCGGTTTTGCGTCCTGCTCGCTGGAGATGTTGCAGAGCGAGCTGGATAGTATCGCCCTGGTGATGTAACGCCGCTACCCGGTGCGGCGGCCGGATGCCGCCGAGCAATTAACAGAAACTTAACGGAGATTCACCGGGTTGAAACAAGGGGCGTAAAGAATCAAACCGGGCCGGCAAGTTGGGCCGCAGGCTGGACAAGCAAGGTCAACTTCCGGCTCGCCACCTTACGGTGAGCCTGATCCGCCAAAAACAAGGCGCAAAGAGCTGGGAGAAACTGCCCGGCTTTTTTGTTGCCCGAAAATTTCCTCCAGCCGCCGTTCAATCCTCTTCGGGAACTGGGCTGAGAGCGTGCACGATCTCTTCCTCGTCTTCGTCGTTATCCCCCGAATACCGCTCGCCTATGGGCTCCAGCAACACGATTGCATGGGCAATCGCCGCGTTTTCGGTGCCGAGGCCCTCGGGAGTCTTGGCCTTCACACTGACCTCGGTGACCTTGATGCCCAGCAGCTCGGCGATGCGTTCGCGCAGGAGAAGCGCGTGGGGGCCGATCTTGGGGGCCATCAGGATGACGGTAGTGTCCACGTTCACGACGCGGTATCCCGCGCGCTCGACCTGCGCCACCGCCTCGCGGACGAACAGCGCCGAGTCGGCGCCCTTCCAGCGTGGGTCAGAGGGGGGAAAGAAGCCGCCGATGTCACCCGCCGCGACGGCGCCGAGCAGCGCATCGGTGAGCGCGTGCAGCAGCACGTCGGCATCCGAGTGTCCGGCCAGTCCGCTGTGATGCGGCAGCTCGACGCCGCCGAGCATCAGCCGCAGTCCGGGCTGGAAAGCGTGCGAATCCCATCCATAGCCGATGCGCACGCCTAACTCTCTTTCGCCAGGTAGAACTCGGCCAGTTCCAGATCGGCCGGAGTCGTGATCTTGAGGTTGCGCGGCGATCCCATCACCACCACAACTTTATGCCCGCAGCGTTCGACCAGCGAGGCTTCGTCGGTGCCGGTGAACTCGTCCTGCAAGGCGGCGACCATGGCCTGGCGCAGCAGTCCGAGGCGGAAGCCCTGTGGGGTCTGCGCCAGCACCGCGCGCTCGCGAGGCACGGTCGAGGTGATGAGCGCGTCGGCGGCGGAACGGTCCACCAGCTTGATGGTGTCAACGGCAGGCACGCCGGCGATGGCACCACCGTGCAGGTTGGCAGCGGCGATCACATCCTCGATGATCTTCAGGGTCACGAGCGGACGAACCGCATCGTGCACCAGCACCAGATCATCGTCACCCGCCTTTACCTTGGCAAGTGCATTGGCTACGGACTCCTGGCGGTGCTGCCCGCCTTCGACCAGGTACACGGGCTTGGTGATGCCCGCGGCCGCCAACTGCTGCTCGACGCCGGCAGCCTCGGACAAACGCAAGGCGACATAAATCTCGTCGACCAGCGGCGAAGCCGCAAAGCGGCGCAGGGTGTGGATCAGGACAGGCACCCCTGCCAGTTGAAGAAACTGCTTGGAAGGCGCGGTCTTGGCCGTTGCACTCAAGCGAACTCCGCCCGGTGCTGCAGCCATCCGCGTTCCAAGTCCAGCGGCCGGAATGATAACGATGACCTTCATAGGGATGGGCAGTATAGCGGGATTTGAGGGGTAAGTTCAAATCGAGCTTTCTTCCGTGCGGTCGGGCAAGGGCCTGAAAGCGGAAAACCCGGGGGCCGGAGCGCCGTTTTTGGGCGCGGGGCGCAGCCAATTCTGCTAACCTGAAAGGCCGTAAGAAAACGCGATGCCAACGAGCAAAATCAAGCTGCTGATAGGTTTGTGTGCTGCCGCCCTGCTGGTGGCCTGCGGCACCGTGGGACCTCCCTTGCCGCCGTCGCTGCAACTTCCGCAGCCGCCTTCCGACCTTTCGGCGGTGCGCAAGGGCAACACCGTCACCTTGACTTGGACTCCGCCAGCGTTGACCACCGACGGGCAGACCCTGCGGGCGCGCTTTGTCGGGTCGACCTTCATTTGCCGCAGCGCGGGCGCGCAGCCCACGGGCTCATGCGAGCGCGTGGGCGAGCGGGCGGGCGTGGTGCCGACCCCTCCGGAACGTGGCAAGCGGCGCGGTCCTGCGAATCAGCCGGTGCAATACGTGGATACGCTGTCCGAAACGCTAGTTGCGGCCAATCCGACGGGGGTTGCGCAGTACGCTGTGGAGGTCAGCAATACCCGCGACCGGGCGGCTGCGCTGTCGAACCGGGTGACCGTTCCGCTGGCTCCGGCTGTGCCCGCGGCGAAAGCCGCCGGTGCGGAGGTTACCGCCGATGGCCTCTGGATCCGCTGGTGTCCGGCGGCGATGCCGAAGCTGGCGGGGCTGAGCTACGGCGTGCGCGTCTACCGGCAGGAAGTCGGCAGTTCCGCTCCCCCAGTGCAGTTGCCGGGTGAGCCGCAGGCGGCCGCCGATAAGAGTTGTCCGCAACGGCAGGCCTTGCTCGACCAGGGATTTGAGTGGGAAAAGCCCTATCGTTACTGGGTGGCGGGCGTGACTACGGTGAGCGGCAAGACCCCGGCGACGGTCGAAGGGGACGATTCCGAGGCGGTTGCCGTCAAGCCACACGATGTGTTTCCGCCGGCGGTGCCCGCCGAACTGGAGGCGGTCGCCTCCGGCGTGGGACAGAAGCCGTTTGTGGACCTGGTCTGGCGTCCGGATTCGGAGCCGGATCTGGCTGGCTACAACGTTTATCGGCAACAGCCCGACGGTTCGTGGCTTAAGCTGAATACAGCACCCGTGAAAGTGCCGGCGTTCCGTGACGAGAAGATTTTGCCGGGTAGCGCCTATACATATGCGGTCACGGCCGTGGATGTGCGCGATAACGAGAGCAGCCGTTCGGCTCTGGCCAGCGAAACCGTGCCGCAGCCGTAGGGTCGGAAAGTTTTCTGGGTAAGATTCCGCCCGTCCTCGAGGGCGGCGCATCTCAGAGACAGGTATGCAGATAGCAGGGCGCGGTGAGCGCGCCCGGATAATGCGGGAAGCCAATGAAATATTGTCGCTTTGAACTGAATAACGAACACCACTACGGTTTGATCGAGTCCGTCGGCGGACGCGAGCTGATTACGCGAATCCTGGTGGTACCGCCCGGCTCCGAAGAGCGCATGGACGAACTGCCGACGCGCAAGATCGAGCATGTGGTCCTGGGCGAAGCCAAGTTGCTGGCACCCAGCCTGCCGTCCAAGATCGTCTGCCTGGGCAAGAACTACTCCGAGCACGCCAAGGAGATGGCGACCGATGTCCCCAAGGAGCCGCTGCTGTTCCTGAAGCCGCCGTCCTCGGTGATCGGCCCGGGCAAGAAGATCGTGCGCCCGCGCGACAGCGAGCGGGTGGACCACGAGGGCGAACTGGCGGTCATCATCGGCCGCCGCTGCCGCCACGTGCGCGACGACGAGGATGTGAAGGATTACATCCGCGGCTACACCTGCCTGAACGACGTTACCGCGCGCGACTTGCAGCAGAAGGACGGCCAGTGGACGCGCGGCAAGGGGTTTGACACCTTCTGCCCGATCGGCCCGCTGGTGAACGACGAAATCGATCCCTGGGCGGGTGTCAGCGTGGAGTGCCGGGTCAACGGACAGGTCCGCCAGTCGGGCACCACCCGCGATCTGGTCTATCCGCTGGATGCGATCATTCGCTATATCTCCCGCATTATGACGCTCTTCCCGGGCGACCTGATTGCCACCGGCACGCCCGCCGGCGTCGGCCCGTTGAAGGCGGGTGACACGGTGGAAGTTCGCATAGAAGGCATCGGCGCGCTGATCAATCCAGTCACGGATGAAGCTCTTTAGGGGCGGGGGATCGCATGAAATTTTTCATTGATACAGCCAACATCAACGAAATCCGCGAGGCGCAGTCGCTGGGTATTCTGGACGGCGTAACCACCAATCCTTCGCTGATCGCGAAAGAGGGCAAGCCTTTTAAATCTACCATCATGGAAATCTGCAACACGGTGGATGGCCCGGTGAGCATCGAGGTAACGGCCCTTGATGCCAAGGGGATGATCGAGCAGGGGCGGGAGTTCGCCGGGTGGCACAAGAACGCGGTCATCAAGCTGCCCACCACCCGCGAGGGCGTAAAAGCCTGCAAGTATTTGACCGACAACGGGATCAAGGTCAACATGACGCTTTGCTTCTCGCCCACGCAGGCGTTGATCGTGGCCAAGGCGGGCGCGACCTACGTTAGCCCGTTCGTCGGGCGCCTGGACGACATCAGCCACGACGGCATGGACGTGATCCGGCAGATTGTGGCGATTTACGAGAACTATGACTTCCTGACGCAGGTGCTGGCGGCCTCGATCCGCCATCCGCTGCACGTGGTGGATTCGGCGCTGGCCGGTGCGCACGTGGCGACGATTCCGTGGAAGGTGCTGGACATGATGTTCAACCATCCGCTGACGGATCAAGGGCTGGCCACCTTCCTGAAAGACTGGGAGAAGGTGAAGGCGTAAGCGTCCGCATACCACAAGATTGATTGGCCGGGGTGGTTCGTAATGAACTGCCCCGGCTTTTTTTTTGCGGCAGAATGTCCTCTCCACCTGCGGCACCGTTTCCTCCGGCTGGTTACTTTCGTACCAGCGGGATATTGGACTGGCGTTTGGCGTGCGATGCCCGTGCGGGGATGTACCGCTCGCACCGAGGGTTTGATCCGTATTATGCTCGGCCCATCTATGCTTGCTTGGACAGAACACTATCTGGCGCTTGCAACGCCGATGTGTTTCATCGTGCTGTGGCTGGTGATTTGCTCCCTGGCCAGCTACTTCAGTGGTTGGTCGGCGCTGGCGCGAAAATACCGGCTGAAGGCGACTTTTCCCGCACAGCAGCAGGCGATGCAGAACGGCCACCTCGGAAGGTTTCGTCTGGATTACAGCCGCTGCCTGCGGTTGAGCGCGGATGAGATCGGACTCTACCTGGCAGCCATGCCGTGGCTTCGCTTCCGGCATCCGGCGCTGCTGATACCGTGGAACGAAATCACCGTCGGGTCCGGGCGCGTTAATCTGCGTCGCAAGGTGCTACTTGCTCTGGGACGCGACCCGCAGGTGGCGCTGCTGATTTCTCCCAAGCTGGCCGAGAGCCTCAGGCAGGCGGCCGGAAGCCGCGGGACAGTCGATATTCCCCGGCGGGGGCCTCGGCTCCAACCGCGGACGCAGCGTTGGCCACGAACCGGCTGAGGCGCGACTGTCCGCCTTCCGAACTCTGATCTGCCCACGGTTCTGCTTCCGTCGCCAGAAAATGAATTTCCTCAACCCTCGCTGAGCTAAACTGGCAGTTAGCTGAAGGCATCCAACGGCAAGGACGTTCCAGGTCGCCGCCCGATGCCGGAGGCTGGCTGAGTGCGCAAATTCCCATGACTTCGCTTCGCCTCTATCTTCCATTTGCCGGCGCCGCAGTGGCGCTAGGGCTGGGCATCTTCTTCTGGTTGCGCAGCCGTCGCCTGACCCCGGAGCAGCGCGAGGCCGCCCGGCGGTGCTGGCTGAGCGCCAGCGGGCGCATCATTGACGGCCGGGTGCTGGAAGTGTGCGAACTGGCCCGCCGCGATGCCACGCCGCTGCACCTGCTCATCTACAACTACGACGTGGGCGGCGTGGGCTATGAGTGTTCGCAGGACGTGACCAGCCTGAATGGCGTGGTTGACCTGGAAGACTGCCGCATGGGGCTGGTAGCCTCGATCAAGTACGACCCGCGCGATCCCGGCAATTCGATCCTGGTAGCCGAGGACTGGAGCGGGCTGCGCCGTCGGCAAACTGCCGCAGAGCGGTCGGTAGGATGATAGCGTCGCGGTTCAGAGCCAGCAGCCCGGATACGCCGGGAAAATTGTTTGTAACGGGCTGCGGCCGATCCCGTCTGATTAAGTAGCCGCCTTAAGCTAGGTCAGTTCTGTGAACTGCGGCCCGCGACTCCGAGGTTTCAACGCGATATGGAGCTTTCAAGCATTCCGCTGCCGGTGGCCGCATTCCTCGCGGGAATCCTGTCGTTCCTCTCACCGTGCGTGCTGCCGCTGGTGCCCGGCTACGTTTCGCTGATCTCCGGCTCGAGCATCGATGCCTTGCAGACGCCGGAGAAGCGGCTGCTGGGGCAGGTAATGCGCAGTTCAATGATGTTCATTGCCGGCTTCTCGCTGGTGTTCATCCTGCTGGGCGCGGTGGCGACCGGCCTCGGACAGGTGACGCGCCAGTATTATCCCATCCTGACGCGGCTTGCCGGGGCGCTGATCGTCGTATTCGGGCTGCACCTGACGGGCATCATCCGTATCAAGGCCCTGTACGCCGACAAGCGCCTGCACAACGTGAAAGGCGGCAGCTCGGCCTGGGGGATTTTTGCTGTGGGCTTTGCCTTTGCCTTCGGCTGGACGCCCTGCATCGGCCCAATTCTGGCGACGATTCTGGCCTTTGCCGCCTCCGAAGATACGGTCCTCAAGGGAACGTTGCTGTTGGCCGTCTACTCGCTGGGACTGGCCGTGCCGTTCCTGCTGACCTCGCTCGGCATCGACCGCTTCCTGAGTTTTTATGGACGCTTTCGCCGCCACCTGCACACCGTAGAGGTAGTCAGCGGCGTGCTGCTGATCATCATCGGCGTGCTGGTGCTGACCCGGCACCTGACCATGCTCTCGGGCTACCTGGGATTTTTGAACCGCTTCGCACTGTAGCGTGAATCTGTTTCGTGTCTGGGCATGGCTACAGCCATGCCGTAGGGCTTTGAATTTAGGTGGGGCTTTAGCCCCTGCGTCTTGGGAGAGGTTTCGCCTGTGAAACGCAACTGGATCGTGATCGCCATTGTAGCGGTGGTGCTGGCCGGGATGTTCTGGACCAGCTACCGGCAACATCGGCGTCCTGGGGGCGGCCCGGGGCTGACCTTCGGCAGGGCCGACGGCATGCCCGCGCCGGATTTCGCGCTGACCGACCTGCGCACGGGCAAATCGGTGCACCTGTCCGACTTTAAAGGCCGCGCCGTGCTGCTGAACTTCTGGGCGACCTGGTGCCCGCCCTGCAAGGTCGAGATCCCGTGGTTCGTGGACCTGCAGAACCAGTACGGCGACAAGGGACTGACGGTGCTGGGCGTGCTCGTGCTCGACGACGCCAGCAAAGAGAAGAAGCTGCAATTCGTCAACGACATGAAGGTCAACTATCCGGTGCTCATGGGTAACGAGCAGGTGGGCAACGCGTATGGCAACGTCGAAAACCTGCCGACCACGTTTTATATCGGACGCGACGGCAAGGTCGTAAAATCGGTGCTGGGACTGCGCGGCCACGCCGAGATCGAGCGCCTCGTGCAACAGGCACTGAGCCAGGGACAGCAACAGGCGTCGCTGCGCTAGAGCGGGCGCAGTTCTCTGGTTACGGCGGTCCCGAGAAGGTGTATTCCGCTAAAGATGGGGTCATCCTGAGCGCAGCGAAGGATCTGCTTTTTGCGCGCGCCGGGTGCCCCAGGTTCCGCGCCCGTCTTTTGGGCGCTAACCTGGGAAACAGCGAGTGCCGACCAATGCCGATGAAAACCCGACTGACGAACTATCTTCTTCCCGCCGTTCTTCTAATAGCCGCCATGGCCATGGGCCAACACGCCCAGACCGCACGCAAGCAACCCTCGGTGCAGGCCGCCCCGGTCACCCCGGCCAAGGTCGCGCCCGGCAAGTCCGCGCGCGTGCAACTGGCCTACCGCGTCGATGCCGGCTATCACGTCAACTCCAACAAACCTCACAGCGACCTGCTGCTGGCGACCCTGCTGCGCCTGCAACCGCCGCCGAAGCTGGCGGTGACGCTCGCCTACCCTCCGGGCGATGACATGGAGTTTGAGTTCCTGCCAGGCGAGAAGCTGAACGTCTATACGGGAGACTTCGCGGTGACGGCTACCGTCGCAGCCGCGCCGGGCCTGAAACCAGGCACCTACCGCGTGCCGGGGACCATGCGCTTCCAGGCCTGCGACAACCGCCAGTGCTACGCGCCCAAGGATATGCCGGTCAGCTTTGAGGTCGTAGTAGGGAAGCAATAAGTCGATTGAATCGCTGCCAAAGCGAAAGAGGCGGGGAGGGGGTACCGAGAGGAACACTCTTAGGGCCTTTTTTCCTGCCGCAAATCGCGGCGCGGATTATCTCATCATCTTTTTCTTCTATGAGCCAGTCGTGAAATGCCTCCCTGTCGAGCTTGTTACATAAATCAATAGCAAACCAGGAGAGGCAATTCGTGTAGTCGTAGTAGCCTCTTTTCGGCGTTTCTATGCCTCCAGCCAGATCTTCGTTTCTCAGTGTAACCAAGGTCCGGTAGTGAGCGACGGCGATAGCATGCCACATCAGGGCGCAGGAATTGATCGATAAGAGTCCGTTTTCGAGGAGTTCCCTTCGGTCTCTGGTCTTGCGACGCCGAAAATAGAAATACAGAATTGACGCCGCAAAAACAATCGGAACGAGAGCTGCAAAATTATTGTCCGTAACGCCAGATTTGAGATTAGCTGCTGACCATTTGTCCCTTAGCTGGTAGGTTAAATAGCCTAATTGTGCAATCCCCAGGAACGCAATTATATGAAGCGCCCTGAGCACATTCTCGAGATAGCTGCCCGAATACCATATAGCACCATTTCGCAGCAGCGTTTTAGGCAAAAACCACCGGCGCTTATCCATCCGGTCATTTTGTAAATCATGCTGCAACCTGTCGCGGTGCCATCCTTTATTCACATACAGTTTGTCAAACACTGTCGATTGCACTGCTCTCCAGGCGCGCATCGCCTCCTCCCAGCCATTGAGGCGCAGCCGGTTCTTGCTCCCGAATCGCGCAGCATATTCTAGGAATAGGATGTATCCCGAAAGGCGGTTGGAGGTGGCATATGTGTGAGTCCCAATTCGTACTACTGTCAGAACTAGAATGATCACTGGGATAGCAGCGAGCCCAGCATATTCATATGCGCTCTTCTGGAGAGCTGCAGATGCTCCGAATACGGTAGTAGCAAACGCTATCGTCTGGATTGAATACTGCGTGAAACCGCTCGTGACCTGTCGAGCCTCTTCGCGAAGGCTCGCGATCAGGCGTATGGTGGGCTCTGAAAAGCCGTTCATCAGCTACCCTCGTGCACATGTTGTGAAAATGGAGCAGATGCTATTACGGAAACGGAGTAACAGTCTATGGGTTCGAGCGCTGCGAGGGGAACTACCCGACCAGTGGCCAGTATTTGCGGCTGTCTTTGGCGCAAAAATAGGGAACTCTCAGTGTCGGAGTATTGCCAACCCCACATCTGCCAATGACAGGGCTGCTGGCCCGCGTCTCTCCACCCGACGGTGCCCCACATCTGCCGCAGTTAGCAGATGTGGGTTTTTGGGCTTGCTACTCCTCGGAGGCCCTGCGGCATGGGGAGAGAGTATAGCTCAGCGGAGGAATGGCGTCCGGGAAGGAGCGACTCTGTTTCGGGAAACGGACAGAACCCACATCTGCCAACTGCGGCAGATGTGGGGCACCAGTATTGGAACCGGGTCGAGCTCGGCGCGTTATTTTCGCTCTGCAGAGACTACTGTCCGCGCTTCAACTTGCGCGTCTCCGCCAGCAGCGACATCGAGTGCATCAGGTTTTGCAGAGTCACGATGCCCACCAGATGTTCGCCGTCGGTGACCGGAATCAGCGTGGCGCCCTGGCCGGTGATGGTGCGAAAGGCCGAGGCCAGCGAGTCCTGGCGCTGGGCGACGTGGAAGGACTGGTCCATGGCGGTCTGCACGTAGCTGTTGCCGTCGGTACGCAGGGATTCCAGTATGCGGCGGCGTGAGATGATGCCGACCAGGTCGCTGCCGCGGATGACCGGGAAGTCGTCCTGTAGCGAGTGGACGGCCTTGTGCAGCGCGTCTTCCAAGGTATCGGCGGGCGAGAGGATGGCGAAGTCGGTCAGCATGACGTCCTGCATGCTGACGTTGTGCAGCACGGCCTGGAATACGGCCGAGCGGTCTTCCAGTTGCGTGGCGAGGAAGAGAAAAACACCGGCCATCATCAGCCAGGAGTGCCATACTCCGGCGAAGATCAGCGCGGTCGAGATCATCTGGCCATAGCTGATGGCGCGGCGCATGGCGCGGATGCTATCTTCCTGCCGCAGGAAGTGCAGGCGCAGGATGCGTCCGCCATCCAGCGGATAGGCGGGCAGCAGGTTGACGACGCCGAGGAAAAGGTTGATCCAGAGCGCGCTGCGCAGCAGGCCGCTGGAGGAAACGAGTGGCGCGGCCAGCAGGTCCTGCGGGACAAACGCGGAGGTGCCGGCGGCGATCACTCCGGCGGCCAGCAGGTTGATGGCAGGCCCGGCCAGGGCAGCACGCACCTCGGGGCCGAGATCGACGGGCAGCGGCGCCGAGTCGTCGCTCAGCATGACTCCGCCGAGGGGAAACAGCAGAATTGCGTGCGGCTGGGAGGTAACGTGCCCGACCACGGCGTGCGCGATCTCGTGCAGCAGGACGGAGCCGAGAACAATGGCGACCAGCGCCAGAGGCCGGAGCGAGCCGGGGCCGTGGGCGGAGCCCAACTCGGTGAGCCAGACAAAGGCCAGCAGGAGCACGAACGTCAGATGCAACCGAACTTCGACGCCGCGTATCCGTGCCAGGGGGAGAGACCAGTTGCGCATCCGTACCTCGAAAATTGGGCCGAAACTGGATTCTAATACATTCAGCCGCAAGTATTAGACGCTCCTGACCGGGCGAAAGAACGTAAGCCGGGCGGCGGCACGCCGGGCGCGCAGCGGCAACAGGTAAAGTGGGACCATGAGAATCATCGCGGGACAATATCGCAGTCGCCCCATGCGGGCCTTGCCGGGGATGGAAACGCGTCCCACCTCGGACCGCACGCGCGAGACCTTGTTCAACGTGCTCACGGCGGGCAACCCCGAGGCGCTCGCGTGCAGCGTGTGGCTGGATATCTTTGCCGGAACCGGTGCGGTCGGCATCGAGGCGCTGAGCCGCGGGGCCCGGCAGGTGTACTTCATCGAGTCGTCGCGGCGGGCGGCAGCGCTGATCCGCGAGAACCTGCGTTCGCTCAAGATCGACACCGGCTTCGAGGTGGTGGAGCGCGAGGCCGCGCAGGCGCTGCGGCTGCTGGACTCGGCGGCGATCCCCTGCGATTACGTTTTTCTGGACCCGCCCTACGACCACCAGGAGTTGTACGCCGAGACGCTGGGCTTGCTGTCGCAATCCCGGCTGGTCACGCCCGCGACGCTGATTATTGCCGAGCACGACCGGCGCTTCGATCCGGGCGAGCAGGTGGGTGCGTTGGAGCGGCGACGGAAGTTGGTGCAGGGGGATTCGGGGCTGAGCTTTTATCGGCGAGGGTGAGAAAAGCAAAGTCAAAAGCCCCGCGTTCGTCGAGCGCGGGGCTTCGCCTTTGTTTGAGGGAGCAGGGAACGCCGCTCAGCGCCGCGTGCCTTCGTCCATGGCCTTGTTGGCGAGGCGGTCGGCGTCGGTGTTCTGTTCACGGCGCACGTGCTCGATGCGGAAGTCTTCCAGTTCGAGCATCAGCTTCTGCGCGCGTTGAAACAGCGGAATCAAACCCTCGGCGCGCACCGTGTAGATTCCCTTGATCTGCTTGACCAGCAACTCGGAGTCGCTGCGCACGCGCAGCGCGCGGGCGCCGTGCTGGATCGCGTAATCGAGCGCGGCCAGCAGGGCCGAGTATTCGGCGACGTTATTGGTCTGGTGGCCGAGATAGCGGTGCAACTCGGCGACGGTGCGGCCCTTGGGGTCCTGCACGAAAACGCCGTATCCGGCCGGGCCGGGATTGCCGCGCGCGCCGCCGTCGATGTGAGCGACGAGGGTTTCAACCGACGCGCTGGCCGGCGTCGCCTTGACGGCTGCGGTCTGGGGCTTACGGGGAGCGAAAAGATCATCCTGCTGCGATGGCATATGAGGTGATCGTAGCAGAAAGTTCAGCGTCCGAAGGAGAGGCGATGAGCGAGGCGGTCGGGCAGTCCGGCGGCGAGAATGCGGCGCTGGCATGCGGCCACGTCATAAGGCACGCGATGGAAAGCGACCACCGAGCGTTCGCTGTCGTAGAGGGCAAAGCCGGCGCGCCAGTCGCCATCGCGCGGCTGGCCGACGGAGCCGGGGTTAATGAGGTAGCGCGCAGCGGGGTCGAGCTGCATCTCCCAGCAGGCGGGGCCCTTGCCCGGTTCGATCTCGGGTTGGAACTCACTGCAGGCAGTACCGCTGAGGCGGAAGCCGCCCTGCAGGTGGCTATGTCCGAAGAATGTGGTCGCCGACTTAATGTGCAGCAGGGTCTCGCCGGCGCGACGCGGGTCCACGAGGTACTCGTCCTCGGCGAAGGGCGAGCCATGCACCCAGAGCAACCCCTTCAGGGCAGGCAGGCGAAGCGGACCGGGGCGCACCTCACGCAGCCATTGTGCGTGCGCGGCCAATAGTGCCTCGCGCGTCCACCGGGCGGCGGCGGCAGCCATGGGGTTGAAGTGTTCAAAGTTGGTAATGTTGGCGACGGCCGCATCGTGGTTGCCGCGCACATGCCAGCGGCAAAGGCTCTCCAGCAGGCCAAGAACTTCGTTGGGACTGGCGCCGTAACCGACCAGGTCGCCCAGGTTGATGGCAGCGTCGTAGGGCGGAGCAGCTTGCAGGCAAGCCTGCACGGCTTCCAGATTGGCATGCACGTCGCTGAGGACGAGAAGGCGCACGGCGCATGGATTATATCAGCGGAACTCGCCCGCGGTGCGGGGCGCGCGCCTCAGCACGCGGCGAAGGGACAACGGGCGAAGTGGCCCGGGGCAACTTCGCGTAACTGCGGCAGCGTGGCAGCGCATTCGGCGCGGCGCAGTTCGCAGCGTGGCTCGTAGGGGCATCCCGGCGGCAGGACATGAAGGGCGGGCACCGAGCCTTCGATGGTGCGCAACGGTTCATGGCGGGGAGTCGTCAACGTGGGCACGGCGCGCAGCAGGCCGCGCGTGTAGGGATGCAGCGGCGAGTTGAAGATGTCGGACCGTGAGCCGATCTCGACCAGCACGCCCGCGTAGAGTACGGCAATGCGCTGGGCGATCTGCGAAACCACGGCGAGATCGTGCGAAATGAATAGCATGGCCAGTCCGAACTGGCGCTGCAACTGCACGAGCAACTCGAGGATCTGCGCCTGCACGGTGACGTCGAGCGCCGTCGTGGGCTCGTCGGCTATCAGCAACTGCGGGCGATTGACGAGCGCCATGGCGATCATCACGCGCTGCCGCTGGCCTCCCGAGAGTTGATGCGGGTAGTTGCGGATGCGGCGCTCCGGATCGGGGATGCCGACGTCGTGCAAAGCCTGCAGGGCGAGCTTGGAGGCCTGCGGCCGCTCCTGGCCACGAGCATAATGCGCGTGCGTGCGCACCGCCTCGGCAACCTGGTCGCCCACCCGCATGACCGGGTTGAGCGCGGTCATGGGTTCCTGGAAGATCATGGCGATTTGTGCGCCACGCACGCGGCGCATCTCGTCGGTTGAGGCCGCGAGCAGATCGCGGCCATGGAAAAGAACCTGGCCGGAGATGCACGCCGAAGCGGGAAGCAGGCGCATGATAGCCAGCGAAGTGACCGACTTTCCCGAGCCTGATTCGCCCACGACGCCAAGAACCTCGCCAGGAGCAATCGCCAAGCTGAGATCGCGCACGGCGCTCAGTTCGCCAGCGGGCGAAGGGAACGCGACTCCGAGATGGCGCAATTCGAGAAGCATGGCCTCGGCGACATAGTATCAGCCCGGCCCCGCCATTTTCGATTTTCGCGCACGCGCCGCGCTTTGCGGCGGTCACGCCTTCGAGTCTATGGAGACTCTGATTAAGCTCTGAACTTTCCACAGTCAATTCGGTTACAGTGTCGCTGAATGAAGCGCGATTTCCAACAGAGGACACTGGCGATGGGTAACGGGTTTGAGCGGTACGCGAAGAAGACACGGCGGGCTGAGTTT